>CAZHPW010000092.1:0-9089 GCA_964534515.1 uncultured Christensenella sp.
AACCGCCGCCGACAACATTCACCAGCACATCAAAGCCGGTCGCGTTGACCAGCACCAGGGGCTGGCGAACGGACATCTTCAGCGTCTCCAGGCCAAAGTAATCATCCAGCTCACGCTTGTTGATGATGATTTCGCCTTTGCCGGGCACCAGACGGACGCGCGCGACTGCTTTCTTGCGGCGGCCTACTGCATTAATATCTGCCATGTTCTTTCACTCCCCCCTTAGCGTTCAAGAGCAAGCATTTCAGGCTTCTGGGCCTGCTGCAGGTGCTCGTTTCCGGTGTAGATGTAAAGCTTCTTGAGCATCGCGCGTCCCAGCGGGCCCTTGGGCAGCATGCCCTTCACGGCCTGTTTGACTGCGAAGTCACTTTTCTTGGCCATCAGGTCGCGGTACTTGGTTTCTTTCAAGCCGCCGACATAGCCGGTGTGATGATAATAAACTTTCTGATCCAGTTTCTTGCCGGTCAGAACAACTTTGTCGCTGTTGATGATAATCACAAAGTCACCCGTGTCCACATGCGGGGTCCAGGTGGGTTTGTGTTTGCCGCGCAGGATATTGGCAACCTGGCTGGCAAGGCGTCCGAGCACCATGCCGTCCGCGTCAACGACATACCACTTGCGCTCTACGGTCTGCGCATTCGCCATATAGGTATTCAAGCGAAACTCCTCCTTGTACAATTCCCTTACTGATGTTTGGCTCTGCCTGATGGTCGCAGGTTTTGCCTGAAGTTCAATAGCACCCGGGGCTAATGAGTCTATTGACGCAAAAGATATCTTATAAAACCCTGCCCGGATTGTCAAGCAATTTTCTTTGAAAATCCAATTTTTTGACATCTTTGCGCTCTTCACTTGTTCTTTTCGCCGGGAATGCGTAAGATGTCTGAAGTTTATATGGAGGAATTGTATGTTTTCATTGCTGCTGCCGCTGATTTACGTCTCCTTTATCAGCCTGGGCCTGCCGGACGCCATGCTGGGCGCGGCCTGGCCGTCCATGTCCATCACCCTGGGCAAGTCCCTGGCCGATTTGGGCCTGGTGTCCATGCTGTCCACCCTGGGCGCTGTCATCTCCAGTTTCTTCTCGAGCAAGCTCATTGACCGCTTTGGCACGGGCAAGGTCATGGCAGGCTCGGTGCTCCTAACCGCGCTGGGCTTGCTCCTGTACTCATTATCAAGGAGCTATTTCCTGGTCTGCCTTCTGGCCTTCCCCCTGGGCATGGGCGGGGGTGCTGTGGACTCCGGCTTAAACGGCTTTGTCGCCCGCAATTACAAGGCCAGCCATATGAGTTGGCTCCATTTTATGTGGGGCGTGGGGGCGACGCTGGGGCCAATCATCATCGGCCTAGGCATCCGGCAAACCGGCTCCTGGCCGCGCGGCTACCTAACCGCCGCCATTTTGCAGGGCGTCCTGCTTTTGATTCTGCTCTTCTCCCTGCCCCTGTGGAAAAAAGCGGAAAAACAGGAGCTGGCCGATTTCGGCACGCCGCATAAATTGTCCTTGTCCTCCTTGCTGGCCACGCCAGGCCTTAAGACCACGATGCTGGCCTTCTTTTGCATGGTCGGCTTTGAGTACACCGGCAGCGTCTGGGCGGCCAGTTTTTTGGAGGAGCAAAAGGGTTTTGACGCCGCGACCTCTGCCCTCTTATCCTCCATCTATTTCTTTGGCACCACCCTGGGCCGGGGCGTTTCCGGCTTTATCGCCATGAAAGTGGACAGCCGGAAGATGATTCGCTACGGCCTCATCCTGGCTTTCTGCGGCGCATTGCTCCTGGCGCTGCCGCTTGTGCCGCGTGAGGTTGCCCTCCTGGGCTACCTCTGCCTGGGCCTTGGCAACGCGCCTCTCTTCCCGTCCATGACCTTCTTAGTGCCCCAGCGCTTTGGCACCGCCTTGTCCCAGTCCGTCATCGGCCTGCAGACGGCGGCCGCCTACTTTGGCTCCACCCTGATTCCGCCGCTGACCGGTCTGTTTGTGCGCAGCACCAGTTTAAGGGTCGTGCCCTTCATGCTGCTGCTCCTCATCGCGGCCTCCTGGTTCTTTACCGGCCGCATTGACAGGCGCACGGACACCATTCCCAAGGCTTGATAAGTACTAAGAGAAAAACCCCGGTGGTCGCGAACCGCCGGGGATTTCTTTAGTTGTCGCTTGAAAACCTGCTCAGGAATTGCCTTGTGCGCTCCTCCTTGGGGTGCACAATCACATCCCTGGGGCTGCCCTCCTCCACAATCACGCCCTCATCCATAAAGATAACGTGGTCGGCCACGTCCCTGGCAAAGGCCATCTCGTGAGTCACGATAATCATGGTGGTCTTTTTCTCAGCCAGGCCGCGCACCACGCGCAGCACCTCACCGGTTAATTCCGGGTCCAGCGCGCTGGTCGGCTCATCAAAGCAGAGTATTTTGGGCTTTAAGGCCAAGGCCCTGGCGATGGCGACGCGCTGCTGCTGGCCGCCGGACAGTTGATGCGGGTAGGCGTTTTCCTTGCCTTTAAGCCCCATCTGGGCAATCAGTTCCATCGCCTCTTCCTCAATGTTGCCGGAAAGCGCGGTAGCCGTCTTTAACTTGCCCGCTTCCTTTTGCAGCAGCTCCCGGGCCAAGGTGATGTTCTTTTTAACCGTGTACTGGGGGAAGAGGTGGAAGGATTGGAACACCATGCCAAAGTTCAGCCGCCGGGTCCTGATTTCACTGTCGGTCAATTTGTTGCTGTCCTTGGCGTCAAAGATTTTCTGCCCGTCCACTAAGATGCTGCCCTTGTCGGGGATTTCCAGAAAGTTCAGGCAGCGCAGCAGGGTGGTTTTGCCCGAGCCGGAGGAGCCGATGATGGCCAGCGCCTTGCCCTGGCCTAAGGAAAAGCTGATGCCTTCCAGAACCGGCGTCTGGCCAAAGCGCTTGTACAGGTTGTTGACTTCCAATATCTTCATTACATTACACCTTGAAATAGTCCATCTTCTTTTCCAGCACGTTGAACAGGATGGTCAATACCCCCACAAACAGCAGGAAGAAGAGCCCGGTTGAGAACAAGGGCCAAATGAGGCCTTTGGCGGTATATTCCTGCGCCATCATGATGATTTCCTTGATGGAAATGATGCGCGCCAAGGAGGTATCCTTCACCAGGGTGATGACCTCATTGGACATCGCGGGCAAGATGCGCTTGATGACCTGCATCAGGGTGACCTTGAAGAAAATCTGGCTTCTGGTCATCCCCAGCACCTGCCCGGCCTCAGTCTGCCCCCTGGGCACGCCCTGGATGCCGCCGCGGAAGATTTCAGAGAAATAACAGGCGTAGTTGATGATAAAGGCCACCGTCGCCGCGGTGAAGCGCGCCGCGGAGCCTGAGCCCCACAAGGGCCCCCAGTTGAGCAGGCCCGGCGCGAAAAAGATGATAATGACCTGCAGCATCAGGGGCGTCCCCCGGATAATCCAGACAAAGGTCTTGGAGATGAGGGAGATGATTTTGATTCTGCTCATGGAGCAAAAGGCAATGAGGAGGCCCAGGGGCAGGGAAAACAGCAGCGTCAGCCCGAACAATTGGATGTTTAGCCAGAAGCTCTCCGTCAGCCTTGTGATGATGGTGTTAAAGTCTGTCATGCGTATCCCATTTCCTTGATGAAAACAAAGGGACAGATTGCTCTGTCCCTTTATTCATTTGCTAAAGCGCTTATTTCGCCAGGTCCAGGCCATATTTCTCCGCAAGCGCGGGCAGGAAGCCGTTCTCTGTCAGGGTCGCGAACGCTTTGTTCACTTCCTCGGCAATGTCAGAGCCCTTGCGGAAGGCCACGCCGTAGTCTTCAACGGCCAGCCTGTCCTTGATAGCCAAATCAGCATAGTCCCCATCTTCCCTGGTGGCCGCTATGGCCAAGGTCAAATCCAGCACGGCGGCGTCGGCGGTGCCCGCTTTGACTTCAATCAGGCAAGAGGTCTGCATATCTTTGGCAAAGTATTCCGCTTGTTTGAGGTTGTCATCATTCTGGATGGTGGATTCACCCGCGCTGCCGGCCTCCGCCACCACGGTCTTGCCAATCAGAGAGGCAGTGGTGTCATAGGGCGCGTCGGCCTTCATCACCACGACCTGCGCGTTTTTCACGTAGGGCACGGTGATGGCCATGTTTTCCTTGCGCTCATCGGTGATGGTCAGCCCGTTCCAGATGCAGTCGATGGTCTTCGCGGCCAGCTCGGTTTCCTTGGTGGCCCAGACAATCTCAACAAACTCAGGCTCAAGGCCCAGGATTTCACAGACGGCGATGGCAAGCTCGGTATCAAACCCGGTAAAGTTGCCCGCTTCGTCCGTGTAGTTCATCGGCTTGTAGACGGTGTACCCGATGACAAGCTTTCCGTTGCCCTTCACGTGATGAAGATCACTTTCCTCAGCCATTGCCATTGTCGGCAGTACAAGCATCGCCAGAACCAGGAGCAGGGACAGTAGTTTCCTTTGCATCGTGCACACCCTCCTTTTTAGAATGAACCCAGTATCCGCTTAAAAAAGGAGGAGGTCAAGGTTGAATGTATCAAAATTCACGCAAATTTTGTATTAATTCAGTATTTTGTCAGGCGCGAGGCATGGTTCTACCGGGCAGCTTTACCATTAGGTAACTCTTCCATGGCAGCTGTATCTTCTTCAGTAATCACCCGGATGCCTTGGCTCTCAAGCGCTTTGGCGAAGACGCCGGAGCCATTGACCCGTCTTCCTGTAAAGCTGCCGTCATAAATGACGCCTTTGCCGCAGGATGGGCTGCGCGCCTTCAATATGGCGATTTGACAACCGCTCAAGCGGTAAATGTCCAAAGCGGCCTTGGCTCCGGCCTCAAATTCCGCGGTCTTGTCGCTGCCGTCCCGGCAGAGAACCCTGCCCTGCATGATTTCACAGGGCAGTCGGGGCGTGGGCAGGCCGCCCAACTGCTCCGGGCAGACCGGGATGAGGGTGTGACACTGGCTTAGTTCCCTGATTTTTTCGCTCAGCGACTGCCCGCCGTCATAGCGGGTGCGAAGCCCAAGCAGGCAGGCGCTGACCAAGATGTTCATCAGGCGATTTCCAGGGCGATTTCCATCATCTGGGTGAAGGTGTTCTGCCGGTCCTCGGCGCTTAAGCCCTCCCCGGTCACCGGGTTGTCAGAGATGGTGAGCAGCGCCAGCGCTTTCTTCCCGGCCCTGGCGGCGTTGAGGTAAAGGGCGTAGGTTTCCATTTCCACGCACAACACGCCCAGTTTCTCCAGCGTCTCGCCCACTGTGGGCACGGTCTCATCATAGAAGATGTCAGAGGAATAAATCGGCCCGGCTTTTAAGTCCACGCCGATTTTCTTCGCGGCTTCATGCGCCTTGAGCAGCAGCTCAAAGTTCGCACAGGGGCCCAGGTTGCCCTTGAAGCCAAACTGCGTGCCGTAGGAGGAATTGGTGTAGGCGCTCATCGCGGCCACCACATCCCTGAGCTTCAGCTTCTGGTCAATCATGCCGGCGGAGCCCACGCGGATAATCTGCTCCACGCCGTAGAAATTGTACAGCTCATAGGAATAAATGCCGATGGTGGGCATGCCCATACCGGACGCCATCACGGACACCTTCTTGCCCTTGTACTCACCGGTATAGCCCTGAATGCCCCGGACGTTGTTGACCAGGACGGCGTTCTCAAGGAAATTGTCCGCAATGAACTTGGCCCTTAAGGGGTCGCCCGGCATTAAGACGGTGCGCGCGAAATCACCTGCTTTGGCGGAGTTGTGTGCGGTTGGGATGTTGGACATGGTTGGCCTCCTTTTGTTTATGGTTGTTTGATGCGGACGGATTTGGTGCGCAGGCTGCCGGCGTATTGCCCGGTTAAAACCTCCTGCACATAGGCATGGGCGTCCGGCAGTCCCGAGAGTTGCAGCGCGTCATCGGCCGCCCTTTGGTTGTCATAGGGCAGGGTCACAAAACGCACTTCAAGCCGGCCTTTTGTGTTGCCCGGCTCGCCTTCCAAGATGGCGTACTGCACCAGGGGCAGCCCCAGGGCGTTGCCGACGGAGCCGATGTTGATGATTTGGCCGGACAAGGTTCTCACGCCCTGGCGGTGGGTGTCCGCGTAGATGAGCATGTCAAAATCCGGCTCCAGGTAGGGGAGTAGCCCCTCTTTGTTATCCTGGATGTTCTGCAGCCTGGCCATCACGGGGCGGCCGTGAATCAGCCTGATTTTTCGGCCGGATAGCATCAGGTGCTTTTCCCGGGGCAGGTTGGACAGCGTTTCAAGCCGCTCCTCGCCCAATTGCGCCCAGTAAAAGGTGTCCCTGTGAAATTCCTTCCGGCCCACGCCGTAGTCCCAGTTGCCGCCCAATACCAAAGAGCAGTTTGCCATCACCCAGTCAAAGGTTTCCTTTGAGGATGGGCCTTTGCCGACCAGGTCGCCCAGGCACCAGATTTCATCCGGTTTTTGGTGCGCCAGGTCCTCTTGCAGTGCCAAAAGCGCCGGCAGGTTGCCGTGGAGGTCGGATATCAGCGCGATTCTCATTGCCTGGATGCCGCCTTCACCAGCCAGTCAAACAGCGCCTGCTGGCTTTTGTCACCTATCGCTGCCAGGTTCTCCGGGTGCCATTGCACCAGGATGCCGGGGTAGCCGTTTTCAAACTCCAGCGCCTCAATGACGCCGTCTTCGCTCTTTGCGGATACCATGAGCCCGGGCGCGGCCATTTTGGTCGCCTGGTGGTGGCGGCTGGTCACATTGATGTTTTCCTTGCCCACGACCCGGTGCAGCAGCGTGCCCTCCGTAATCGTCACCTCATGCGCGTAGCCCTTGTCCTTGCGCTGGTGGTCAATGTTGGTTTCTATCTGGCTGTCCAGGTCCTGGTACAGGCTGCCGCCCAGCGCCACGTTCACCGCCTGCAGCCCCCGGCAGATGCCTAACAGTGGCTTTTTGGCCGCCAGGGCCTTTTTAATCAGCGTCAGGTCAGCCTTGTCCCGCGCTTCAAAGATGTCGCCGCATTTGGGCAGGCGCTCTTCATTGTAATGCTCGGGCGCCACATCCGGGCCGCCTGTCATGACAAGGCCGTCTACCATTAAAAGGGCTTTGTCCATCAGTTCCTCATACCGCGGATGGTTTTCCGGTATCATGGGCAGGATGACGGGCAGCGCGCCCGCGTTGAGTACGGCGGTGACATAGTCCCTGGGCATGCTGTCCGCGCCCATGTTGTTGTCCCAATTGGTGCTCAGGCCGATAATGACCATTTAATTATCCCCTTATAGTGTGCTTTTTGACAGTATACCACAGCCGCGCGCGTCCCATATACAAAATAAAAACAAAATTATCATCGTCTTCCGGATGCGGGTGTCTGAACTTTTTCTCATCAATTATTCATTTGAACGCGCTTATGGGGTATGTTATACTTTGCAAGGCAGACAATGCTTTATCTGCGTTTACAGTTTGGAGGATGCATGGCCAAGAAATTGAAACAGTCCACCTCGCCCGGAAAAGGTCTTTTTGCGGGCTTTTTGACGGCCGGTGTGACAGCCCTGCTGTATTCCCTTGTCTTTCCGCTCAACGCGCCGCTGCATTACCTGGTCGCGGGCGGTTTGTCCGCCCTGACCGGCTGGCTGTCCTACACCATGTTTTCCGGCCTGGATACTTCCAAGCAGGCCGCCTCGCTTAATGAATTGCCGGTCACCGGCAATGAGGCCGTGGACAAGGTCATCAAGAAGGGCCAGGATTTGCTGACCCAAATCCGCAAGGAAGACGAGATGATACCTGACCCCGTGCTGTCTGAGAGCATCGTGCAGCTGGATAAGATTTCCACCCGCATCTTCCAGACCATCATCGAGCAGCCCGGCAAAGCGCCGCAGATTCGCCGCTTTATGGATTACTACCTGCCCACCACGCTCAAGATGCTCACCGGCTACCGCCGCTTGACCGAGCGCGGCGTGTCCGGCCAGGAAGCGGTTCAGACCAAGCGGCGCATCCAGTCCGCCATGCAGGTGGTTATCGGCGCCTTTGAAAAACAGCTGTCCACCCTCTATCAAAACGATATGCTGGACATCTCAACAGACATCGATGTCCTGGAAACCATGCTCAAGCAGGATAGCCTCTTGGGCAGTGAATTTTCCATCAAGTCAAACCCCGGGCAGTCCCAGACCGCCCGGCAGGATACAACCCAAACCGGCTCAACAACCGGCCAGGCGACTGCCCAGGCCCAAATGAAGGAGAAGTAAAATGAGTGAAAACAACAAGCCCCAGGTGGACGCGCAGGCCAAGGCGGCCCAGGCCATTGACGCCATCCAGGAAACCGTGAGCAAGCCCCTTCCTGAGTTAACCTTGTCCAGCGAATCCGCGGCCAGGCTCCAGGTGGAGGCCGTCATCAACGAGTTTGAGCAGGCCCAGCAGCAGGCGCCCGAGTCCCCGGACGTGCACGCCAAGATTTACAGCGACCTGGACAACAAGCTCACCCCGGAAGAGCGCAAGGCGGTTGATGAGTTTTCCTCTAAAATCGACGTGACCAACCCCCAGCACGTCATGCTCTACGGCGCTGATGCGCAGAAAAAGGTGTCCACCTTCGCCGATACCATCCTGTCCGAAGTCAAAAACATTGACTCCGGCGATGTGGGCGACAGCCTGACCAAGCTCATTGGCGAACTCAAGACCTTTGAAGCCTCAGCCGAGAAGCCCAAGGGAATCCGTGCCTGGTTCACCAGCGCCAAGAAGCACATGGCCCAGGTTCAGGCCCGTTTTGACGACGTGGCCGGCAACGTGTCCAACATCGCGGGCACCCTGGAAGGCCATCAGGTCCAATTGCTCAAGGATGTCTCCATGTTCAGCCACCTCTATGACATGAACCTGGAATACTTCCGTGAGCTCACCATGTACATCATCGCTGGTGAAAAGCGCTTAAAGGAAGTGCGCGAGACTGATTTGGTCGCCCTGAAGGAACAGGCCAAGGCCTCCGGGGACACCCTGGATGCCCAGAAGGCTTCCGACCTGGAGCAGGCCGCCGACCGCTTTGAGAAAAAGCTGCACGACCTCAAATTGACCCGTCAAATCAGCCTGCAGATGGCGCCGCAGATCCGCCTGCTGCAGAACAACAACTCCCTGCTCATTGAGCGCATCCAGTCCACCCTGGTCAACACCCTGCCCCTCTGGAAAAACC
>CAZHPW010000093.1:0-9019 GCA_964534515.1 uncultured Christensenella sp.
AGCGTGTTGCTTGATTGCTTGGCAGCGTAAAGGGCTGTTATTCAGGGGACACTATGTTACAATGTTGGGGAGGTGAGAACATGAGAGAAACCTGTATTTTGGTGGATGGCCACAGCCTGATGTACCGGGCGTTTTTCGCCTTGCCAGACATGGACGCCAACGGCATTCCCACCAACGCCGTGCATGGCTTTATGAGCATGCTGATGAAGGCATTTGAAGATATCAGGCCGCAGTATTGTGTGGTCTTGTTTGATGAGCATGGGCCGGTTTTCCGCCATGAGGCGTACAAGGAGTACAAGGAAGGCCGCGCGCCAATGCCGGACAACCTCATCCCCCAGTTTGATGTCATCAAGGAAGTGCTGCTTTCTATGGGCATTGGGGTGATGAGCCTGCCCGGGTATGAGGCTGATGACCTCATCGGCACCCTGTCGCTGCAGACCAAGCAAAAAGGCATCCGCGCCCTGATATTAACCGGTGACAAGGATGACCTGCAACTGGTGGATGACGATGTGCAAGTTCTGTTCACCAAAAAGGGCATTTCAGAGACCGTCATCTATGACCCGGCAGGCGTCAAAGACGCCTTTGGCATCACGCCGGAGCAGGTGGCCGACTGGAAAGGCCTGATGGGCGACCCCAGCGACAACATCCCCGGCGTGCCCGGCGTGGGAGAGAAAACCGCGGTCAAACTGTTGCAGGAATACGGCACCATGGACAAGGTGCTGGAGAACGCCGACAACATCAAGGGCAAACTGGGCGAGCGCCTGCGGGAGCACAAGGACTTGGCCGTCATGAGCCGAGAACTGGCCACCATCAAGCGCGACCTGAATGTGAACCTGAGCCTTAGGGACGCGACGCTGGACAAACTGCACGACGGCATCCCCACAATGAAAAAATTCCAGCTAAACACCGCGTCTGAGCGCGTGCGCAGGTTTATGGGCCAAAGCGCCGTTGAAGCGGCCAATGACGAGGAAGCGCCGCAGACCGACTGGGTGAGTTTAGACAGCAAGGACGCCATTACACGCTTTTTAAGCCCCGAACCCAAGGCGCCCGTCGCCGTGTTCGCGACGGACGAGGAAGTGTCCCTGATGAAGGACAAGGGCGAGGGCGCCCAGGTTAGCATCGCCCCAAGCCAACAGAGCCTGTTTGACACGGCGCAGGGCCTGCAAAGCGATGAAGCGCTCAGGACCGCGCTGCCGCACCTGAAAAACGGCCTGGTCGCCCACCACGCCAAGCAGTTGTTCCACCTGATGAAGCTTGAGAAGGCGGAAGACGCCAACCTGGTTTTTGACACCATGGTGGGCGCTTACCTGCTCAACTCCCAGGAAAAATCCTACGCGCTGCAAAACTTCGCCAAGCGTGACGCTTCAGGCGTCATGGAATTGTACAAAAAGCAAAAGGAGCAGCTGAAGGAAACGGGCATGACGGAGCTCTTTGAATCAATTGAGCTGCCGCTGACCAAGGTGCTTTATGACATGGAAGTGCTGGGCTTTCAGGTGGACGGCCAGGTGCTGAGCCGCCTGGGGGCTGACTTCACCCAGAAAACCGAAGCGCTGCGCGAAAAAATCTATGAATTGACCGGGGAGAGCGGCTTTAACCTCAACAGCCCCGCGCAGCTGGGCAAGGTGCTCTTTGAGACCCTGGGCCTGCCCACCCAGCGCAAGACCAAGTCCGGCTACAGCACGGACGCCGAGGCGCTGGAGGCCATCGCGCCCCTGCACCCCGCCATCCCCCTCATTTTGGACTACCGCCAGGTGAGCAAACTGAACTCCACCTACATTGACGCCTTGATTCGAAAGATGGACAGCGATGGCCGCATCCACTCCACCTTTGACCAGGTGGGAACGGCCACCGGGCGCATCTCCTCCAACGAGCCTAACCTGCAAAACATCCCCGTTCGCACCGAGATGGGCCGGGACATCCGCCGCGCCTTTGTGGCCAAGCCCGGCCATGTCTTGATTGACGCGGACTATTCCCAGATTGAGCTGCGCATCCTGGCGCACATGAGCGGGGATGAGGCCATGTGCGACGCCTTTATCAAGGACCAGGACATCCACACCAGAACGGCCGCTGAAATCAACGGTGTGGAGCTCAGCGAAGTCACCTCCGCCATGCGCTCTGACGCCAAGGCGGTCAACTTTGGCATCGTGTACGGCATCAGCGACTTTGGCCTGGCGAGAAATATCGGCACCTCCAGAAAACGGGCGTCTGACTTCATCAACCGCTATTTTGAGCGCTACCCCGGCGTGCGCAACTTCATGGAAAGCGCCGTGCGCCAGGGCTATGAGCAGGGCTATATCACCACCCTTTTTGGCAGGCGCAGGCTGCTGCCGGAGCTCAAGAGCGGCAATGCCAACACCCGCAATTTCGGCGAGCGTGTCGCCATGAACACGCCCATCCAGGGCACGGCCGCTGACATCATCAAGGCCGCGATGGTCAAGGTTTACAATGAGCTCATCGCGCGCAAGTTTGAAGCCCGGCTCGTTTTAACGGTGCATGACGAACTGATTATTGAAGCGCCGGAGAAAGAAAAAGAAGAGGTCCGCCTGCTCTTAAAGCAGGTGATGGAGAGCGTGATTGACTTGAAGGTTCCCTTAAAGTGCGACATCAAGGTCGGGTACAGCTGGTATGACACCAAATAAACCCTACCTGATTGGCCTGACAGGCGGCATCGCCTGCGGCAAGAGCATGCTGTCAAAAGCCCTTCAGGAGCACGGCGCTGTCGTCATTGACGCGGACGCCATCTCAAGGAGCCTGACAGCAAAGGGGGGCAAAGCCCTGCCCAAAATCCGCGAGCGCTTTGGCGACCTTGTCTTTGACGGTGACACCTTAAACCGCAAGGCACTGGGTGACGCGGTCTTTGCCGATGAAAAAGCCTTAAGCGACCTCAACAGCCTGATGCACCCCATTATTTTTGAGGAAATGAACCGGCAGATTACGCTAAACGCTGACCAACCCGCCGTCATCCTGGAAGTGCCGCTCCTATATGAGACCGGCTACGACCGGATTTGTGACGAGGTCTGGAGCGCCTGGACGACAGAAAAAGCGCAAATGGAGCGCTTGCGGGACCGAGGGCTGTCAGATGAGGAAGCGCGCCAGCGCATCAAGAGCCAGATGCCCGCGATGAAAAAAGCCACCCTGGCTGACCGGGTCATCATCACAACCGGTGAAAAAGCAGCCAACGCCAAGGCCGTTATCCGGCTTTGGGAGGACTGCGTGAGGAGAATCAAACGTGTCTGAATCCCCCTGGAATGTGAAAGCGCGCAACCGGCGCGCGCCAAGAACACTCAATGCCGAAGGCGCGCAGGTAAAGCATGTGCCCCAGCACCCGCCAGCCACCGCTCAACCCAGGGCACGCCTGAAAGGCAAGCCCCTGCCTGAAAAACAGCCGAAGACCCAATTCAATGCGCAACAGGAAAAAGCGCGCGCGCCGCAGCAAAAGCCAAAAAGGCCCATCTCCACCATGTTTTTAGTGGTCGTGTCCGCCCTGGTGCTGGTGACCGCGCTGGCTGTCATCCTTTTGGCATTGAACCAGCAGAAATTGGACGGTTTAAAGGCCCAGCGCGCCGCGGAAGCCCAGCGCGTCCTGGCCCACAAGCAGGAGCACTGGAACGCCAGGGCCAATTCTGGCTACCAGAGCCTGATAGACAAGTACGCCGAGCAGTACAACTTAAACCCCTCCTTTATCTCGGCCATCATCAAATGTGAAAGCAGCTACCGCGCGGACGCGGTGAGCTATGTCAACGCCCGGGGACTGATGCAGATTATGCCGGACACCGGCACTTGGCTGGCAGGCCGTCTCAATGTGACAGGCTATCAACCCGACTCCCTGTTTGACCCGGAGCGCAACATTGCCTTTGGCGCGTCTTATCTGGCGTACCTAAGCGATATGTTTAACGGCTCCCCGGTCATGGTGGCGGCCGCCTACCACGCGGGCGCCAACAACGTCAAACACTGGGCGCTGGAGCGCGCCAGTGACCAGAAGACCGTGACACTGGATATGATTCCAATGAAGGACACACGGGACTATGTGGGAAAGGTAATGGACGCTTATGCGATTTACTATGAAAAAGACCAGGGCCTTGCGCCTGTTTCTCTTGATTCTGTGCTTGATGATGCTGCCCGCCTCAGCGGAGCGAACTGATAGCCAGAGCATCATCATCGGCATTGTTTCCTCCACAACCGCGAGGCTGAACCCCTTCCTGCCGGTTGAGCGGGAGTTTATGTCCATCACCGCCCTGGTGTATGAGCCCCTCTTAACAATTGATGATGACTACCTGCCAAAGGGTGTACTCGCTGAAAGCTGGGACAATTCCGGCAACGGCACCACCTGGACCTTTACCTTAAGGGAAGGCGTCACCTTCCATGACGGCAGCCCCTTGACCAGCGCTGACGTGGTGGCGAGCGCTGAGGAAATCCTGCGCCTGGCCAATGATGAAACGGCGGTGGACAAGGGCGCTTACTCGTCCCTGAAGTATTTTATCAACAAGATTACCGCGGTGGATGAGCGCACGGTCAGCATCACCACCAACCGCAAGAACTACGGCTTCCTCTACGCGATGAACTTCCCCATCCTGCCGGCAGGACAGGTCCAGGCGGACGCGCCGGCCGGCTCTGGGCCTTACCGGGTGGAACAGTTCATGCCGTCTGACTACCTGTGGCTGTCGGTCAACTCCGCCTGGTGGGGCGGGAAACCCGCGATTACCGAAATCAGCGCCATGTTCCACGCGACCAACCGGGAGTTGATTTCTAGCTATGAATACAACCGCGTGGACGCGATTGTCACCCGCTCAATGACAGCGGCGCAGTACCGCTCCGGCGTGTCCTCCCTCAACCTGTCCTACCGCACCAAACAGCTGGAAACGCTGATGATGAACCACCGCAGCTATGAACTGGCCGATGTCAAAGTGAGAAAGGCCATCAGGGCGGCCTTGAACCTGGACGGCATCATGCAAAACGCCTACATGGGCATGGCTATGCGCACGGACACCCCGCTGCCCAGCGGCACCTGGACCTACTTTGGCTCAGACACCGCCTACCGCCAGAACCTGGACCTGGCCAACCAGCTGCTGGACGAGGCCGGCTGGGTGGACAGCAACGAGGACGGCATCAGGGACATGGTCAGGGACGGAAAAACCGTCAAGCTATCCCTGCGCTTTTACGCTTATGAGGAGCAGGACAACTCTGTGCGCGCCAATGTGGCGGCGCAGATAGCCTCCCAGCTGGCCGCGGTGGGCATTGAGGCCCGACTTGACATGATGACCTTTAAGGAGGTCAGGGAGAAACTGGAAGCCGGCAGCTTTGACCTGTGTATGGCCAGCTTCAACATGGACATGACGCCCGACCCAGGCTTCCTGCTCATTTCCGGCAATACCGGCAACTACGCCCGCTATAACTCCAAGGCGATGGACAAATTGTTCACCGAATTGCGCGCGGCGGTGACCAAGGAAGCCTATCAAAACAAGCTGTTTGAAATCCAGGCGCTGTTCACTGAGGACTGCCCCTTCCTCTGCTTAAGCTACCGCTCCGGCGCTATTTTGACCAGGCGCATGTTTACCAGAACCCGCGACATCAGAGAGCCTGAGGTATTAAAGGGCATTGAGGCGCGCGCGGAGTAAAGGAGAAGCACAATGGCATTTACCCAGATGAAGCCGGGCACCCTGCTCTCCCCCACGGCGGTGGTCATGGTGACCTGCGCATCAGAGCAGCACAAAGCCAATATCATTACCTTGGGCTGGGTGGGCACGGTCAATTCCAACCCGCCCATGGTCTCCATTTCCATCCGTCCGGAGCGGCTCTCACATGAGATTGTGACGGAGTCGGGCGAGTTTGTGGTCAACCTGGTCAGCCGTGAGCTGATGAAGGCCACGGATTATTGCGGCGTGAAGTCAGGGCGGGAGATGGACAAGTTTGAAGCCTGCGCGCTGAACCCCATTCCCGTGCCCGCCATGAAATGGACCCCCGCCATCGCGGAAAGCCCGGCCTACCTGGCCTGTGCCGTGCGCAGCGTGCAGCACCTGGGCTCCCACACGATGTTCCTGGGTGAAATAATCGACATGGGCGTGCAGGACAGCCTTCTTGAGCAAAGCGGCAAGATTGATTTTGTCAAAGCGGACCTGGTCGCCTACTGCCACGGCGAATACATGGGACTTCAGAAACCGGAGGGCTTCTTTGGTTACAGCGTAGCCCGGCCTGAGGTGCTCAAGCGGCGGCTTAAACAAGAATAAAGCGAACTTTTGTTCCCTTTTTAGCCCCGAAAGCCTTGTATCGGGGCTTTGTTCTATGGTAAAATAAGACAGTTTTTGATTGGAAGGAACAAGTAGACTCAGTGAGCACGAAGGTTGGGGTGGTTTCCCTGGGCTGTGTAAAAAACCAGGTGGACACCGAAGAAATGCTGTCCTTTTTGAAAAAGGACGGCTTTGAATTTGTAAACGGGGCACAGGATGCTGATGTGCTGGTGGTCAACACCTGCGGCTTCATCGCCTCTGCGAAGGAAGAATCCATTGACGCCATCCTGGAGATGGCCGAATACAAGAAAAACGGCCAGTGCCGGGTGCTGTGCGTGACAGGCTGCTTAGCCCAGCGCTATGGCGAGGAACTGCTGGAGCAGATTCCGGAAATCGATGTCCTAACCGGGGTATCCCAATACCCCCAGCTGTCCGGCTTCATCAAAAAGGCCATGGACGGCGAAAGGGCGGGCAGCACGGAGCGCGGGGAGGACTTCGCCGGCTGCGGCCGTGTGCTGACCACCGCCCCCTATACCGCCTATGTGCGCGTGTCAGAAGGCTGTGACAACCGCTGCACCTATTGCGCCATTCCCCTAATCCGCGGCGGCTTCCGCTCCCGCAGGGAGGACGACATCCTGCGCGAGATGGCAGACTTGGCCGCAAACGGCGCTGGGGAGCAGATCATCATCTCCCAGGACACCAGCCGCTACGGCGATGACCTGAAGGACACCTCCTTGACTAAACTGCTGAAAAAGGCGGAAGCCATCGAAGGCATCACCTGGCTGCGCGCGCTGTACTGCTATCCGGATGAGACGGACAAGGCCATGATTGATGAGCTGGCCGAGAACAGCAAGTTCTGCCGCTACCTGGACCTGCCGCTGCAGCATGCCTCCCCCGCCGTCTTAAAGCGCATGAATCGCCGGGGTGACATCAAGGAAACGGAAGAACTGCTCCGCTACGCCAGGGAGCGCGGCTTCGCGCTTCGCACCACGATGATTGTGGGCTTCCCCGGCGAAACGGAGGAAGACTTTGAACTGCTGATGGACTTCATTGAGCGGGTGCGCTTTGACCGCCTGGGCGCCTTTGCCTTTTCCAGGGAAGAGGACACTGCGGCCTACAAAATGCCAAACCAAATCCCCGAGGACGTGAAGCAGGCCAGGCTGGACCGCCTCATGCAGCGCCAGCGGCAAATCAGCCTGGAGCGCAACCAGGAGCGCATCGGCGGCGTTGTCAGCGTGCTGGTCACCTCCATGAAGGGCAAGAAGGCTTATGGCCGCTCCGCCTGGGAAGCGCCGGACAGCGATGGATTGATTGAGATTACAAACGGCAAAGGCCTCAAGGAAGGCCAGTTTGTGAAGGTCAAGATAACCGGCGCGACGGATTATGACCTGACCGGTGAAGCGGTTGGGGATGAGGTAAACGCATGAACCTGCCAAACAAGTTGACCCTGCTGCGCATCGCGCTCATCCCGCTGTGCGTGCTGCTGATTGTGGTGGGCGCCCCTATCCCCGCGGGCATTGTCTTTGTTCTGGCGGGGCTGACGGATTTTGTGGACGGCTATATCGCCCGGAAGCGGAACATTGTCACCAACTTCGGCAAATTCGCCGACCCGGTCGCCGACAAGATTTTATCCCTGTGCGTGATGGTGGTATTGATTCCTTACCTGAACTATCCCTGGTGGGCGGTTTGCATTGTCGCAGCAAGGGAGTTGGCGGTGGACGGCCTCAGGCTGGTGGCGGTGGAGCAGGGCATTGTGATTTCAGCCGGCAAACTGGGCAAAATCAAGACCAACTTCCAGTTCTTCAGCGTCATCAGCGCACTGTTCCTACTCCCCAATACCATCACGATGATTCTTTGTGTCATCATGTCCATTTTAACCATTGTGTCCGGCGTTCAGTACTTTTACGGCGCGCGGCATTTGCTATCAACCAAGTAACAACAGCACGATAAAGAGAGGTAAGCCGACATGGCAGCAAAAACAAGCAAACAGGAAGCGGCGCTGGCCGCCGCGCAAAACGAAAAGACCCAGGCTTTGGACCGCGCGCTCGCGGCGCTGGACAAGCAGTTTGGCCGCGGCACGGTCATGAAACTGGGCGAACAGTCCAAGATGCAGGTGGATGTCATTCCCACCGGCTGCATTGAATTAGACATGGCCCTGGGAGTGGGCGGTATCCCGCGCGGCCGCATCATTGAGGTCTATGGCCCCGAATCCTCCGGTAAGACCACCGTCGCCCTGCACCTGATTGCAGAAGCGCAGAAGTTGGGCGGCCTGGCGGCCTTCATTGACGCGGAGCACGCGCTGGACCCCAGCTACGCGCAGCGCCTGGGCGTCAACATCGATGAGCTCTACGTCTCCCAGCCCAGCACGGGTGAGGACGCTTTGGAAATCGCCGAAGCGCTGGTTCGCTCCGGCGCGATTGACATCGTGGTGGTGGACTCCGTCGCGGCGCTTGTTCCCCGGGCTGAAATTGACGGCGAGATGGGCGATACTTTTGTGGGCCTGCAGGCCCGTATGATGAGCCAGGCCATGCGCAAGCTGGCCGGCGTGGTGAGCAAGACTTCCGCCATCGCGGTCTTTATCAACCAGCTGCGTGAGAAAGTCGGCGTGATGTACGGCAACCCCGAGGTGACTCCGGGCGGCCGCGCGCTGAAATTCTATGCCTCCGTGCGCCTGGATGTGCGCCGCGGCGAGCAGCTCAAAAACGGCACCGAGGTGGTGGGCAACCGCACCAAAATCAAGGTGGTCAAGAACAAGGTGGCGCCCCCCTTCCGTGTGGCGGAGTTTGACCTGCTCT
>CAZHPW010000094.1:0-8951 GCA_964534515.1 uncultured Christensenella sp.
CTGATCATGGCCTACCTGGCTGAGACCGGAAAGACGGAAGCGGCGTTTATTATCCTGGCAATGAACGTTGCACACCTGCTGCGCTTCCTTTTAGCTCTTTTTTGGCGCGTGCTGAAGAGCGTAAATTGGACTGGAGAATCGGTTGGGATAGCACAAGCAGCTGTTTGAAGGAACGACCATAGCGCGAATCACTTTTTTCAGCAGGCCCTAAATATGTTCTTATAATTCTCCCCCCGCGCCCGGGCGCGCACCGGGTTTTAAAGTTTCTATATGTATTTCGCCGCAAAAAACCGGGGCCGGGCATATGCCCGGCCCCGGTTGTGTCTGGACTCGGCTTAATAGATGTCCAGTTTGGACTTGGGCATCCAGAGCTGAACAAAACCGTAGTTGTTGCCGGTTGTATAAAACTCGCCAAAGACCCAGCCGTTGTCCTCAAAGTAGATGGTGACATTGTCTCCGGCCTTGAGCCTGCAGGAGGTGTAATCCCCATATTGGGTGCCGGGCCCGTTGTAGGGCGTGATGCTGCTTTGCGCGATGCCGGTCTTTGCTGAGGTCAGCTGAACCTCAGGGATGCCGGAACCCAAATTAAACAGGCCTTTTTGGAACCAGCCCATCCTGGGCTGGCCGTCTGTGTAATTAAAGGAGACATAGACCCAATCATTGACAGTGAACAGCGCGTAGATGTCAAACATGGCCCCGCGCTGGTAGAGCAAAGCGCCGTTGTTGGCCACTGAGCGGAAGCGCTTGTAGCCGCTGCCCGGGCCGGTCTGTGGCTGGAGCCTGTCGCCCTGCAGGGATTTTAAGGTGATGGGCACCCCGGGCTCAACCCAGGGCTTGGTGTCCCCGGATGTGACGGGGGCGGGGGCAGGAACGGGAATGGCCTGGCCGGTCAAGGCTGTTCCGCAATAAGGGCAAAAAGAGTAGGTGACGTCCTTGGGCAGGGCCTTGCCGCAGTTGGGGCAGAAGCTGAAGGCTTCGTTCTGGGTCTGGGGCTGGGCCTGCGGCTGCGGGGTGATGACCGGCGGGGGATTGACCGGGCTGGACCAGGCGCCGGATACCGCGCGCTCAGTGACCCAGGCGCGCCTTAAAGCGCGCTCAGACTTGGCGGTGCGGCCGTCATAAAACTCCACCTGCACAAAGCCGTTCTCGGCGTTGTACACGGTCACCTGGGTGTGGTTGGGCACGTTGTATTTGCTTTCCCGGTAATCCCGCCCGGGGCCCCAGTAGGCCTTGGCGGCAGAGGTCATCTTGGCCGTGCCCAGGGGTGCTTCCTGATATAAGGTATTCACATCAATGTCCACACGCTTTAGGCCCGTATAGGCGCGGTACTTGGTGCCCTTTACCACAAACTCCACCTGAATCCACCAGATATCGTTGTAGTTATCCCAGGCGGCGGTGTGCGCCTGGACCCTTGTGGTCCGCCAGTCGGAGCTGAAGAAGGTTCCCGGTTCGTCATACTGGGTGCCGGGGCCTGTCCTTGTTGACAGGCGCATCAAGAGCCCCGCGTCCACCCAGGCCGCCGCCTCTGTCAAAAAGCCGACCGCCATCAACAGGCACAAAAGCAAGGCCGCGCATCGTTTCAGGTTCCGCATGATAGACACCTCTATCTATTATGTACTGGTTACAGACGCAACTCTCTGGTCGCGATTTTATCAATGAAGGCGCGCTCGTGCTCAATGAACAGGAGGGACGCCCCGGTTTCCAGCAGCAGGTCTTCCAGTTGGTCGCGGCTCTCCGGGTCAATGTCGTTGAGCGGCTCATCCCAGAGGTAGAGGTGGGCGGATTGCGCCAGGGACAAGGCCAGCATGGTCTTTTTCTTCTGTCCCAGGGAGAAGCCGGAAAACTCGCGGTCAAAGGACTCCTGGGGCAGGTCAAACTTCCTTAGCAGTGTGAAAAACAGGGTCAAATCCAGCCCCTGGTACTCGGCCAATTGCCGGGGCGTGCCAGTGATGCCCTTTGAGGTCTGCCTGAGCATGGAGATAACCAGCCCCTTGGGCACAAACACCCGGCCCGCTTGCGGGGTGAGTTCGCCCATGATGAGCTTCATCAGCGTGGTCTTGCCCGCGCCGTTGCGGCCTGTCAGGGCTAATCGCTCTCCCTTGCCCAGGGTGAAGGACAAGTCCTGTATCACCGGCTTGTCCCCGTAGGCAAAGTTTACTTTTTCAAAGCGGACCAGGGTGTTCTGCGGGCTGATTAAGGGGTGCAGCTTCAGGGGCGAGGTGTATTCAAGGTTCTTAAGCAGGGCTTTCTTCTCTTCCAACTGCTTGTCAATGCGCTTCTCAATCACCTTGGCCCGCTTCATCATCTTGGCGGACTTGGCGCCGATAAAGCCCTTGTCAAAGGCGCCGGTGCCGTACTTGGTGCTCTCCACCTGGTCGCTCCAGCCGGATTTTTCCCGCGCGGAAACGGACAAGCGGGCAACATCAGCCAGAATACGCTCATTCTGCCCGCGCTCATACTCATCCTGCTGGCGCTTGTTTTCCCGGTAGGTGCTGTAATTGCCGGACACCACCCGCGCGCCCTGCTTTTCAAGCGCCAGGATGTGGTCACACACCGCGTCCAAAAAGCCGCGGTCGTGGGATACGGTCAAAAACCCGGACTTGCTCAGCAGGTAATCGGCCACCAGGTCGCGCCCGGCCTCATCCAGGTGGTTGGTGGGCTCGTCTATCAGCAGAAAATGCCCTTTTCGCAAAAAGAGGGCGGCCAATTTCAAGCGGGTCTGCTCCCCGGGGCTGAAGGAGGACAGGGGGCGGGCGAGCAGGTCTTCTGAGAACCCCAGCAGCGCGGCTTCCTTGACCAGTTTGTCACGGATGGTATAGCCCTCCGCCAGGGAATAGGCCTGCTCAATCTCGCCGTAGTGGGAAATGGACTCAACGGACCCCGCTTCCAGGCAGGCTTCCATCTCCTCTTCCCAGGCCGTGTAGGGGTGCAGGCTGTCTATCAATGACTCAAGCGCCGGGCGGTTCATGTCCGCCTGATAGGGGAAGAGGTCAAAGGGCAGGGTGCTTGATATCTGTCCCTCGCCCTTGAGCTCGCCTGACATCAGTTTTAATAAGGTGGTCTTGCCCCGGCCGTTGCGGCCCACCAGGCCCAGGCGCCAGGAAGAGTCCATATGAAAATCTAACCCGGAAAAAACGGGTGACGCGCCGCCTTCGTAGGTGAAGGACAGGTTTTGGATTTGTATAATGGCCATGTGTACCCCCTGCGTACGCAAAAAAGCATGCGGCTTTTCTTGCTCTTGATGAGAAATTAACGCAGGTTGCTCTTCAAAGGATTTTCCTCCTTGATTGGATGAATTCATTATAGAGAATGCCCAAAAGCCCTGTCAAGCGCCGTGGTTGACCCTGTGGTTGAAACCGCCTAAAATAAAGGGGAATTTTACGGGTTAAAACCCAACATGGGGGCAGAGATGACAGATTTAAGCCAGGACAGATACGAGAGCCCGTTTTCCGCGCGCTACGCGGGCAAGGACATGCAGGCCCTGTTTTCCCAAACACACAGGGCACGCCTGTTTCGGCGGCTGTGGCACCTGCTGGCGGAAAGCCAGATGGAATTGGGCCTCCCGGTTGATAAAGAGCAGGTCAGTGAGCTGAAAGCGCACACGGAGGATGTTGATTTTTCCGTCATTTCCGCCTATGAAAAGGAACTGCGCCATGATGTCATGGCCCACCTGAAGGCCTACGCCGCGCTCTGCCCCAAAGCCGCGCCCATCATCCACCTGGGCGCGACCTCCTGCTATGTTACGGACAATGCCGACATCCTTATTATTCGTGACGCCATGCTCTTAATCAGACGGCGGCTTGTGGGCACAGCCCGGGCGCTGTATCAACAGGCGCAGGCGCACAAAGACCTGCCCATGCTGGCCTTTACCCACTACCAGGCCGCCCAGCCCACCACGCTGGGCAAGCGGATAACCCTGTGGCTGCAGGATGTGCTCATGGATTTAAATGAGGTTAACCGCTTCCTGGAGGAATTGCGCCCCCTGGGCAGCAAGGGCGCGACCGGCACCCAGGCCTCCTTTCTGGAGCTGTTTGAGGGCGAGCATGACAAGGTCAGGCGCTTGGATGACCTGATTGCCAGGAAAATGGGATTTGAAAAGCCAATCGCCGTCTCCGGGCAAACTTATACCAGGAAGATTGACAGCCGGGCGATGTTCATCCTGTCCGGCATCGCGCAAAGCGCCTATAAGTTTTCCAATGACCTGCGCCTTTTGCAGCATGAAAAGGAAGTGGAAGAGCCCTTTGAGGCCGCCCAGGTCGGCTCCTCCGCCATGCCGTACAAGCGCAACCCCATGCGCGCTGAGCGCATGGCGGCGCTCTCCCGCTTTATCATCGGCAACGCGCAAAACGCCGCGCACACCGCGGCCGCCCAGTGGCTGGAGCGCACCCTGGATGACTCTGCCAACCGCCGCATCGCCCTGTCCGAGGGTTTTTTGGCGACGGACGGCCTGTTGACCCTGTATGAGAACATCATGTCCGGCCTGGTGGTTTACCCCAAGATTATGGAAAAGCATCTCTTGAGCGAATTGCCCTTTATGGCGACGGAGAACATCCTCATGAAAGCGGTTAAAAATGGCGGCAACCGCCAGGAATTGCATGAGAGCATCCGGGCGCACGCCATGGCCGCGGGCAAGCGGGTCAAGGAAGAGGGTTTGGACAACGACCTCTTAAAGCGCATCGCGGCGGACCCCGCTTTTGGCCTGATGGAAGAGGACTTAAAAGACTTGCTCAACCCAAGGGATTACATCGGCCGTGCGGCGGAGCAGGTGAGGGAATACCTCCTGGGCGAAGCCGGGGAGCAGCTCAAAGCCTATGAGGATGAAACCGGCCTGTCTTCCGACATCAGCCTGTAAATTGAGGAGGAGAATATGAACACCATCGCCGAATATTTGGACACCTTCAAGGACGAAACACAAAAACAGCGCATGAAGGAAGTGCTGGAGTTCACCCAGTCCGCCTTCCCGCAGCTGAAATCCCGCATCGCCTGGAGCACGCCGCACTTTACGCACGAGGATACCTTTATCCTGGCCTTCTCCGCCGCCAAGGAGCATTTGGCCGTCTCGCCTGAGTACAAGTGCTTAAAGCAGTTTGCCGAGCGCTTTGACCAGGCGGGTCTTAAGTACACCGCCATGATCGTCCGCTTCCCCTGGAAAAAGGACATGGATTATGAGCTGCTGCGCGACATGATTGCCTATAACCTCAAGGATAAGAAGGGCTGCAAGACCTATTGGCGTCCCAAGGAAGATTGGGTCTGAAAACCCTTCATCCAAACCCGCCATGCTTGACAGCGTTGGCGGGCTTTTTTATACTGAGGCATCGTTTCTTTATTAAAGAAGGAAAGGCGGTGGACAGCATGCGGATCGTGACCATCAAGGACGTGGCCAAGGCAGCCGGCGTCAGCATTTCCACCGTCTCCCGCGTGCTCAATGACCGCCAGGATGTGGACGCCTCCACCAGGGCCAGGGTGCTGGCCATGGTCAAGAAGATGAACTATATCCGCAACCAGAACGCCAGCAACTTAAAGCAGCTGAACAAGGCGTCCATCGGCGTCATTTTGGCCGGGCGCAGCAACAGCTTCCTGATCAGTTTGGCCGAAGAGGTTTTGGAGGCCGGGCGCGGCACGGGTTTTCAGTTCATCATGGAAATCATCGATGAAAAAGCCAATCAGTTTCTGGCCGCCCGCAAACTGTACATGGAACACCGCCTGCAGGGCGTGATTTTTCTGGGTTCCAACTTGGAAGGCCAGGAGGGCGAGGTCAAGCGCCTGGAGTTGCCCCAGGTCTACGCCACCATTGAGGCCAACCACATTGACAGCGCCCATGTCTCTTCCATCAGCATCGACAACCGCAAGGCCGGTTTCATGGCGGTGTCCAGGCTCATTGAACTGGGCCACAAGGACATCGCCCTGTTAGGCTATTTTTCCAAGGTGGATGACTCCACCGGCCAGCGCCTGCACGGCGCGGTGGACGCCATCCGGGACAAGGGGCTCACCTATGACCCCAAACTGTTTGCCGAGGTAGATTTCACCCTGGAGTCCGCCTATGAGGGTGTGAAGCGCCTGCTAAAGCAGAACAAGCCCTTCACCGCGCTTTTCGCGGCCAGCGATGTCATGGCCATTGGCGCCATGCGCGCGCTGCACGAGGCCGGGAAGCGGGTGCCGCAGGACGTCTCCGTCATCGGCTTTGACGGCATTGAGTTAACCCGTTACCTGGTGCCCGCGCTTACCACGGTGCGCCAGCCCAAAAAGCAGATTGCACAGGAGGCTGTGCGCCTGCTAAGGGAAATGATAGACGGCGGCGCCAACAGCCATGTCCTTTTGCCCTGTGAGCTTGTCCCGGGCGAGTCCATCGCCGGGGTGGACGGTTAATACCAATCAAAACCCAAGGGCTGAGAGCCCTTTTGTCAATCTAAGGGAATTTTTGAAGGCAGGTGGCACTTATGACCAGGGAAGCGGTAATCAACCTCATCAAGGAACAAAACATTCGCTTTATTCGCCTCCAGTTTACCGACATCTTCGGCCAGTTGAAAAACATCGCCATCACCGCCTCCCAGATAGAGCGCGCGCTCAAAAACCAGGTCACCATTGACGGCAGCTCCATCCAGGGCTTTTTGCGCCTGGAGGAGTCGGACATGATGCTCCACCCGGATTTGGACACCTTCGCCCTCCTGCCCTGGCACAAGGAGGAGGACAAGGTCGCGCGCATGATATGCGACGTCCACACGCCCGACGGCCAGCCCTTCACCGGCGACCCCAGACACATTCTAAAACAGGTCATCAAGGAAGCCAGCGACCTGGGCTATACCTTTAACGTCGGCCCTGAGTGCGAGTTTTTCCTTTTCCATACCGATGAAAACGGCCACCCCACCACCCACACCAATGATGAGGCCGATTATTTTGATCTGGCGCCCATTGACCGGGGCGAGGGGGCCAGGCGGGACATCTGCCTGGCGCTGGAGGACATGGGCTTTCAAATTGAGGCCTCCCACCACGAATCCGCGCCCGGCCAGCATGAGATTGACTTCAAGTACGCCGACGCGCTAAAGACAGCCGATAATATCATGACCTTTAAGCTGGCGGTCAAGACCATCGCGCGTCAGCATGGCCTGCACGCCACCTTCATGCCCAAGCCCATCTATGGCATCAACGGCTCCGGCATGCACACCAACATGTCCCTGTTCAAAGACGGCAAAAACATCTTCCATGACCCGGAGGGTGAGAAGGAATTATCAAAAGAAGCGTACAGCTTTATCGCCGGGCTGTTAAACCACGTTTCCGGCATGACCGCTGTCCTAAACCCCCTGGTCAACTCCTACAAGCGCTTAGTGCCCGGCTATGAAGCGCCCTGCTACAAGTCCTGGTCCGCGCGCAACCGCTCCGTCCTGGTGCGCATCCCAAGCGCCCGCGGCCGCGGCACCCGGCTGGAACTGCGCAGCCCCGACCCCTCCTGCAACCCCTACCTGGCCCTGGCCCTGCTGCTCAAAGCCGGCTTGGAGGGCATCAAGTCCAAGGCGACACCGCCCAATGAAGTGGCTGAGAACATCTATGTCATGTCCGCCACCCAGCGCAAGAACCGCGGCATTGAAGCCCTGCCTTCCAACCTCTATGAGGCTGTCCAGCTTATGAAGCAGGACAGCATGATTGCCCAGACCTTGGGCAGCCACATCATGAGCCACTATGCCCTTGGCAAGGAAAAGGAGTGGGAGGAGTACCGCCTGCAGGTCAACCAGTGGGAACTGGACAAGTACCTGGTGCTCTATTAGGTTTTGTCATGAGCAACAAAGAAGTCCGGGAGTTTTACGACAACGCCCCCCACATGGAGTGGGAGCGGCTTTCAGCGCATCCCTTTGAGTTTGAGTTAACCACCCACATGCTAAACCGGTACTTAAAGCCCGGGGACAGCGTGCTGGACATCGGCGGCGGCCCCGGCCGCTACGCCATTTATTACGCGAAGAAGGGCTGCGCGGTCACCCTGTGCGACCTCTCCCCCGGCAACATCGCCCTGGCCCGCGAAAAAGCCCTGGAAGAGGGGGCGGAATTATCCGCCTTCGCCTGCGACTGCCTGGAATTGAATGAGCAGGGCTTGGGTCTTTATGACCATGTCCTCCTGATGGGCCCCTTGTATCATTTAGCCAGTGAGGAAGACCGGGTCAAGGCGGTCAAACTCGCGCTTGCGCGCTTAAAGCCCGGCGGCACCTTTGCCTGCTCCTTCATTCTGGACTTTGCCGACATCATTTACCGCATGCGCAACATCCCCGGCGCCATCGCGGAGGAATATGAGGACCCTTACTGGCAGCAGCTGGTCAGTGGCATTGTATCGGGGGAGGGCTACACCGGCCTCGCCTTCACCCAAGCCCATTTCATCAGCCAGGAGCGGATTTTGCCTTTCATGGCGCAGTTTGGCCTGGAAAAGCTGCACCTCTTTGGCCAGGAAGGCATCCTGGCCCCCTGTGAGGCCCAAATACTGGCCTCCCCAAGGGAAGAAATCGCCCTTTGGCTGGATTTGGCCAAGCGTTTGCTGGAAGTTCCGCATCTTTTGGCCTACTCTGAACACGCCATGTACATCGGGCGCAAGCCCTGAAAACAAAAAAACAAAAGAGCCATCTTCGGATGGCTCTTTTGTTGACTGATTGGTTTTACACCGGCTCGCGGTTGCCGTCCTTGTTCAGCTCGCGCAGCCACTTGGCCAGTTTGGGCGTGGTAGCGCCGGGCTTCATGCGCCAGAGCCAGTTGCCGCCCACCGTGCCTGGCAGGTTCATGCGCGCGGTGCCGGGCAGGCGAAGGATGTCCTGCATGGGGATGATGGCGGTGTCAGCGCGGCTTTTGAGCGTGGCGCGCAGGAAGGCCTCGGTAAACTCCTCATCGTGCTTGATGTTCAGGGCGTAGAGGGTGTTGTTCTTTTCCAGATGGGAGGCCTGCTTCCACCAGCCCAGCAGGGTGTTGTTGTCGTGGGT
>CAZHPW010000095.1:0-8539 GCA_964534515.1 uncultured Christensenella sp.
CATCCACGTTGACTTAGCAAGTTTAGCAAGGTATCCTTGCTGAGGTGATTATATAGCAAGGAAATGGGTGTGTCAAGTGTTCGGCTAACACTTAAGATATTCACTGGAACATCATCCCGGGCATCCTCACCAGGTTATGCGGATCGGATTTCTCGGTCAGGGTGTGCTTGACCAGCGAGGAGGGGAAGATGCAGTTCATCCCGAAGCGGCCGCGAAGCATATCGACTGTGTCATCATCAGTCTGCCGCTTTTCATGGCGCGCAGCGTCGGTAAAGAAATCCCACTGCAAGGCCGCCTTCAACGCTGCCGGTAACCTGATGCCGCTGGAGATCAGGTGGGTCGACGGTACAGTGTTCGAGATCGACAAGGTCACAGACATTCGCCAGGCAGCTGCGATGAAAGCAGGCGGGCAGGGCGATCGCTATACCATTTAGATCCACGGAAAGCAGAGCTACCTTTTCTTTGAGCGCAGCGGGGTGTTGTCGGGGAATAACCTTGGCAGATGGTTCGTTGAGTCGAAGTCGGTTTGATAAATTGGAGCCTATAGTGGGGTTATTCCCCGCTATCGCATAATTACCAATGAACCTTTCATCATCTCACGATTAATCTTCACAAACGCATATTTTTCCATTGTGCTTTCCATGAATGGATGGTATAGTCCTCGATATGTCTGATATGTGTTCGTTGCTTCAGATGCTTAGTTCTGAAACCAAGCATACAAGGGAGGAAGAGAAATGCGTACTCATAACTGGAGGAACATATGAAGCGGATCTCGTACAAGCCGCTTTTCAAACTGCTCATTGACAGAGACATGAACCGCCAAGACTTGAGGAACGTTACGGGAATCAGTCCTGCCTCTATCGCAAAACTTGGTAAGGGTGAGAACATAACTACTGATGTGTTGGTCCGCATCTGTAACGGATTGGAATGCAAACTTTATGAAATCATGGAACTGGAAGATGTTGGATTGCCTACTAAATGAAACAAACCAGTGAAGCAGAGGGGTTATAAGAATGCCTTCGTCTAACAAAAATGCCAAACCTTACCGCGCTTTCATAACGCGCGAACCCTTCCTTTTTCATGAGATGCGTACCACTGCCAGGCTGCTGCAAGACGGATTCAGCGATGAACAAGTGATGGCAGTCATCATGCAGGACAACCTGTTTCAATACCCAACCGAGAAATCCATTCGCGGCATGGCAAGGGCTTGCATCAAAAGGCTACACAACATGGAAGATGGGTCCATGGTTGCCGCCATTGCCGAGCAGCCACAGAATGTTGCCAAGCAGGTATGTCTATATGCTTTGATGAAGGAGCATCGTCTGGTTCTTGATTTCATGCTGACTGTTGTTGGCGATAAGTACCATCTTCAAGATACTTCCTTCAGCAGGATGGACATTAATGTCTTTTTCCTTCGCCTTCAGGAGCAAGACGATGGCGTAGCCTCCTGGAGCGAGGCAACCATCACGAAGATAAAGCAAATCCTGGCGCGCATCCTGGTTCAGAACGAATACCTTGACACGGTAAAGGCCGAGCATCTCAATCCAGTGCTTCTGTCACCAGTGTTGGAGAAAGCTATTCGCCAGAACGGTGATGACATAATGCTCCCAGCCTTTAATAGATTCGATTGAAAGGATCCATACGATGGCTTCAATAGAAGAACGCTTGGACAAAGTACGCGCTTTGATTCAGGATGAAGAGTTCCTGACTGGCAAAGGCCTTAGCAATGAGGTGAATATCCGCATTTTTTGCTATAAGCCCGAGGAAGAGATGGCTGTCAGGCATTTTGTCCAGCAGGTTAAATCGGATCAATCCCTGCGCTGTAACCTGATTGAGCGCAACCTTTATCAGATCTTTCTGTCCATTTGTGATGATATTGGTATCCTCGATTCTATCCCAGAGATGGAAGAACAGGAAGGCAGCAAGTTCCTGTTGGAGCAGCTTCACTCGGCTGTGGGAGACGAAGACTTCGTAGAGCGTATCAAGCATGATGACCAAGCACCAGGCGATGTATTGCTGCTGACAGGTGCTGGAGAAGTCTTCCCGTTTATGCGCATTCACGTGCTCTTGGCAGCATTGCAGCCGCATTATTCCAACACGCCAATTCTGGTGATGTATCCTGGCACTTTCAACGGGCATCACGTCAAGCTTTTTGACCGCCTGCACCCGAATGATTATTATCGCGCTTTTAACGTGATTTGAGGAGGACCACCATGCGGATTCGCGACATGTTTCTGGAGGACATCAATCGGAAGATTAACGGTGTCATCAAGGTAGACCAATCCGGCGATGACATTATCTACGATGAGATCAGGGAGTATGTCATCACCAATGAGTTGAAGAGGCATTTCATGTCTTTCTTTAATTACTATTCCGATGCCTTCCGGGAACCTACGGCGGAAATGGGGGTTTGGATTTCCGGCTTCTTTGGAAGTGGTAAGTCCCATTTCCTCAAGATGCTTTCCTACTTGCTGGAAAACCGTGAGGTCAAGGGTGTCAAGACGGTGGAACAGTTCCGGTCAAAGTTTGAAGACGACCCGGCCACCTTCATGATGATAGACCGTGCCACTAGAGGTAAGACAGAGACCATCCTATTCAACATCGATGTGGAAGGATCCATTAACAAGGACAAGACAGCCGTTTTGCGGGTCTTTGCCAAGATGTTTTACAACCACCTGGGGTACTACGGAGACAACTTGAAATTAGCAATGCTGGAGCATTACATCCACCAGCAAGGAAAAACCCGTGCTTTCCACGAGGCTTTTCAGAAACAGAGCCAGGAGAATTGGCGGGAAGTCCGAAAAGCATTTGCCTTCAAGGGCAAGCAAATGGTTTCGGCATTGACTGACGCCATGGTAATGAGTGAAGCGGATGCTCAAGCTTGGTTTTACGACAAAAGCCCCATTGAGTTCTCCATTGCCCGTTTAGTGGATGACATCAAGGAATACATTGCTCAGCAGCCCAAGGATTACCGCCTGCTGTTCATGGTTGATGAGGCCGGCCAGTATGTGGGCACAGACACCGATATGCTGCTCAACATGCAATCCCTGACAGAAAAGCTCGGCAGCGAGTGTCAGGGAAAAGTCTGGGTGGTCTGTACCGGGCAGGAAGCCATTGACGAAATCATCAAGGTGCGCGCGGACGAGTTTTCCCGGATCCAGGCCCGTTTCAAAACCCGCCTTAGCCTCTCCTCTTCATCCGTAGATGAGGTCATCCAGAAGCGTATCCTCAAGAAGAAGCCAGAGGTCACTCCAGAACTGGAAAAGCTGTATGACAGCAGTGAATCGGTGCTTCGCAACCTTTTCAGCTTTACAGATTCGATGCTGGACATCAAGGGCTATGCTGGCTCCGATGAGTTCACGACAAATTATCCCTTCGTGCCTTACCAGTTCATCATCATGCAGAAAGTGTTCGCGGAAATCCGAAAACATGGCAACGCGGGCAAGCACCTGTCCGGCGGGGAACGCTCCATGCTGTCCGGCTTCCAGGAAGCGGCACAGAAAATGCAGGATAGCAACGAGTATGCCCTGGTGCCCTTCTTCCGCTTCTATGACACCGTGCACTCCTTCCTGGATGGCTCGATCCGTCGGGTCATTGAACGCTGCCAAAAGGCGGCAGACAGCGGCGATGGCATTGAGGCACAGGATGTAGATGTGCTGAAGCTGCTGTACCTGGTGCGCTATGTGGATGATGTTAAGGCCAACCTGGATAACATCGTCATCCTGATGGCTGATAATATCCGAACAGACAAGATCGCCAAACGGGCTTCGATTGCTGCCACCCTTAACCGTCTGATGAGCCAAAACTATATTGCTCGCACCGGGGATGCCTATAACTTCCTCACCGATGAAGAGCAGGACATCCAACGGGAGATTAAGAACACCCCGGTAGATACTGCCGCCATTGTTGAGCGCATCGGGCATATGATCTATGGGGACATCTACACCAGCAAGAAATACCGCTATGGCAAGTATGACTTCCCCTTTGACCAGATGGTGGATGGTACAGCCATTGGCGTGCTCACAGGCGGCATGCGGCTACGCTTTCTTACGGTGGCTACCGATGCCCCGATGAAAAGTGATTTCCGTCTGGTGGGGGAAACCAAGGGAAAGGAAGCTGCTGTTGTGCTGGCTGACACGCCCTACTACGAATCTCTGGAAAATGCCATGAAGATTCGCAAGTTTATCAAACAAAGCAACATCCACAAGATGCCAAAATCGATGCAGGACATCATTAATGACCAGAATGAAGAGGCCAACAGTTTCGAGCAAGCTGCACTTGCAGAGCTAAAGCGCGCCATCAATGAGGCAGTCATTTTTGCGGATGGCGAGAAGTTGGACTTCAAGGGCGGGGATGCCAAGAACAAAGTGGATAAGGCACTGGAGTACCTGGTCTCCCACGTATACAGCGAACTGGATCTGGTTGACTGGAATGCTGAAACCGATGCTGACATCCTGGCTGTGCTCAACGGAAATGCACAGGATGCTCTAGCCTATGGCATGACCCGCAACCAGGAGGCGGCCAACAGGATGTTTGAATACCTGGAGATCCAGGACAACAAGAAGCTGCCCACCTCTATGGCGGACATCCAGAGTCGATACAACACCATTCCCTACGGCTGGCGGGAGATCGACATCGCTGCCGTTGCCGCAAAGCTGATCTTTGAGCAGCGGGTAACCGTAAAGTACGCGGGTATGACCATCCAGCCGGACAACCCCAAATTGCCGGATATGCTGCGCAAGAAAAGTGAGATTGGCAAAACCAGCATCAGCAAGCGGCACGTGCTTTCCTTGCAGAAGTTGAAAGCTGCCCGGGGATTTTTGCGAGAGTATTTCGATATCATGGATGTGCCCGATGACGAAGATGGGCTGATCAAGTTCATTGTGGACCGCTTTCAAGGAACCAAACAACACTATACTGAACTGCTGGCCCACTACCAGAGGAACAAGTATCCCGACCGCCACCTGGTGGACACCGCCCTCAGCCTTGCGGAGGAGGTGCTTTCCCAGCAAAAGGACAATGAAGCCCTGGTCACTCGCCTGCTGGCCAAACAGAATGCTCTGGAAGACAACAAAGAGGATCTGGCCAATGTGGAGGCCTTCTTTGCAACCCAGGTGGATACCTTCGATCGGGCTGTCCGGTATGAACAAGCCTTGTATGTGGATCTGGACTACATTGCCAAAGATGAAGAGGCCAAAAAGGCCCTCAATACCCTTCGAGCTATCATTACCCTGCCTGCCAGCGGGCAGTACAACTACAAACGGATTCCGGAACTGAATGCCCTGATGGATACCGTCAGCGCTTCTCATGACCGCATGCTGTTGAAGAAAAGGGAAGAGCTTTTGGAGGTGGTCCGCCAGTGCATGGCAGAGGTTCATCAGCTGGCAGGCTATGATGGTAACCTGAAGAATCAGGTGACCAAAGCGGACTATTATTATGCTGAGCGCAAAGAGAAAATCGCTCAGACAGACAGCCTGGCGCTGCTGGATGGCATGATGCCCCCCATGTGGGCTTACAAGGATGAGGTCCTGCAGACAATGGAGACGCTTACCCAGCCGCCCAAACCAGAAAAGAAAGATCGGGAAGATGCTGCGGAGCCGCCCAAGAATAAGCTAATCAAGCCCGTTTATCGGCAGTCCATATTTCCCGCCCGGCGGCTGGAGACCGAGGACGCAGTCAATGAGTATGTGGAGCAGATGCGCAAGCAGTTACTGGCCTATATGCTAGGCAGCGATGGCATCGAGCTGAAGTAGGGAGGATTCCATGGATAAGAACGCCATCAAGAAGTTTGCTACCTGGGCACGGGTAGAGCTGATTGAAAAGGTCAGCCAAAAGGCGGTACAGCTTGGGGTGACAAAGAAGAACCCGGGGAATCCCATGGATCAAAGCGTGCATGGGCACCTGCTGTCCGTCCAGGAGCAATCCCAGCGGGCTGCCCTGATTGCCCGAGTGACAGCCAAGGGATGGCAGCACACCATGGAGGAGGTAGCCTATACCTGGTTCAACCGCTTCTGCGCTCTGCGTTACATGGAAGTGAATGGTTACCTGCCCAGCCATATCCGCGTGTTTACCGATGAGGAGGGCGCTTTCAAGCCCCAGATCCTGACGGAAGCCATCCATATCGAGCTCAAAGGCCTGGACAGGGACAAAGTCTACCAATTTAAGGATAAAAACCAGTCAGAAGCGCTGTACAAATACCTGCTGATCACCCAGTGCAATGCCCTCAGCGAGGTTCTCCCCCGGATGTTCCAGCGCATTGAGGACGATACTGAGCTGCTGCTACCGGACAACCTACTGCGGGAGGGCAGCGTCATCGAGCAGATGATCACCTTGATCCCGGAGGAGGACTGGACGGATCAGGTGCAGATCATCGGGTGGTTGTACCAGTATTACAATACCGAACCCAAGGACAAGGTCTTCGCCAACCTGAAGAAGAACATCAAAATCAACAAGCATGATATCCCTGCTGCTACCCAATTGTTTACCCCGGACTGGATTGTATGCTACATGGTGGAGAACAGTTTGGGACGCATCTGGCTGGAGCGGGAGCGTGCCCTGGACGACTCGACGGATGAAAAGGCCGCCGCCGAAGGCTTTGGCTGGAAATACTATCTCCCGGAGGCAGAGCAGGAACCACAGGTACAGGTGGAGCTGAAAAGGCAGCGCCAAAGCCGCAAGGACCTGAAACCCGCGGATATCAGGTGCGTCGACCCCTGCATGGGTTCCGGGCACATTTTGGTGTACATGTTTGATGTGCTGATGCAGATTTACCTGGACTACGGCTATTCCGACCGGGAAGCAGTGCGCAGCATTCTGGAGCACAACCTCTACGGCCTGGACATTGACGACCGCGCTGCCCAGTTGGCCTACTTTGCCATCATGATGAAGGCAAGGCAGTATGATAAAAGGTTGCTCACCAGAACCTTGTTTGATGGCAAGCCGGACATCCCTCAGCCACAGGTCTATCCCATCATGGAAAGCAACAGCCTGAACCCGGACATGGTGGCCTATTTCGTATGCAAGGATGCCGGGCTGCGGGAAGATATGGAAACCCTGATGCAGGAGTTGAAGGATGCCAAGGAGTACGGCAGCATCCTCACCATCAGCCCGGTTGATTTTGAAGCCCTTTATGCCCGCTTTGATGCGGTGGTGTACGAGGTGCATTTCCAGCGGGATGCGGTGCTGCACACCCTGTTGCCCTTTGTAAGGCAGGCACAGGCATTGGCGCAGCAGTATGAGGTGGTGGTGACTAACCCACCGTATATGGGGAGCGGTGGTATGAGTTTGACCTTATCTGATCTTCTAAAGATTGAGTATCCTCGCAGCAAGTCCGATCTATTCGCGGTGTTTATTGAAAGATGTCGAGATCTTACTAAAACTGCTGGCTTTACTTCACTAATAACGATGGAAAGCTGGATGTATTTGAGTAGTTATGAAGAACTGCGTCAATGCGTTTTGAGGGAACACTTAATAGTTAGTTTGGTTCATATGCCTTACCTCGGAAAAGGGGGAACAAGTATAGGTATAAACTTTGGCACAACGGTAAGCGTCCTAAAAAAACGATATATTCCCAACTACCAGAGCGTTTTCAGTCGCATAAGCTATTATGAGACTGACAGCGAAGGTGTTCCCAATAATTTCCCCGTGCTTAATAAGCATTATTCAATTACGTCAACCGACAACTTTTCTTATGTGTCGGGGAAGCCCATTGTCTATTGGGCAAGCAAAACCATTCTAAATAACTTTAGGACTCTTCAAAAGATCAATGAAGTTGCAATACCCGCATCTGGAACAAGCACAGGTGATAATGATAGGTTCCTAAGACTGTGGCATGAAGTTGACTATAACAAAATTTGTTTTATTGCAGCTATTGGTGAGAATAAGTCAGAAAAGTGGTTCCCGTGCAATAAAGGTGGGAGTTATCGCAAGTGGGCGGGTGGAAGTGAGTACTTGATAGATTGGGAAAACGATGGCTATGGAATAAGAAACAATCGGGATCCTAACGGGTATTTAAAGTCGCGACCATTAAATCTTGACAAGCATTTCGTTCCCGGTATTACATGGTCAAAGTTAGGATCCGGGAAAATCTCCTTCCGTTATTTCCCAGCGGGTTTTATATGTGAGTCCATTGGATGCGCACTTTACCAAGTAAATGTAGGGTTGTACGCTTTACTCGCATTTTTGAATACTGAAATTGCAAGTGTTTTGCTAAGTACAATTAATCCTTCTATGGGAAGGCAGCCGGGCTACATTGGTGCAATTCCATTTTCTCTACCAAGCGAGTATTCCGAAAAAATAGAAAGAATCAGCAATGAAAATATTACCCTATCTTCCGCTGATTGGAATTCGTTTGAAATTTCATGGGATTTTGTAACTCATCCAATAATTACAGAGAGCCGAACCATAAAAGTTATTGAAGGCAATAGAGAGGCCACTACTTTGCATGGTGCTTATGTAAAATGGAAAGACAACTGTATCGTACGCTTCAACCAACTAAAAAACAATGAGGAGGATCTGAATAGGATTTTCATTGATATTT
>CAZHPW010000096.1:0-3254 GCA_964534515.1 uncultured Christensenella sp.
TGGCCATCATCTGGATGCTTCTTGAAAGCCCGGACCTGGCCATCACGGAAGCGGCGGTTGGCGCCGGAATCACCAGCGTCCTGTTTTTTGTGACGCTCAAGAAGATTCACGCCATCAAAGGAGAGCGCGACCATGAGTAAACGCAGACACGATTGGGAGCAGCGCCCGCAAGCCCGCATTAAGAAATGGTTCCTGGATGGTTATTCCGCGCTGGATGATGAAATCATCAATCAAATCAATGTTAAAACCCCCGACCCCATCAACGACGCGGTGCTGGACGCCCACAGGGAAGAGATTGACGAGCACCGCCATGACAGAAACCTGTTGATGGAACGGATGGAGAGCCAGAATGTCCGCTCCTGGATGAATACCCGCGGGCGTAAGGCCATCTCCCGTATTTATGTGACCTTGTCGGTCATCCTGGCCATCCTGATGATTTTCTTCCTGCTGGAGACTGTGGCTGCGATGCCGCGCTTTGGCTCCGCCACAACCCCCGGTGTCAATGAGGTCTCTGCCCGGTACATTGAAAAAGGCCTGGTGGAAACCGGCGCTGTCAACATTGTTGCCGGCATGATTTTGGACTACCGTGCCTTTGACACCCTGGGCGAGTCCACCGTTCTCTTTATCGCGGCCAGCGCTGTTTTGATTTTGCTGCGCATTGACCGCAACAAGGACGGCAGCCCGGTGATGGAGCTGATTGCCGAGGAATCAGACGACCGCCATTACGAGCCCCGCACCGACCGCATCCTGCAAGGCGCCGCGAAGGTGCTGGTGCCCATCATCTTCCTGTTTGGTATTTACATCATATTAAACGGCCACTTATCCCCCGGCGGCGGCTTCTCCGGCGGGGCCATCATCAGCGCGGGATTGATTCTGTACCTGGATGCCTTTGGCTTTGAAAAGGCCGGACGCTTCTTCACCTACAAGACCTTCTCCTGGGTCAGCTTTATCTCCCTTTCCTTCTACGCCCTTGCCAAGACCTATTCCTTCTACATGGGCGCCAATGGCATGGAGAGCGGCATCCCGCTGGGCATTCCCGGAGCCATCCTTTCAAGCGGCTTGATTATGCCCTTGAACATTGCGGTTGGCATGGTGGTTGCCTGCACGATGTATATCTTCTATGCCCTCTTCCGCAAAGGCGGGCTGTGAGATGGAGGTAAGTATGTGGCAATTGCTGTATGAAAACTTGGAGCAAACTGTCTCCGTCATTCTGTTTGGTATCGGGTTTACCATCCTGCTGCTGCAGAGAAACCTGATTCGCAAGATTATCGGTCTGAACATCATGGATACCGCGGTTTATCTGTTTCTGGCTTCCATGGGCTACATCAGCGGCAGAAAAGCCCCCATTGTGGTGGATGGCGTGACTGAAGTCGCCGCCTATATCAACCCCATCCCGGCCGGTCTGGTGCTGACAGGCATCGTCGTCTCGGTCAGCTTTACCGGCATCATGCTGGCTTTGACCGTTCGCCTCTACCGCCGCTACCGGACGCTGGATATTGACGCGATTATGTTGCTTGCAAAGGGGGAAGACGCATAAATGAGCATCGTTCATAATTTCCCCTTCTTTAGCATCCTCCTGTGCATGGCGGCCGGCATCCTCACCTCCATGCTCAAGCAGAAAGCCGCCAAGTGGGTGACCTTCTTCGTGTCCGGTGCCGTCCTTGTGATGAGCATCTTTACTTTGAACCTGACCACCCAGCTGGACAACGCCTATCCCTTCATGATGGGCCATTTCCCGGCGCCCTGGGGCAACGAAATCCGCATCGGACGCCTGGAAGCCATCATGGCGACCGGTTTCTCCGCGGTGCTTTTCCTCTCGGTTATAGCGGGCTTCTATCATTCTCCCGCTTTTGTGTCTGAGCAGAAGACCAACCTTTACTGCATCATGGTGGACCTGGCCCTGGCCGCAGTCCAGGTGCTGCTGTACACCAATGACCTGTTCACCGTATACGTCTTCATTGAAATTATGACCATCGCCTCCTGCGCGCTGGTGCTGGTGCGTCAAAACGGCCATACCCTGGTCGCCATCACCCGGTATATGATTATGCACCTGTTCGGCTCCGGTCTGCTGCTATTGGGCATTTCCATGCTCTACGGCATCACCGGCCACCTGCTGATGGAACCCTTGAAGGTGACCATCACAGGCATGATTGAATCCGGCCAGTACACAGGGCCTCTGGTGGTTGTAATCGCCCTGATTACCGCCGGCCTTGGCATCAAGAGCGCGATGTTCCCCTTCCATGGCTGGGCGCCGGATACCTATGCCTTCGCCCCGCCCATGAGCAGCGCCTTGCTGTCGGGCATCATCGGCAAAGCTTATATCTTCGTGCTGATTAAGTTCTATTACCGCGTTGTGGGCATTGATTTTATTGTAGCCCAGGGCATCACCACCTTCCTGTTCTACGCGGGCATCGCCGGGATGATTATCGGCTCGGTGATGGCCATTTTCCAGCGTGACATTAGGCGGATGATTGCCTACTCTTCCGTCGCGCAGATTGGCTACATCTACATGGGCATCGGCATGGGTACCACAGCGGGCGTTGAAGCCGCCGTTTTCCAGATGCTGGTGCACTCTGTGGTCAAGTCTCTGCTGTTCCTGTCCACATACGAACTCATCAATGTCTCCGGAGACAGAAAACGCTTTCATTTCCTGCATGGCGCGGGCTACCGCAATGTGCCGGCCGGCATCGTGTTCACCCTGGCCTGTATGAGCATGGTGGGCATCCCCTTTACGGGCGGCTTCATTGTCAAATTAAACCTGGCCATTTCCGGCATGGTTTTTGGCGGAGCGATGCGTGCCCTTGTCCTGATTGCTTTGGCTGTCAGCACACTGCTAAACGCCGTATATTTCCTGCACACGGTGGTGTCCATCTACCGCAGGCCGCCCAGTGACGCGGTCTATCCCGAGGTTGAAAAGATGCCCGGATATGTCGCCGCCGCGCTTGGCTTTTCCGCTCTGATTATTGTGTTCCTGGGTATCGCGTCCGAGCCCATTATGAAGATTATCGAAAAAGGATTACAGACATTTGCCTGATATCTCAAGGAGGTTTACCTGAATGGAAGGGATTCTTTTACTGGTCGCCATTCTCCTGCCCGCGGTTGGTTCACTCCTGTTGACCTTTATGCCCTGGTTGAACCAGAGCAGGAAGGACAGAAACGTGTTCGTGGCCGCCATTCTGCTGCTGGAGTGCGTGGTTGTGCTGCTGGTCGCCTTTGACGCCCAAAGGACCATTGTTCTGTTTGAAATGACGGAG
>CAZHPW010000096.1:3264-8353 GCA_964534515.1 uncultured Christensenella sp.
GCTCATGTGGACCATCTCGGGGTTCTTCTCCTTTGAGTACATGAAGCATGAGCAGAACGAGAAAACGTACTACGCCTTCTACCTGATGACGTTGGCGGCCCTCATGGCGCTGACCCTGTCTGGCACGATGGTGACCATGTACCTCTTCTTTGAGTTCATGACCTTCATTTCCGTTCCCCTGGTCCTGCACAGCCGGTCCAAGGAAGCGGTCGCGGCGGGTATTAAGTACCTCATTTACTCGGTTGCCGGCGCTACGATGGGCCTTCTTGGCATCTTCATGCTCACCCCCAACATCTCTTCCCCCTACTTTGTGGAGGGGGGCTCCCTGTTGGTGAATAACCTCAACGTATCCACCACCGCCATGCAGGTGGTTGTCCTGGTGACCATCATTGGCTTTGCGACCAAAGCCGGTATGTTCCCCATGCACGGCTGGCTGCCCACCGCTCACCCGGTTGCGCCCGCCCCTGCGAGTGCGGTTTTATCCGGCGTTATCACCAAAGCCGGCGTCCTGGCGATTTTCCGCATGATTTTCTATGTCATCGGCCCGGACTTCATCCGCGGCACTTGGGTGCAGTGGACCTTGCTTGGCTGCGCGGCCATCACGGTGTTCATGGGCTCCATGCTAGCACTCAGGGAGAAGGCCCTGAAAAAACGCCTGGCCTACTCCAGCGTGTCCCAGGTCAGCTACGTTTTGGCCGGCCTGTTTATCCTGGACACCATGGCGCTTGACGGCGCGCTGCTGCAGCTGGTCTTCCACGCGCTTACCAAGGACGCGCTCTTCCTCTGCGCCGGCGCCATCATCTACAAGACCGGCATTACCCGTGTGGACGAGATGCAGGGAATTGGAAAGAGCATGCCCTGGACCATGTGGATGTTTACCATCTGCGCGATTTCACTGGTTGGTATCCCGCCCCTGGGCGGCTTCATCGCCAAGTGGTACATCGCCGAGGGCGCCCTGGTCTCCGGCACCACCGTGTTTAGTTGGCTTATCCCGATTGTGCTGCTCATCTCCGCCATGCTGACTGCAGGCTACCTGTTGCCGCCCGCTGTCTCCGCCTTCTTTGGCGGCATGGCCCATGGCGAGTCCGTTTCCATCCACAGGGAAAAATTGACCCCCTCCCTGACGATGATTATCCCCATTTTCATCCTGACCCTGGCCATTGCCCTGCTGGGTGTTTTCCCCGGGCAGATGATTAATGTGTTTACCTCCCTTGCAGATTCACTGTTTTGATGTAGTGAAAGGACAGATATGATTCTCCTTTTGGCCATCCTTTTGCCGGTTGTTTTTGGGGCATTGCTGCCGGCAATCAAGCTTCCCCAAAAAGCGCGCAATGTCTACCTGCTGGTTGTCAGTCTGGCAACCAGTGTGTTGGCCGCGCTTGCCATCTTCTCAGACATCCAGGCAGTGGAGTTGATTCGGTTTAATGAAAAGCTGAGCATCGCCCTTTACCTGGATGACCTGGGGCGTGTGTTTGTGGCTGTCATCGCCGTACTCTGGCCGCTGTCCATGGTGTACGCGACCGTTTATATGAAGAACGCGGAGAAACAGAACTCCTTCTTCACCTTCTTCCTGATGAGTTATGGCGTCACCCTGGGCATCGCGATGAGCCGCAACCTCCTCACCCTGTATGTCTTCTATGAGATGATGACCCTCTCCACCCTGCCCCTGGTGATGCATGGCGGCAGCCAGAAGTCCATCCGCGCGGGTTTGAAATACCTGTATTACTCCCTGGGCGGCTCTGCCTTCGCCTTCATCAGCCTGGTTTACCTGGTTTATTTTGGCGGCACGACGGAGTTTATGCCCGGCGGTTTGTTCACCGGTGTCGCGGTGGCGCACACCAGCCAGCTGCGCATTGGCTACCTGCTGAGCTTCTTTGGCTTCAGTGTGAAAGCCGCCGTCTTCCCCTTACATGATTGGCTGCCGGACGCCTCGGTCGCGCCGACCCCGGTCACCGCCTTACTGCATGCGGTCGCGGTTGTTAAGTCCGGCGTTTTCGCCGTCATCCGCGTGACCTATTTCAGCTTTGGCATCAGTGTCTTAAAAGGCAGCTACGCCCAGTATATCCCCCTAGCTTTATCCGCCTTTACCATCGTGTACGGCTGCACTATGGCGCTAAAGGAAAAACACCTCAAACGCCGCTTGGCCTATTCCACCGTCTCAAACCTGTCTTACATCGTTTTTGGCTGCATGCTGATGACCTCGGACGGTTTGACAGCCGGTTTGATGCACCTGGTATTCCATGCGGTGATGAAAATTACCCTCTTCTTCGCTTCAGGCATCTACAACCAAAACGCCAACGCCTATTATGTGGATCAGTTGCGCGGCCTTGCCCGCAAGCTCCCTGTCTTGACCGCCATCTTTACCCTAGGCGCCCTGGCGATGACCGGTATTCCCCCGCTGATTGGTTTTGTAAGCAAATGGTACCTGGCGCTTGCCGCGGTCAACGCCGGCGGGCTCCTGCCCTTGCTGGGCGTGCTCGCCCTGCTGGCCAGCGCGGTATTGACAGCCATTTATCTGATTGTCCCAGCGGTTACGATGTACTCCAGGCCGCTGAGCGAAGAAAGAATTGTTCAGCCCGTGCAGCTTGGCTACAAGGTAACCATGGCAACATTGACCGTCGTGATGCTTGGGCTGAGTTTCTTCACTAAGCCTTTGATTGATTTCCTGATGCGTACCGCATCCATGACAGTGTAAGGAGGATGAGCAGATGAGTGTCATGTTACCATTGATGGTTGCTCTCCCCTTCCTGGCGGCTGTCCCGTCTTATTTCCTGTGCCGAAAGAAGGCCTACACAGGCCTTGGCTTCATGAGCCTGGTTGCCCTTATCGTCACGGCCCTGGCTGCCTTCCTGTTTATCAACCTGAAGGAAACCATCGTTTATTCGGCTGAGCGAATCGTTGGATTTGGCCTGAACTTCAAGGCGGATGGCTTCAGGTCTCTGTATGTGCTGATAGCCGCCTTCATGTGGCTGATGACCTCCCTGTTCACGCCCCAATACCTGGCGCATGGACCTGCCCATGGCCGATACAGCCTCTACACCCTTTTAACCTTCGGCGCAACGGTCGGCGTCTTCCTGTCCGATGACCTGATTACCGCCTTCCTCTTCTTTGAGATTCTCTCCTTCACCAGTTATTGCTGGGTTATCCATGAGGAAACCACCGGCGCCATGCGGGCCGGTCAAACGTATCTGGCCATCGCCATCTTAGGCGGCATGACCATGCTCATGGGGCTGATGATGCTGCAAATCAAAGCCGGCAGCCTGCGCTTTGATGACCTGGCGACGATTACCAAGACCATCTCAAGAAGTGAGCTTTATCTACCCGGCATATTAATTCTGATCGGCTTTGGGGCTAAGGCCGGTATGTTCCCGCTCCACGTCTGGCTGCCCAAGGCCCACCCGGTTGCCCCGGCTCCGGCCAGTGCTCTGCTGAGCGGTATCCTGACCAAAATCGGCGTCTTCGGCATCTTGGTCATTTCTTCCAGGCTGTTCTTTGATGACCCTGTCTGGGGGCGTCTGCTCCTTTCTTTGGGCCTTATCAACATGCTCCTGGGCGCTTTGCTGGCTTTGTTCTCAACTGACCTGAAGCGTACCCTGGCCTGCTCTTCCATGAGCCAAATTGGGTTCATCCTGTTTGGCGTTGGCACCCAGGCCTTGCTTGGCGAGCACAACGCGCTGGCCGCTCAAGGCACCGTTTTACACATGCTCAATCATAGTCTGATTAAGCTGGCTCTGTTTATGGCCGCGGGCGTGGTCTACATCAATGCCCACTCTTTGGATTTGAACGAAATCAGGGGTTACGGACGCAAGCGTCATGGCCTGAAACTGATTTTCCTAGTCGGCGCGGCTTCCATCAGCGGCATCCCCTTCTTCAGCGGGTACGCGTCCAAAACGCTGCTTCATGAAGGCATCATCGAGTACATCCATCACCTGCAGGACCATGGCCAAAATGCCTTGCTTTATCAAGGCGCTGAATGGCTCTTTGTCATCACCGGCGGCTTGACCTTCTGCTACATGCTGAAGCTGTTCATCGCCATCTTCATTGAAAAACATCCCACCAAACAGGCAGAGTACGACAAAGCCGGTTCTTCCATGACCTGGCTGTCAGCCATCGCCCTGGGCGGTTCCGCCCTGGTGCTTTTCCTGATTGGCCTGTACCCGGAAGGCGTCCTGACATGGCTAGCCAATCGTTCCCTGCCCTTCTTGATGGCGCATGAGCCGGAGCATCACGTTGTCTACCTGGCCTGGGTCAATCTGTCCGGCGGCTTGAAATCACTGGCCATCGGTCTCCTGCTCTATATCTTTGTGGTCCGCAACCTGCTGTATGTCAAAGACCAGAACGATCAGAAGAACTACATCAACCCCTGGCCGACTTGGCTTGACCTTGAAAACAGCCTGTATCGCCCTTTGACCAACGCCGTTGTGAGCATCGGCACCTTCTTTGCCAGAGCCTTTGACTCGGCAGAAAAGGTCGCGCATGGGGTTCAGATTGTTTTCACTTTCCTAACCCGGCTTTTGGACACCCTGGTTGACGGCATCTCCGTCCTCTTGCTGCGCACCATTTTAAAACCTGTGTATGAGACCAACACCATGGTGCCCATCGGCAACCGTTTCACCTGGAATCTGGGCCGCGCAGCCGACGTCACCTCCGGCGCGATTCGCAAGGTGTTTGGCATGCGCGCCAAGGAAGACCACTACTATGTCAGGCTCTACGCTCACGTCTGGTCCAATATCAGCGCGACGCTGCGCCGCCTGCTGCGCACCCTCTCCTTCGGGCTCATCCTCTTCGCCCTGGGCGTTGTGCTCCTGCTGGCCATCATGCTCATCAAGTAACAAATCATAAAACAAATAACAAACCCCGCAAGGCATCTGCCGCGGGGTTTGTTATTTGTATACCGAAAGTGGGTTTGCTACTCAACCACTTCGCCTGTCATGCTCTGCCAGGCTTTTCTGATAGCGCGCTGGTTGCTGGCGCCATAGTCGGGGTCATTCCTGTTCACCTCGGCCGTGTCTCTCAGGAAATGAATACACAGGTGTCCGCCAAAGCCATTGGCGCTGACAGCGCCGGTCAAGTGCGGCCTGTTGTGCAT
>CAZHPW010000097.1:0-8277 GCA_964534515.1 uncultured Christensenella sp.
CCATCTGCGAGCCCCAGGAGCGCGACAGCATCCTCTTCCAGTGGAAGGATGACGAGCACCTCTTAAAGCGCAACACCTTCATCGGCGACATCTACAATGACTTCCAGGAAGACAAGTCCGTGCGCAACTTCCTGCGCGTCATCATGGGCAACTACATTTTGGAAGGCGTGTACTTCTATTCCGGGTTCATGTTCTTCTACAACCTGGCCCGCAACAACCGCATGACCGGCTCCGCCCAGCAAATCCGCTACATCAACCGCGATGAGGCAACCCACCTGTGGCTGTTTAGGAACATTTTGACCGAGCTGCAAAAGGAAGAGCCCGAGCTGTTCACCGACGAAATCCGCGAACTGTTCCGCGAGATGCTCAAGGAAGGTTGCGAGCAGGAAATCGCCTGGGGCAAGTACGCGATTGGCGAGGACATCCAGGGCTTGACCGGCCAGATGGTGGAGGATTACATCCGCTACCTGGGCAATCTGCGCGCCACCAACATCGGCCTTGAGCCCATCTATGAGGGCTATGACAAGGAGCCGGACACCATGAAATGGGTGAGCCAGTACAGCAACGCCAATATGATTAAAACCGACTTCTTTGAGGCCAGGAGCACCGCCTACGCCAAATCCTCAGCGCTGGTGGATGACCTGTAGAATGAGAATCAACTTCAATGAGCTCCCGGAAAAAGTGGTCAATGGTTTGCGTGGCGGGCAGGGCGAGGTCGGGGTCAAGACCTTTCAGGATGACGACAACAAGCTCATGATGCTGCGCCTGACCCCCGGCGCTTTCATCGGCCGGCACACCCATGAGACGGACAGTGAAACCATGTACATCCTAAAGGGTGAGGGCACCATGGGAAGCGGGAAAGGCCTGCTGCCGGTCCTGACGGGAGACTGCCACTACTGCGCAAAAGGCCAATGGCATTCGCTGAAAAACACGGGCGAAAGCGACCTGGTCTGCCTGGCCGTGATACCCACACACAGAAAATAATTTTGTATCAAAAAAGGATGCCGGAGTGATTTCCGGCATCCTTTTTGATTGGCTTCTTTTACTGGCCTTGGTTAAAGATGATGTCATCCCTTAAGCGGTAGATGGTGGCGCCGTAGTTTTTGCGGCTGAAGGCATCCACAAACCAGTCAATTTTCTTGACCGCGTCCCATTGGATGTAGCCGTGGCGGACGCCATTGATTTTCTTGCCCTTCATGTTGGAGTCCGTCCAGGTGACGGAATCGGTCTCCGCGTCATAATCCTCGGTAAATACCAGACTGTGCGCGCCGACGCCGTAGTAATAATTGGCCGCCATCTGGAAGAAGTCCCCGCGCTTGACTTGCTTTAGGAACTCCCGCGCCATCTCGCGGTTTTCGGCCTTGGTTTTGTCCTTGTCATAGCGGAAGGTGGCCGCGGCGTAAAAGGGGTTGCCCTCAGAGGCCGGGATATCCTTCCAGGCCGCGCCATAGACATAGGGCTTGCTGTCCTCCCGGGGCAGGTTGTCCGGGATGACCAGTTTGGTGTCCGGGTACTCAGCCATCCGGTACTTGTCGCGGTTCTGGCGGAACATGTAAACGGTGAAGTTTTTGCAGACATAGATGTCCCCGGAGGAGGCCGCCGGCATGGCGCGGCCGTTGGCCTTGTCAAACTGCTCCTTGGCGATTGCCAGCATGTCCTCAATAAAGGCCTCGCGCGCGGCGGGGTCGCCCTTTGCGGCATCCCCGGCTTCCATGAAGGCGCTCATGGGCAATAGCATCAATAAAGCTAAGAAAACGACTAAAATTCTTTTCAATGGTTTGGCTCCTTGTTTCATTTGGGCCGCGGGTTCGCGGCAAAGCAATTGTACCCCAAAGGCGGTGAAAAGGGAAACGCTCCGCTTTAATCACCCCCGCGCTATGATATAATCAATGCATGGAGGCAGCGATGAAACGGATTTTGACCAGCAGGACGGGCGACCTTTGGGAACAGGTGGCAGAGCAATTGCGCCTGTCCTATCACAGCGGCAAAAATGTGCTGCTGCTCGTGCCTGAGCAGATGACCCTGCAGGCGGAGCGCGGCGCGATGAAGAGTCTGAATGTCAAAGGCTTTTTCCGCTTGCAGGTGCTCTCCCCCTCCCGGCTGATGAAGGTCATCTTTGACCGGGCGGGCCAGGATGAGCGGGTGGTGATTGACGAGCGAGGCCAAAACATGACCCTCTCCCGGGTGATGTGGAACCTGAAGGATGAGCTTGCCTATTACGGCAGGGCTAGGACCAAACCCGGCTTTACCGAGAAATTAATCGAGGCCATCAGCGAGTTTAAGAGCGCCGGGGTGAGCCCGGAGGATTTGCGTGCCTTTTCAGAGGAGAAGGAGGGTGGGGATCCCAAATTGCAGGACCTCTCCCTGCTGTACGCCGCCTATGAGGAGACCATGTCCGGTCAGTTGGCCGACAGCGAGGACAGGCGGCAGCAGATGCTGGAGCGGCTTTCAGCCAGTGACATGTTCTCCGGTTATGACATCCTCATCTTTGGCTTTGACCTCTTAACCCCGCCCCTCATCCGCCTGTTTACCCGTCTGGCGCAAAGGGCGGACACCTTCCTCCTGGCCATGCAGACAGAGGACAGGCAGGCGGCGGACGGCCCGGCCTTTGACCCGGTCAATGACAGCCTGGGGCAATTAACGGAGCAGTTCCAATTGCTGGGGATGAAGTACAGCCGGGAAAAACTGCCTGACCGCACTGGCGGCCGCCCCCCCGCGCTCATTCACCTGCAAGAGCAAATGCTGCGCGTGAGGCAATCGGTCTATGACAAGGAGCCTGAAGGCCTGCGCCTGTACGCGGCCAAGACCGCCAACGAGGAAATCCGCCGCGCGGCGCAAAAAATCCACACCCAATTAAAGGACGGCCAAGACCCCAGGGGCATCGCTGTTTACCTGGCTCAGGACGCCTATGCCGCCCTGCTGCCGGATATTTTTAACGCCTATGGCATCACGCACTTTGTAGCGGTGAAGGAGCCCTTGACCGCCCAGCCCCTCATCCGCTGTCTGATGGACGCGATGAAATGCGTCCAGGTCGCGGCCTGGCGGCCCTATGATGTCTTCAATTACATCAAATCCCCCTACTCCCCCATTAGCGGGATGGAAGCGTTTGAGCTGGAAAATTACGCCAGGGAATATGGCATCCGCGGGAAAAAGTGGACCCAGCCCTTTACAAAGGGGACACCGGAGAGGCTTACCGACATGGAAGCCCTGCGCCAAAAGGCCATTGACCCGGTTGACAGGATGCGCGCGCAGCTAAGCCGCGCCAGGGACGCCGCGGCCTCCATCCAGGCGGTCATGGGCTTTTTATCAGACATCGGCGCCCAGGACAGGGTGCTGGCCATGGATGAGCGCTTGAGCGGTCTGAGCCTGCATGAGGAAGCTCAGCGCGCTAACCAGGTTTGGGACAAGCTGATGGGCTTTTTTGAGCAGATGAACCAATTGCTGGGCACGGAACGCATCCCCCTGGGCCGCTTTGCCGAGTGGCTGGAGGCCGGATTATCCATGACCAGCTTAGCCGCCCTGCCGCCCATGCAGGAGAGCGTATCAGCCGGCATCCTGGGGCAATTGATGCTGCGCGAGCCGGATGTGGTCTACATCCTGGGTCTCAACAACGGGGTCCTAAACGTGACAGAGGACGCGCTCATCAGGGACAGGGAGCGCGGTGAACTGGAAAGCAAGATGAACATCCGCTTGAACCTGCAGGTGGAAAACCGGGAGAGCATCCGCCGGCTGGACTTTTGGAAAGCGGTTGCCGGGGCCAAAAAAGAAGTGCACTTCAGCTACGCGCTGTCGGATGAGCAGGGCAAGCCGCTGAGCCCCCTGATGGAATTGAGCCGCATCAAAAAGATGTTTCCACGCTTGACCGAAGAAGGCGGCGCCGTATCCAACCTCAGGGAGCCCCAGGCCTTTACGCCCATGGTGGCGCTGGATGAAATCGCGGTGCTGATGTCCCGGGGCGAGATGACCACCCCCTTCTGGGAAGCCTACCACTGGCTGGAACAGAAAGAGGACTGGCAAGGCTACCTAAAGCGCATTCAAACCGCGCTGATTGATGATGAGCCGGAGAAGACCTTAAGCCCGCAGAGCGCCAGGCAGTTGCTCAAGACCCAGACCACCTCGGTCTCCAGGCTGGAAACCTATGCCGCCTGCCCCTTTAAGCATTTTGTGGACTACGGGCTCATGCCCATGGAGCGCAAGGAATGGGCGCTGAAAAACACCGACCTGGGAAGTTTCTGCCACGCGGCCATGGACGCCTTTACCCAAAAGGCCATCAAGACAGAAGGCTGGCCCCAGGTCAGCCGCGAGACCAGCGACGCCATGATGGATGAAGCGCTCAGCGAACTGACCGACGGCTGGGAGGAAGCCCCCTGGGCGGACACCCAGCGCGCCAGGCGCAACGCTGGCCTCACCCTCAACCTCTGCCGCAGGATGGCCTGGGCGGTGACCGAAGGCGGCGCGGCCTCCAAATTTGACACGACGGCGTCTGAACTGCGCTTTGGGCCCAAAGAAGCGCTGCCGGCGATTGAAGTCATCCTGGACAACGGCGAGGTGCTGAAGCTGCGCGGTACCATTGACCGGGTGGACACCGTGGTATTGGACAGCGGGCTTAGGTTTGTGCGCGTGGTGGACTACAAGAGCGGCAACATCAAAGCGGACGCCGGGCAACTGGAGGAGGGCACCCAGCTGCAATTGATGCTCTACCTCTCAGCCGCGCTTAAAGCCTTGTCAGGCGCTGAGCCGGCCGGCGCGTTTTACCAGCGCCTCAGGGACCCCTTGGTCAGGGCGGAGGATGAGGACAAGGCGCAAAAGGAAGCCCGCAAGAAGCTTCGCCTCAATGGCGTCCTGCTGGAAGACAAGGAAGTCATTGCCCTCATGGACACGGAAAAACCGCCGGTGACCCTGCCGGAATACCGCAACAAGGACGGCGAGGTCAGAAACGGGAACAACATTTTGAGCTTGGAAGAGCTCAAGGCGCTCATGGACCTGGCCAAAAGGAGAACCCGTGAATTGGCCGGCGACATTTTTTCCGGCAAAATCACAAGAAGCCCGCTCATTTACGACAACAACGTGACCTCCTGCACCTGGTGTGAGTTTCAGGGCATCTGCAGGACGGAAAAGATTGGCAAGGAGCCCTTAAGAAGGCGGGTGCGCAAAACCGACATGAAGACCTTGGCCCGGGAGCAGCTGGAACAGGAAACGCATGAGGTTTGAGCAAAAACGGGTACATGAATGATAAGCCTGATGGAAACAGACACACTGGGCATCCGTTTTCTACATGGCGAAAAAGAACAACGCGTAATAGATGAACAAATGGGGAAACCATACTTGGCGGATGGAAAGCCGCGTAAACTTGTGGTATAATCCAATCAAATAAAACATATAACAGGGAGGGATGTCCCATGATACAGGTCATTCACGGCTTGAAAGGTTCAGGAAAAACCAAAAGGATTATCGATATGGCCAACGAGTCCATCAAGGAACAAAAGGGCGACGTCGTCTTTGTGGACGATGACAACCGCTACATGTTTGACCTGCGGCACGAAGTGCGCTTTGTGAACGCGGGCGAATACAACATGGCGGGCCCCCAGATGCTGTTTGGCTTCCTTTGCGGGATGCTGGCGCAGAACTTTGATGTCACGCTGGTCTTTATTGACGCTTTCTTAAAGCTGGTGCATGCCAAGCCGGAAGAAACCGAGTGGTTCTTCAAGTCCCTTGAAAGCCTGAGTGCCAAGCGCAACATCAATTTCGTGCTGTCCGTCAGCATGGCTGATGAAGACGCGCCGGAATTTATCCGGAAGTATTTCATTTAACCGGCTTTCGCCGAGAAAATAAGCAAGTCCCCGGACAAGGGTTTTTGGGCTGTGCCCGAAGACAGGAGTTCTGCGGGCAAAGAATCTAAAATAAACACGACGAGGTTGTCATGAAGTGGATTTGTAAGGTCTGCGGCTACATCCATGAAGGGGATACGCCCCCTGATGTTTGCCCGGTTTGCGGCGTAGGCGCGGATGCGTTTGAACAGATTTCCTCCGGTTTGAGCCTCAAGGACGGGCATGAGCTGGGCTCCGCACGGCTGGTGGACAACCGCGTGGTGGACAACCTGCAGCAGCGCCTTGAAAACGACTGCCGTGAGGCCGCCCAGTACCTAGCCATGGCCAGGGCCGCCGACAGGGAGGGCTACCCCGAGGTGGCCTCGCTCTTTGAGCGCCTCTCCCTGGAAGAGGTGCGCCACGCGGGCCGGCTGATGGAACTGCTGGGTGAGGGTTTAAGCGAGAGCACCCGCACCAACATGGAGCAGCGCGTCACGGCCGAGACCCAGGAATGCGCGGATAAAAAAGCCATCGCCGATTTGGCGAAGGAGCTCAAGTACGACGCGGTGCACGACGCCCTGCACGAAATGGCCAAGGACGAGGCGCGCCACGCGCTGGCCATCCACGGCCTGATGGAGCGGCTTTTCCCCAAGAAATAAACAAGTCAAACAAGCAAAAGATGCCGTATCACACGGCATCTTTTTTGTTGGTTCAATAATGATTTTTTACTGCGCGGGGCTGTCCGGCTTCGGGGCATCGGGCTTGGTCACAAAGCCCAGCTGCTTTCTGCGCTCATAGGGCAGGAGGTGCTTCATGCGCAGAACGATGGAGCCGGTGATGCCGCCCATGACGCCGCCCACGATGACCAGAAGGCCAATCTGGAACAGAATTAGGGGGTAGCTCCACACCAGGACAGCCACTGCCATCTGCCCCACGTTGTGCAAAACGCCGCCGACCACACCCGCTGTGATGGGGCTGACATCCTTGACCACATTGACCATGAGCGCCATGCCAATGAGGCTGATGAGGCCGCCAGCAAAACTCAGGGAGAGCGCTGTCGGGTTGGCGCCGCCAAAGAGCAGGGAAGTCAGCAAAACCTTGGCCAGCATAAGGGTAAAGGTCATGGGCACGGAGAACCAGTACAGGCACAGCAGCAGGACGCTGTTGGACAGGCCCAGCTTGATGCCAAAGCCCAGGCCCAGGTTCATCAGTTTCTCAAAATAGCCCAGGATGAGCATGATGGCGATGAAAAGACCGGCCAGGGCCAGGTTTTTGGTTTTGATCATGGGTTTTGCTCCGAAAGCAGGTTAACCGCGTCCTCCCTGGGCAGCAGTTCCAGGCTCAACTGGTGGGGCAGGCAGGTAATCCACTGAAAGAAGACGCGGGTGTCAATATTGTCCAGGGTCATCTGCCCCTGGGCGATGCACTCATGCTTGGGGCAGTTGGCGCTGTGCATGACCACGCTGTTGCGGTCAATGTGAATGACGTTCTCAAAGCCCTGCTCCTGGCGGATGGTGATTTCACCGGGGCCGTTTAAGGGCACCAGGTTGTAATATTCGTTGCCTTGTTTAATGCGCAGATAGCTCTCCGCCTCCTCAAGCGCCTTGGCGCTTTGGTCAATGCCCTGGGCGGTCAGTGTGAGCGTAGGCAGGGTGGTGTTGTCGGGCTTGGGTTTGAAAAACAGGCTGCCCAGAAAAAAGAGGGCCGCCAGCACGGCTACCCCGCCCAAAATTAAAAAATCCTTACGCTTCAAACCGTGGCCTCCTTGTAATACTAAGGGGTATGATACCAAGAAGTTCGCTTGATTGTAAAGGGCGGCCCTGGTTGTATCAAGGCCGTAAAACCAGTATAATCAAGTCAATTCAAGTGTTCACACTCAAAGAATCGATAAGGAGAATATACATGGGAAAATATTTTGGCACGGATGGATTCCGCGGTGAAGCCAATGTGGGGCTGACTGTTGACCACGCGCTGCGCATCGGGCGCTTCCTGGGGCATTACTACGGACAAAACAAGAAGGCGCGCATTGTCATCGGCAAGGACACAAGGCTGTCCAGCTACATGCTGGAGGACGCCCTGTCCGCCGGCATCACGGCCTCCGGCGCTGACGCCTACTTAATGCACGTCACCACCACGCCCAGCGTGTCCTACCTGACCAGGACTGAGCACTTTGACTGCGGAGTCATGATATCCGCCTCCCACAACGCCTATTACGACAACGGCATTAAATTGTTAAACGGCAACGGCGAAAAGATGGAAGAGGTGGTCATCAAGGAATTGGAAGCCTACCTGGACAGCGACCCTGCCTCCATCCCCTACGCCAAGCGTGAGCGCATCGGCAAGACGGTGGACTACTACGGCGGGCGCAACAAGTACATCGGCTATCTGATTTCCCTCTCCCGCAATTCCTTCAACGGCTACAAGGTGGGCCTGGACTGCGCCAACGGCAGCACCTGGATGATTGCCAAGG
>CAZHPW010000098.1:0-8271 GCA_964534515.1 uncultured Christensenella sp.
CCACCAGCTGCTCAGATTGCAGGCCAATGTGTTACCTATGTTTGACACTTCTACAGGGTATACTTTCAGGTGTCTGTGCGATGCTTGCATTTAGATGTAATAAATGGTATTTTATTCTATGGCGCTTTTTACCCAATACACGCGCCACACAACTTAGGAGGACGGTCATGAGTTTCAAGGCAGAAAAAATCAGCGGCAACCAGTACAAAATTACTTTCGAAGTTCCCTCAGCGGACTTTGACGCTGCGATGCAGCAATCCTACCAGAAAAACCGCGGTCGCATCAATGTGCCCGGTTTCAGGAAGGGCAAAGCCCCCCGCAGGCTGATTGAAAATATGTATGGCGAGAGCATCTTCTATGATGACGCTTTCGACCTGATTTTCCCCGACCTTTACGAGGAAGCCGTAAAAGCGGAAGACCTCTTCCCGGTGGACCAGCCCAATGTGTCCGTGGACCAGATCGCTTCCGGCCAGGACCTGAAGTTCACGGCCACCGTGTACGTCAAGCCCGATGTCACCCTGGGCGAGTACAAGGGCTTAAAGGGCACCCGCCACCTGCATCCCGTGCCCGAGGCGGAGATTGAGCACCGCATCTCCCACGACACCCGCAAACTGACCACCACGGAGGATGTGGAAGGCCGCGCGCTTGAAAGCGGCGACACCGCCAACATCAATTACTTAGGCCGCGTGGACGGCGTTGCCTTTGAAGGCGGCGAAGCCGAAGGCCATGACCTGGTGCTGGGCTCCGGCTCCTTCATCCCCGGTTTTGAAGACCAGGTGATTGGCATGAAGGTGGGCGAGGAAAAGGTCATCACCGTCACCTTCCCCGAGCAGTACCATTCCGAAGCCCTCTCCGGCAAGGAAGCGCAGTTTGACGTCAAGGTCAATTCCGCTACCCACGAAGTGACCCCGGAACTCAATGACGATTTCGCCCAGGACGTGTCTGAGTACAAGACCTTCGCGGAATACCGCGCCGCCATCGTCAAGGAACTGGAAGAGCGCCGTGACCAGCAGGCTGAAGTAGGCCTTGAGAACGAACTGGTGCAAAAGGCCGTGGACGCCGCTGATTGCGACATCCCCGAAGCCATGGTGGAGCGCCAGGTTGACCGCCAGATGATGAACATGAAGATGCAGATGGCTTACCAGGGCCTGCGCCTTGAAGACTACCTGCGCTACACCAACACGACTGAGGAAGACCTCAGGGCCAACATCCGCGAGGATGCCAAGAACAGCGTCAAAACCGAGCTGGTGATTGATGAAATCGCCAAGGTGGAGAAGCTGGAAGCCAACGAGGAAGAAATCGACAAGCAGATTGAGCGCTACGCCAAGGAAGCCAACCAGGAGCCCGAGACCTACAAAGCCGGTCTGAGCGACAACCAGAAGGAAAGCTTCAAGGACCTGGCCACCAGCCGCAAGGTGGTGGACCTGCTCATCAAAAACGCCGAAGTCTCCGTCCATGAGGGCGAGCACGACGAGCCGGTGGATGTGCAGGAAGTGCTGGAGTCCGTGACCGAGGCGCTTGAAGGCGAAGAAGAAAAGGCGGAGAAAGCCCCCGCCAAGAAAACCAGAAAGAAAAAGACTGAGGACAAGCCTCAGGAGGACTAAAACGGAGGAATCATGGCAGACTATTTAATCCCTTATGTTATCGAGCGCTCCGGCAACGCCGAACGCTCCTACGATATTTACTCCCGCTTGCTCAAGGACAGGATTATTTTCCTCTCCGGTCCCGTGCATGACGGCATGGCCAACGCCATCGTTGCCCAGCTGCTGTTTTTGGACATGGACAACCCCAACGCGGAAATCAACCTTTACATCAACAGCCCCGGCGGCTCTGTCACCGCGGGCATGGCGATTTACGATACCATGCAGTACATCAAGGCGCCTGTGCGCACGGTTTGTGTCGGCATGGCGGCCTCCATGGGCGCTTTCCTGCTCATGGCCGGCGAAAAGGGTAAGCGCATGGCGCTGCCCAACAGCGAAATCATGATTCACCAGCCCTCCGGCGGCGCTGAAGGCCAGGCGACTGACGTCACCATCCGCGCTGAGTGGCTGCTGAAAACCAAGCACAAGATGAACCGCATGATGTCCGAGATGACCGGCCAGCCGCTGGATAAAATCGCCAACGATGTGGAACGCGATTATTTCATGTCCGCGGAAGACGCCAAGAACTACGGCATCATCGACGAGATTTTCAAGCCCCGCACCTCGGAGGGCGATAATGCCTAAAGACACAGGGGACAGGGGCAAGACGCCCCGCTGCAGCTTCTGCGGCAAAACCCAAAACGAGGTCAGCCAGCTGATTGCCGGGCCCAACGCCTTCATCTGCGACGAGTGCGTGGCCCTGTGCGGGGAAGTCATTGAGGACAACCTGCCCAGGAAAGCGGCTCCCACCTTGAAGGAGCCCACCTTGATGCCGCCGGCAGACATTAAAAAGGTGCTGGATGAGTACGTCATCGGCCAGGAAGGCGTGAAGCGTGCCCTGTGCGTGGCGGTTTACAACCACTACAAGCGCATCCGCTCCAACGCCGGCAAAAAGCCGCCCGTTGAACTGCAAAAGTCCAACGTGCTCTTGGTCGGTCAGACCGGCACCGGCAAAACCTACCTGGCCCAAACCCTGGCCAAAATCCTCAACGTGCCCTTTGCCATCGCGGACGCCACTTCCCTAACGGAAGCGGGCTATGTGGGCGAGGACGTTGAAAACATCCTCCTGCGCCTTATTCAGGCCGCCGGCGGGGACATCCAGGCCGCCCAGCAGGGCATCATCTACCTGGATGAGGTGGACAAAATCGCCCGCAAGAGCGAGAACGTGTCCATTACCCGGGATGTTTCCGGCGAGGGTGTTCAGCAGGCGCTGCTCAAAATCCTGGAGGGCACGATTGCCAATGTGCCGCCCCAGGGCGGGCGCAAGCACCCCCAGCAGGAAACCATCCCCATTGATACCACCAACATTTTGTTCATCCTGGGCGGCGCCTTTGACGGCCTGGAGCAAATCATCGCCAACCGCACCGGCAAGCGCGTGGTCGGCTTTGGCAACGAGGTCCGTGAGAAGGACGAGGAGCGCGTGGGCAAACTGCTCAAACAGATGCGCGCGGAGGACCTGGTCAAGTTTGGCCTGATTCCCGAAATCGTCGGCAGAATCCCCGTGATGCTGCCCTTGGATACCTTGGATGAGGACGCCCTGGTCCGCATTTTGACCGAGCCCAAAAACGCCCTCATCAAGCAGTACCAGTACCTGTTTGAATTGGACGGCGCTGAACTGCACTTTGACCGTGACGCCCTAAAGGCCATCGCCCACCAGGCGGTGGAGCGCAAGACCGGCGCCAGGGGACTTCGGTCCATTCTGGAAGGTGCCCTCATGGACACCATGTTTGACCTGCCGGGCAGCAAGGACGTTAAGTCCGTCACCGTCACAAAAGACACCGTGGTAAAGGGCGATAAGCCCCTGATTGCCAAGGAACCCAAAGCCTTGCCCGCCGCGCGCGAGAAGGCGAACAAGAACAAAAACCTCACCAACGACGCGTCCTAAAAACGCGATTGCTCTTTCCGGATGGATGTCTCGGGAATCGTCGCGGCAGCGGCTTTCCTGTGTTTTCACCGCCGGGAAGAGCTTTTCCATAAGGAGTATGTATGCCTGAAACCAAGCCGGCCGGCGCCAGCCAATTCATTCCCTTTCTGCCCCTTCGCGGGACGCAGATTTTTCCGCATACCGTCATGCATGTGGATGTGGCGAGGGACAAGTCCATCGCCTCTGTTGAGTACGCCATGGAAAAGGACCGGCGCATCTTCCTGGTCATGCAGAAAAACGAGGACAATGAGGAGCCCGGCCTTTCCGACCTCTATGAGGCCGGTACCATCGCCACCATCTCCCAGGTTCTCCACCAGACCGGCGCCGGCCTGCGCGTCCTCATTGAGGGGGAAACCCGCGCCATTTTAAAGGGCATTAAGCAGGATAATGAGAAATGGGTTGCCAAAATCCAGCCCATTGTTCCCAAGGCTGCTCCTGAGGACAAGGAGGAGATCCTGGCCCTCATCCGCCTGGCCAAGGAAGCTTTGAATACCTATTCCGACGCCGGCAACCGCGTGAGCGAGGATTTGACCCGCTCCATCAAGCGCATCACCGACCCGGATGAGCTGGTCGACGTCATCGCCGCCAATCTGCCCACCAGCCAGGAGGAGCGCAATGAACTCCTGGCTGAGACCTCGGTCAAACTGCGCCTGGAGAAGCTGTGCGTCATTTTGACCCGCGAGGTCAGAAACGCCAACATTGACCGCGTGGTGCAGCTGCGCATCCGCATGCAGGTGGACAAGTCCCAGAAGGAATACTATTTGCGTGAGCAAATCAAGGCCATCCAGGATGAATTGGGCGAGGGCGATGAGGACGATGTGGAGGAGATGCGCAAGAAATTAAGCGCCATCCCCTTAAACGAGGAAGCCCGCGATAAAGCGGACAAGGAGCTGGACAAGCTCTCCCGCATGATGGCGGGCAGCCCTGAGTCCACGGTGTCCGAAAACTACCTGGATTGGCTGGCCGAACTGCCCTGGGGCAAGTACAGCCGTGACCAATTGTCCCTAACCCGTGCCCGCAAGGTGCTGGATGAGGACCATTTTGGCATGGAGAAGGTCAAGGAGCGCATCATTGAGTACCTGGCCATCCTGTCCATGCGCCAAAAGGAAGGGGAGCAGGTGGTACCCAAGGGACCCATCCTGTGCTTTGTCGGCCCTCCCGGTGTCGGTAAAACCTCCATCGTCAAGGCCATCGCGCGCGCGATGAACCGTAAGTTTGTCAAGCTTTCCCTGGGCGGCGTGCGGGATGAGGCCGAGATTTACGGCCACAGACGGACTTACATCGGCGCCATTCCCGGCCACATCATCTCCGGCATCAAGCGCGCCGGCACCATGAACCCGGTCTTCCTGTTTGATGAGATTGACAAGATGTCCTCCGACTATCGGGGCGACCCGGCCAGCGCCATGCTGGAGGTGCTGGATTCCGAGCAGAACAACGCCTTCCGCGACCATTACCTGGATGTGCCCTTTGACTTGTCCCGTGTGCTCTTTATCACCACGGCCAACACCCGGGATACCATTCCGCCGGCCCTCTTGGACCGCATGGAAATCATTGAGGTCTCCAGCTACACCGAGGAAGAAAAGCTCCACATCGCGCAAAAGCACCTCCTGCGCCGCCAGATTGAGGAAAACGGCCTGCCCAAGAAGAGCGTTAAGATGAACCAGGCGGCCATTAAGAAGGTGATTGAAGGCTATACCCGCGAAGCAGGCGTTCGCAGCTTAACCCGTGTACTGGCCAAGGTGGTCCGAAAGGCCGCCGTTGAGATGCTGGACACCGGCAAAGAGGTTGTGACCGTTAAAACCGACATGATTGAGGACTATTTGGGCGCGCCGCGCTTCCTGCGCGAGCAGCCGGACAAGGAGCCCTTGGTCGGCGTGGTCATCGGCCTGGCCTATACCGAGGTAGGCGGTGAGCTCTTAAAGGTAGAGTGCTCCGTCATGCCCGGCAGCGGCAAACTGCAGTTGACCGGTTCCCTGGGCGACGTCATGAAAGAAAGCGGCCAGGCCGCCCTGTCCTGGGTGCGCGCACAGAGCGAGCGCTACCACCTGCCCGAGGACTTCCACACCAAAACGGACATTCACATCCACGTGCCTGAAGGCGCGGTTCCCAAGGACGGCCCCTCCGCCGGCGTTACCATGACGCTGGCCATGGTGTCCGCGCTGACCAAGACCAAGGTGCGCCAGGACCTGGCCATGACCGGTGAAATTACTTTGGGCGGCCGTGTCCTGCCCATTGGCGGCATCAAGGAAAAACTGCTGGCCGCCTACCGCGCCGACATCAAGGTGCTGGCTCTGCCCCAGGAAAACCGCAAGGATGTCCTGGAGCTCCCCGCCTACATCAGGGACGCCTTTGACATTCACTATGTCAAGAGCGCTGATGAGGTCATTGACCTGGCGATGGTGAAAAACGATGGAAATTAAGTCCGCGGTCTTTGTGACCAGCCTGCCCCGTTACGGCGATTTTCCGGGCAGGGGTCTGCCCCAGATTGCCGTTGCAGGGCGCAGCAATGTCGGCAAAAGCAGCCTGATTAACAGCTTAGTCCGGGTCAAAAACCTGGCCAAAACCAGTTCCACCCCCGGCAAAACCCGGCTCATCAACGTCTTCCTCATCAACAACCAGTTCCACTTGATTGACCTTCCCGGTTACGGCTATGCCAAGGTATCCAAGAAGGAGCAGTTGAGCTGGGGGAGGATGATGGAGGAGTACTTTGAAAAGGCTGAAACCTTGAAGACCACCCTGCACCTGGTGGACATCCGCCACGCGCCCTCTGAAGGCGATAAGCAGATGAACGCCTTCCTCTATGGCAGCGGCCTGCCCTTTGTGGTCTGCGCGACCAAGGCGGACAAATTGTCAAAGGCCCAGCGGGGCAAGTCCCTGCCGGTGCTGGCGCGCGATTTGGCCGTTCAGCCTTGGGAAATCGTGCCCTATTCCTCCCAGACTTCGGAAGGTCGGGACAAATTGCTCATCCGCCTGGAGGAAGCGCTGTCTGCCAAGGATTAAGTCCCTAACGATTTCGTCCCGTAAAGTTGCCTGTTCAACAAATTTTGCGCAAACGACCTGTTTGCCAAGGTTTGTGACGGATGGTATACTGCATCCAGGATAACAAACGGAGGACCAGACATATGATTCATGTTGAGATTCTCAAGCCTACAAGAAGCGAATTGCGGCCCTTTGTTCAGCTACCCTTTGATATCTATAAACATGACAAAAATTGGGCGCCGCCCGCCCGGCATGACCTCATCAAGTCCTTGACCGGGTCTGAGAACGAGTTTTTCCAGGCTGGCATCCAGCGTTATTTCCTGGCCTATGACGATGAAAAGCCGGTCGCGCGCGTCTTGGCCGGCATTGACCTGCGCCTGTCCGCCCGGATGAAGGAAACCTACGGCTATATCAGCCTGTTTGAAACCTACGACAACTATGAATACGCCCAGGCCGTTTTGGACGCCGCGATGCGCTTTTTAAAGGAGCATGGCGCGGTTCATGTTTTAGGGCCCATCCCGCCGCGGTATGACCTGCTCAACACCGGTGTGTTGGTAGACGGCTTTGACAGCGCGCCAGTCCTGCAAAACGCCTACAACAGCCCGGCCATCCCCGAAATCCTGGAGAAGTACGGCTTCACCAAGTGGCGGGATTACCTGGCCTATGACATCAGGACGGACAAGATACCAATTGACCGCATCCTGCCCATGGCCGGCAGGCTCAGGGAGCGCTTTGGCTTTACCGTGCGCCATGTGGATTTTTCCCGCAGCAACTTGGTCCGCGTCGCCCAGGATATGTCCATCATCATCTGCGAGGCCACCCCGGATGAGCCCGGCAGCTACCTGCCCACGACGGAAGACCTCCTGCAATTGTTCAAGCGCATCAAGCCCTGGCTGCGCAATGAGACCGCGGTCATGGCCTACGCCGGCAGCCGCCCCATCGGCATGGTGGTGGGCTTCCTGGATTCAACACCCTCCGTCATTGGCACTGATGGCCGCCGCACCCCCTGGAACTGGCTCAAGCGCGTTCTCAAGGTCGGCTCCACCAAGACCGCCCGCTGTCCGATGCAGTACGTGGTGCCGGACTACCAGAACAAGGCGGTCAATACCGTGCTGCTGGCTGAGGCAGTCAAGGGCGCCAAGCAGCTGGGCATCACGCGCATTGAGGGCTCCCCGGTGGATGAAACCCACATCGTTTCCATCAATAATACGCAAACCGCCGGCGGCAAACTTTACCGCCGTTATCGGGTCTACCAGTACACGCTGTAAACAGCTTTGTCCAAAAGGCTCAAGGAAAATTTGTCATAGAGATTATAGATTTTCTCAGGGAGACACGTGGAAAACAATCATGAATTGATCACATACACAAATGGCCAGCTTGTTTTGGATGTCACAGTCACGCCGGATAAAGATACTGTCTGGCTGACACAAGAACAAATGAGTATCCTATTTGACACGGCCAGATCATCTATTGCTTATCACATTGGAAATATATTTAAGGAAAGTGAATTAGATAGAGATACTTCTGTCGAAATTTTCGACAGAAGTGAGGGAAGAGCGTCCAGACCACCTGCCTATTACAACCTGGATGTCATTATATCAGTTGGATATCGGGTGAAATCACAGCGTGGCGTTGCGTTTCGTAAGTGGGCCAATCAGATTCTGAAAAATTATATAGGGCCTGCTGAAAAAAGTGATTCGCGCTATGGTCGTTCCTTCAAACAGCTGC
>CAZHPW010000099.1:0-8196 GCA_964534515.1 uncultured Christensenella sp.
TCGAATCCCGCCGGGTGCACCATAGAAATCCCTTGATAAATCAAGGGATTTCTATTTATTTCAAAGAATTATTCCAATTGATTATTATCGCTATTTGTCTTCCAATGGATTTCATTAGATGACGTTTTGCATTTAATCAATTCAGTGCCAGACCGTCAGTATTATTTATCAGGTGAACATGAAAACGAGCAGCCCGCGATAATTACACAGCCTTTTGTGATGACAAACATCCATGACAAAAGGAGGACATATTCATGCCTTATGAAAACAAAATCTATGGACTGGTGATTATGGAACTGCGAAAAGAAAGGAGAATGTCCCAGGAGGTGCTCTCCGGGCTGGCCGGGATTGCCCGCAGCCACCTATCCATGATTGAAACAGGTAACAAGAAAGCCAATGTGGAAACCTTGTACCGGATTGCGGGAGCATTGGGGCTGAAGCTGAGCGAGTTTTTCAGCCTGGCGGAACAGAAAGAGGCGGAAATGAGAATGGTGATGACAAGGGATAAAATACAGTGGAGCGGAATATAGACAGGTACAAAAGAAAAAGCGGCACGCGTGCCGCTTTTCACTTTAACTTGATTCAGGAGGCGTAGATGGCGCCTTTGCTGACCATTTCAGCCCGGATATCCTCCCCCCTTAATTCCCTAGGGGTGAGTTTGCGCTGAATAGAGAAGGCTGCCGCGATACCCGCCGCTTCGCCGGTGGCACGTGCGGATTGCTGTACGCGCACTGAGGCCTGGGCCGCAAAATCCGCGCCGATGCAGCGCCCCGCGACCAACAGATTCTGGAAGCCTTTTACCAACAAGGAGCGGTAAGGAATGTCATACCAGGGTTTACCGTCATCCGGCTTCTCGGTGAGATAGGTATTGGACAGCACCTTGCCATGTACATCTATAGGGTAATTGGATTGACAGATAAAGTCGGGAAACTTGCGCTTTGTGAACAAATCTTCCGCCTTTAGCACAACATCGGTTTGTATCTCGCGGCTTTCCCTAACGCCCACAATCACGGCGATGTCAGCGATATGCGCATGCTCAAAGCCCTTCAAGTACTTGCGGTAAAAGGCCAATTGGCGCAGAATGCCCTTTTTGCCCTCCACCTGAGCCAGGGTCAGGTCGTTGGGTGAGGAACCGTCAATATGGACAAAAAACTCGGGGCAGTTAAAGGCGATGCTGCCCTTGCGGCCGTGGATGGCAAAAGCCTGCCAGTAGAGGTGGTCTTCCTCAAGCAGGTCGCCCGCCTTGACCGCTTGTTCAAAAACAGGGGTCAGGGTGACCTCTTTATTTTTGACACAGTGAGCGTAAAACTCCGAGGCTTCCGGATTGACAAAAGCGCCTTTGTCAATTCCGCTGCTGGCCTTTAGCTCATCAAGGCAAGCCTTCAACTCCGTAAAATCAACATTGTCAATGATGTAGCGCAGCGACATGGGCTGATTTATTCCGGTATCCGGATTGCCCTTGGTGTACTGGGCACCGGCATGCACAGAGACATCGCCATCGCCCGTCGTGTCAATGAATACTTGTCCTTCAACAAGCCCCAAACCATCCTTGTTGGCGATAACGACACTAGTCAGCCGGCCATCTTTGACAACAACATCCGGTATAAAGGTATGGTAGAGCAGGCGGACACCGGATGAAACAGCCAGGTCTTCCAATACGGTTTTTAAGATGAGCGGGTCAAAATTGCGGCCGTCCTCGCTGACCGCGTTCAGCGCGCGCATTTTATCCTTCACTTGCCGGCTGATATAGGAGCAGGCGGGGTCACCCTCAATGCCGCTGTGCATCACCGGGGTGACAAGGCCGGCCGTGGCCGTACCGCCCAGCATACCCAATTGCTCAATGACAAGGACATCCCGACCCTGCTGCGCCGCGGCGATGGCGGCGAACGCGCCTGCTGTTCCCCCGCCGCAAATGACGATTTCTGCCCGGTCAACAACCGGCAGCTTTGAGTAATCCATGTGTATCTTCCTCTCTGCTTAGCCGATGAAAGCGCCTTGACGTGTCAAAATATCCTGTATCTTTTTCACATCCGCCTGAGCGGGTTTAACCTTGTCCTGCTTGCAGACCGCGGCGGCAACCCCGGCAGCCTCGCCCAAGGTGGCAACTATGGGCATGATGCGGATGGAAGCCTGCGCCTCATGGGTAGCGGAAATGCAGCGCCCTGCCACCAGCAGGTTGTCCGCATTTTTGGGAAGAAGGCTGCGGTAGGGAATGGTGTACCAGGTGCCATCCTTGAAGTAGTAATGGCTGGTGCCGGCGCCTTCAGGGTTATGGATATCAATGTCATAATTGCCCGCGGCAATCTTATCCTCAAACTGGACGCAGCCAATCAGGTCTTCCTGATTCAAGACATACTCGCCAATAATCATCCGGCTTTCACGAACACCGATTTCACCGGCAGAATAAAGCAGCTGGCTGTTTTCAAAGCCGGGGACATGCTCTTTGAGGAAATGATACATCTCAAACATCTGCTCCCGCGCCATCATCTCAGCCTTGGTAACATCAAAGGGATTGGTGGGATCGAGTTTGACAACACGGGTTGTGTTGAAGTGCAGCATGCCCTCCACCTGGGTTTTAAACACCAGGACGTTTTCGCGCGGGTTCTTGATTTTCCCTTCAGCCTGGAACTTCTTGTAAAGCTCCTGCATGAGGCTGTGATTTTTATTGTAGGTGGGAATATCAATGTTTCCGATTCGGAAACAGAGCGTCATGGGCTGACAGAGGCCATCTTCCCGCCCCAATTGGAAGGGACAGCCCGCCAGCATGGCAAGGTCGGCATCCCCCGTGCAATCAATATAGGTTTGCGCGGTAAAGCGCAGCGGCCCGGCTTTAGTCGCGACAGACAGGGACTTGATGCTGCCATTGTCATTTTCAACGCCGCATAAGAAGGCGTGAAAGAGAACCTCAACCCCTTCCTTCTTGACCAGGCGGTCCAGGGTGAGTTTGAGGTATTCCTCGTGCATATCCTCCCGGCCAGGCCCCTGATAGCCGCCGGTTTCCTTCATCAGCCCCTGAAGCTCAGTAAAAAAGCCTCGGCTCAAGGGGAACTTTTTGCCGTCCACCATTGTAGAATAAGGCATAAATGGATTGATGAGCATGGTTCCGGGCGCGCCGCCCAGAAAACCCGCTTTCTCAAGAAGCAGGACTGATAAGCCCTGACGCTTTGCAGTGACGGCCGCGGCAATGCCAGTGAGGCCGCCGCCCACCACAATCAAATCCCAATGTTTTTGGGTCATGCTGTCCATGAATCATTTCCTTTCCTTATAAACAGGCAGAAACCTGCCGAAAAGGCAGGTTTCTGCGGAGAATGAATTAGTCGATGGCGTAGCCAAAGACCTCAGAGTAGGGAGAGTAACTCTCGCGGGCGGCGTTGACCAATTCCGGGTTCTCTTTGTACCAATTGGTGGCCGCTTCCTCAAGCGCCAGACCGCCGGCGCTTTCCCACTCAGCGACGAAGCTGTCGTAATTGTCCAGGCTTTCGGTTCCGGCAATTACCTGCAGGAAGTAATCATTGGCGAGGGTTGAAAGGGCGGAGGAGTACTCTGTGAACTCAGGGAAACGAGCGAAGGTCATGGGGTTGCCTTCAAAGCCGAAGGCCGCGGCCTTGCTGTTGGCATCATAGAAAGTGTCCCACTGAACCTGGGTTTTATGCACGCGGGCCATCCAGGTCAGGGGATGCTCATGCTGGTTGCGGCCAATCTGGAAGTTGCTACCCTGGTTCATGTTGTCGTTAAAGATGGGAAGAATCGGAATAGGCGTGCCGGCTTCATCCAGAGTGTAATGGACACCTTCATCACCGGCGTTGAAACGCCAGTAGTTTTCAGGCTTCAAGCGGGAGCCGATCATTTCGATGGTGCGCTTGGCATCTTCATCAGAGGCAGTTACCGGAATGACAAAGACGCGGGTGATGCCGTTGGACACCGCGATATGGCGCTTGCCATCCTTGTCCTCAAGGGGCACGATGGTCTTGAAATAGGCGTCCTTCTGGCCGTTCTCAACCAGAGCGTTGACCCAGTTCAAGGTGGACCAGTGGGCGGCGAAGGTCATGGCCGCTTTGTTGGACGACATCTTCTCATTGATGTTGTCGCCGGTATTCACAGGCCAGTCAACGTCAATGAGGCCTTCGGTGTACAGTTTGTTCATGAAGGCCAGGTATTCCTTCAGGCCAGGATTGCGCAGGTAGGAGACGATGGTATCCTTCTCATCATCCACCACAAAGTCATAGGACAGGCCAAAACCGGAGGCGATAACCGGCTCAAAGGCGTTCATACCGGTCAGGGGAATCATACCGGTGTCATTCTTGATGGCCTGGAGCAAGGCATAAAACTCGTCCACGGTGTTAGGTTCCTGGTAATTGTGCTGGGCGAAGATGTCGGTGCGGTAGCCGATGCCGCCGACATAGACCGCGTCATCCACATTGGGAACGCCATAGATGCCGCCATCCGCCGTGCCGGTATAGGTCCAACCCAGAGGGGAGATAGCGTCCTTGATTTCTGGGGTCAAAAGGGGAGCGATGTCCTTGAGCGCGCCTTGCGCCAAAAGGGTCTGATACATAGGCGGGCTGACGGAAATCAGGTCATAGTCGGTGCCGGAGGCGATTTCCATCGCCAATTGGTTGTCATCGGAGATGTAGTCGTACTGGACCTTGAACCCGGTGATTTCCTCGAGCTTTAAGCCGACATAGTCGGTGTTCATGTCAATCGCGAGGGCAGGGACCAGCATCTTGAGGGTTTTGTCTTCTTCCGCGTTGACGGCAGCCAGGCTCACACCCAGCAGCATCATTACGGCAAGAAGCAGGCTCAGCAGTCTTTTGTTCATGGTAGTTCCTCCTATATTTTTCTCACTTTCCTCAATCAGGAAAGGGAAATTCACAAAATCATCCCTTCACCGAACCCACGCGCATGCCCTTAACAAAGTACTTCTGCAGGAAGGGGTAGACCAGCATAATGGGCACACAGGCCAGCACAATGGTTGCCGCGCGGATGGCTTCGGTATTCAGGGAAATGTTTTCAAGCGCGTCCATGGTCAGGGACTGGTCCACGTTGAGCGCTTCGGTGACGATTTGGTAAAGGTAGGTCTGAAGGGGACGGAAATCGGGCTTGGTGATGTAGAGCAAGCCGGTCATGTAGTTGTCCCAGAAACCGACGGCGTAAAACAAGCCAATGGTGGCCAGTGCCGGGAGAGACATGGGCAGCACGATGGAGACCAGCGTTCTGATGTTGCCAGCCCCGTCCAACTGGGCGGATTCCTCAACAGCTTCAGGGATGTCCTCAAAGAAGTTCTTCAGCAGAATAACGTTGTATACGGAAATCATGCCAGGCACAAAGAGCACCCAGATGGTATTGATGAGACCCAAGGAGCGCATCAGGAGGTAGTGCGGCACCATACCGCCGGAGAACAGCATGGTGAACACAAAGAAAAGGATAAACTTCTTGCGCCCCACCAGCCAGGTCTTGGACAAAGGATAAGCTGTCAGACAGGTGAAAAAGAGAGCGCCGATGGTGCCTAAGACCGTGATGGTAAGAGAAACCTTCAGAGAACTCCAGAACTGGCTCTGGTTCATCACATAGCGGTAGGTGCCCAATTGAAAATCTACCGGTGCTAAAATCACCTTACCGGTTGTAATGGCGTTGTTGCTGGAAAAGGATTTGGCGATGGTGTTGAGGAAGGGAAAGAGCATGAGTACGGCAATGAGCATGAGGATACAGAAATTGACCCCGCCCAAAAAGCGCTCTCCCCGCGAGAGGCCAAAAGCCGCGTTTTTGCGCTCGTTCTTGATTTTTGTTCTGATGCTCATTACCAGATACTCCTGCTAGTCAACCGGCGGCTTAAAAGGTTGCCGCCCAGGATAAGAACAAGGTTGATAATGGAGTTAAAGAAACCGACCATTGTGCCCTGACTCCAGTTGAGTTTGCCGATGCCCTCGCGGTACACAAAGGTGCCGATGATGTCACCGGAGCGGTAAACCGTGGGGTTGTACATGACCAGAATCTGGCTGAAGCCGGCATCCATGATGCCGCCCAGGCGCAAAATGAGCATCATGACGATGGTGGACGCGATGCCGGGGAGGGTGACATGCCAGATGAGCTGCATGCGGTTGGCGCGGTCTATCCTGGCCGCCTCATAAAGTGAGGTGTCAATGCTGGCCATAGCTGCCAGGTAAACAATGGTATTCCAGCCGGATTCCTTCCAAGCGCTAGAAATTAACAGCAGTATCCGAAACCATCGGTTGTCCATGAAGAATTTCTGCGGTTCACCGCCCAGAGCGATGATGATTTGGTTGACAAGGCCGGTGGTGCCCATGATGTTCATAAACAGCGCGCCGACAACCACCCAGGAGAAAAAGTGGGGCAGGTAAAGGATGGTTTGCAGGGAGCGCCTGGCCATGTTGATGCGAACCTCATTGATCATTAAAGCCAGAATGATGCCGATTGGAAACACAAATATCACCTTCATCGCGCTGATGACAAAGGTGTTGGTGACCGCCTGGCGGAATTTGCTCTGAGCCCAGAGGGCATTCCAGTTCTGCAAGCCAACCCAGGGGCTGTGCGCAATGGCGTCAAAAGGGTTGGCACCGGCAAAGATGTTGTATTTCTTAAAGCCGATAATCAAGCCATACATGGGCGCGTAAGAGAACAGCAGGACAAAGAGAATGCCAGGAATCAGCAGCAGGTACATGCTGTAGCTGCGCCGCAGACGCGCACGGGACGCACGGCGGTTGTTGGCCCTGGCAATATCCAGGGTTTTCCCGGATACCTTGGTATTCATGGTGGAATTGGACAATCCGATCAATACACTACTCCTTTTGAGAGACTTTGTGTCAGTGGGACCTATGAACGCTCAACAGCTACCAAGCTTTATGTGGTTCATCTTAGCAGTAAATCGACATGCTGGAAAGTGCGAAAACTTGCCAAATTTAGCCCAAATGAGTCGTGCATTGTTTTTACAGGTTTACCCAGGTGCCGGGATTCTCAAGCGCCTGTTTGCCCGCACCCAGGACCTGCATGATTTGCAGGGTTTGCTCATGGGGAACCGGCACTTCCAGGGTTTTAAAGAACTGAATCATAGCTTTGATGAAGTCCTTAAAAAAATCTGAGGTGACCGTGAGGTCAAAAACATCCTCCCCCGTCTTAACCGTCATCGCGAAAGAACCGCTGCCAAGGCAGGAGACATCGCAAAAGCGTCCATCCTCAAAGGCGATGAGCAGGGTCTGCCTGCCCTCATCCCCCATGCCCAGGACCCTTGCAACCTTGCCGTCCATGAGCATCAAAGCCGGCTCAACCTGATGAACGGCATAGGTATGAAATTGCCCGGGGCCGCGGGAGGACAGACTATGGGGTTTGCCCAGATGATGGTACTCAGCGGCAAAACGCAGGGCGGAAGAGGAATAGCAGGGCGTATCATGCTTTTGCGCGATGTCAAAAATCCGTTTGGCTGTTTCCCCGTCCGGGGCAAAAGTTTTATCGATGTACACCGGTTTTCCGGAGCGCAGCGGCAACTGGCACAGGACCTCATGCATCTCGGCGTTATCCGGAGAGAGCACAATGATGCCGTCCACCCGCTCAATGAGTTCCTTCATGTTCATGGCCTGGCGGATACCCATGTCAAAGCACCACTGCGCGTTGGTTCTGCCCCCTTCTTTTTCGCTATCCATTAAGCTGTAAGCGTCAGTCACCGTGACGGCACCGTCGGTGGCCTCAGAAATCCATTTGGGATAGTTATTGGCATGCCATTCATCCAGATAATAGTCGATAAATCCAAGTTTCATCTGTACCTCCGGAGCAAATCACAAATTCACGCGCGCGAAGAAACAAGCGAGAAGATTTCATATAGCGCCAAGCGCGTTTGCCCGCTGGGCATTATACCACGGTTTGTGCTTTTTGCAAAACAACCAACCATAATATACAAATAATATCTGATTACCACAGAAAACCCGGCAGCGCGTGCACGCTGCCGGGTTAATGGGCTTCAGATAGGGTTTAGGCTTCCACTGCTTCCTTCTTGTCGCCGAAGAAGTACTCGATGTCGTCTTCAACAGAGCCGATGCCGGCGATGCCGAAGTTTTCAACCAGCACTTTGGCCACGTTGGGGCTTAAGAAGGCGGGCAGGGTGGGGCCGACATGGATGTTCTTGACCCCCAGGTAGAGGAGGGCCAGGAGGACGATGATGGCCTTTTGCTCATACCAGGCGATGTT
>CAZHPW010000100.1:0-8132 GCA_964534515.1 uncultured Christensenella sp.
CCATCACAAAACGGCAGTGGTTAAATGAGGCGTTAACGTTTTAGAGTAGTATGAGCGTGGTTTTTTGCGTTTATAGCCAGTGTTTGTTTACAGTTTGCCGACCAGGTCTTCCATGTTATACAGCCCGGGCGCTTTGCCAATGAGGAACTGCGCCGCCCTCAAGGCCCCGGCCGCAAACACCGCGCGGTCCTGGGCGGCATGGGTGAGGAGCAGGGTCTCGCTCGGCCCGTAAAAGCCAACCTCGTGCTCGCCGGCTACCGTGCCGCCGCGCACGGCGTGCAGGCCGATTTCCTCAGGCTTGCGGGCGCCCACCAGCCCTTCCCGGCCAAATACCTTCTGGCTGTCCGGGCGTTTAACCGCCTCATACAAGGTGAGCGCGGTGCCGGAGGGGCTGTCCGCCTTTTGGTTGTGGTGCTTTTCTACAATCTCAATGTCAAAGCCGGGCAGCATCCGGGAAGCTTCCCTGGCCAGGCGGCGCAGGACATACACGCCAACCGACATATTGGCGGAGCGGAAAATGGCGATGCTGCCCATCGCGGCCTTGACCATTGCCTCCTCCTGCATGGTGTAGCCGGTGGTGCATAGCACACAGGGCAAATCACGCGCCATCGCGAAGTCCAGGATGTCCGGCAGCATCTTGGGGGAGGAGAAGTCAATCAAGACCTCCGCCTCTTCCTTGACTGCATTGATGTCCCGGTAGGCGGCAAAGCCGGCGTCAGGGCTCTCATGGCTGTCCACTCCGCAGACAACCTCAAAGTTAAATAGATTGGCGTCTCTGGCAATCAAGCGGCCCATCCGACCGTTGACCCCGGTAATCATCAGTTTATTCATTTCAGTAACCCCAGTTTCTCCATCTCGTCTTTGAGTACGGCCTGGTTTTTCTCGCTCATGGGGATGAGGGGCAGGCGCACCCGGTTCTCGCAGAAGCCCAACAGGTGAGCGCCTGCTTTGGCCGGGATGGGGTTGGTCTCGCAAAACAGCGCGTGAATGAGCGGCATCAATTGCTTTTGCAGCCCTGCCGCCTGCTCATAATCTTTTTTGAGCATCGCGTCCGTCAAGTCCGCCGTCAACCTGGGCGTCACGTTGGAGAGAACGGAAATTACGCCCAGGCCGCCCAAGGCCATCAAGGGCACAATCACCTCGTCCGTGCCTGAATAAAAGGCAATCCTATCCTCGCACAGGCGCATCATGTCGGTAATTTGAATCAAATCGCCGGAGGCCTCTTTCATCGCGATGATGTTGGGGTGGTGGGAAAGCTTGCCCAGGGTCTCGGGCAGCATGTTCAGCCCCGTCCTCGCGGGCACATTGTAAATGATGACCGGCAGGCTGCCCTCATCCGCGATGGCGGTGTAATGTGCGATGAGGCCCTGCTGGGTGGTCTTGTTGTAGTAGGGCGTCACGCATAATTGGGCCTTTGCACCCAGGGCTTTGGCCTTCTTTGCCTGCTTGATGACGTGGGTGGTGTTGTTGCCGCCCGTCCCCGCGATAACCGGCACGCGGCCGCGGGCGCTGTCCACCACGGTTTTGACCGTCAACTCCCATTCGCTTTCCTCCATGGTGGAGGGTTCGCCGGTGGTGCCGCAGGCGATGAGGGCGCTGACACCCTGCTCAATCTGCCAGTCCACCAGTTTTTCAAGCGCCTTTGTATCCACCCCCTGCTCGTTAAATGGGGTGATGATGGCTGTCGCCGTGCCTTTAAAAATGGGTGTCTTCATCGCGGCCTCCTCAAGTTCTTTTGATGTAGTCCTGCTTGCACAATTGCTCGGCCATCAATACCGCGCCGCCGGCAGCACCCCTGAGGGTGTTGTGGGACAGGCAGACAAAGCGCCAGTCCAGCAGTTTGTCCTCCCGGATTCTACCCACGGTGATGGCCATGCCCCTGCCCTCATCCCGGTCAAGCGCGGTCTGGGGCCTGTTGTCCTCCATCTTGTAGAGGATAAAGGGGTCAGGCGCTGAGGGCAGACCCAGTTGCTGGGGCAGGGTTTTGAAGTTCTGGATGCAGTCCAATATCTGCTGCTTTTCAGGCTTTCTGCGGAACTTGACCGACACCGCGGCCATGTGGCCGTCTGACACCGGCACCCTTAAGCATTGCGCGCTGATGACAGGCAGCTCGCTGTGAACCACCTCGTCCATCACGGCGTTTAACTTGCCCCAGATTTTGAGCGGCTCTTGCTCGCTTTTTTCGTCCTCGCCCGCGATGTAGGGGTTTACGTTGTCCGCCATCTCAGGCCAGGTTTCCAGGGTCTTTCCGGCCCCTGACACCGCCTGGTAGGTGCAGACAGAAACGGCGATGGGCTCATACTCCCACAGCGCCTGCAGGACAGGCACATAGCTTTGAATGGAGCAGTTGGGCTTCACGGCGATAAAGCCCCTCTCAGTGCCCAGGCGCTTTCTTTGCTGGTGAATGAGCTGCGCGTGCTCCGGGTTGATTTCCGGTATCAGCATCGGCACATCCTTGACCATCCTGCAGGCGGAGTTGCAGCTGATGACCGGGATTTCGTTCTTGGCGTAGGCCTCTTCCAGCGCCCTGGTCTCCTCCTTGGGCAGGGAGACCGCGCAGAAAACAAAGTCCACCAGCCCGGCAACGGCCTTGATGTCGGAGGAATCAAGAACCTGCATGCCTTTTATCGCTTCGGGCAGGGCCGTTTTCATCTGCCAGCGCCCTTCTACTGCGTTCTTATAATTCATGCCCGCGCTTTTGGGGCTGGCCAGCAGGGCGGTCACCTGAAACCAGGGGTGGTCTGCCAGCAAGGTAATCAGTCGCTGGCCAACCATGCCGGTCGCGCCGATGATGCCCACTCTGTATTTTTCCATGCTCAAAATTCCTTTTTTGTATAAAAATCCCCGGCTGAAACACAGCCGGGGAAGAGGGCTTTATTTCGCGCCAATCTGGCGGAAGGTCTCCATACTCAGCCGGGCGTCCTCAAAGGGGGACTCGGTGTAGGGCTCATCCTGTTCCAGCACCAGCCACTGCGCCTGCGCGTCAATGGCTGCCTCCACCAAGGCTTCCGGCTCCTGGGAGCCATGGCCAAAAGGCCGGTAGGAGAAGCCGCTGCGGTCAATTTCCTCATCTTCGTTCAGGCCGATGAGGGCATAGGGCGTGCGGCCGGAGTTGTCCGACACGAAGTCCTTGATGTGCACAATGGGAGCCCTGCCCTTGTAGGAGGCCAGGTAGGTGATGGGGTCCACCCCCGCGTACTTGACCCAGCAGGTGTCAATCTCCGTCTGCAGCAGGTCTTCCGGCACCGCCTGGAAGATGAAGTCCAGGCCATATAGGCCGGACACCTTGGCAAACTCAAAATCATGGTTGTGGTAGAGCAGCTGGATGCCGGCGTCCTTGCACTTCTGGCCGAAACGGACAATCAGGTTGAGCACCTTGGCAAAGCCGGGCATGCCGGGGCGGTCTTCCTCGCCCAGGTAAGGCACGGCGATGAACTTGATGCCCAGTTCCTTGTGGTAGGCAATCACCTTGTCCATGTCGGCCTGGATGTTTTGCAGCGGAACATGGCTGCTCACCGGCTCAAGCCCGATTTCGTTCAGCAGGGCTTTCATGTCCTGCGCGGAATAATCGTAGAAGCCGGCGAATTCCACGCCGTCAAAGCCCAGCTCCTTGACCTTTTTGAGCGTCCCGACCACGTCACGCGCCATTTCGTTGCGCACGCAGTAGAGTTGGTAGGCAATCGGCATTTTTTTCATCAAACTGTCCCCTTAATCAAAGTAGTAGGGCTCGCCGGAGGCCGCGCTCTTGTAGATGGCTTCCAGAATCCTGGTCACCACAATGGCCTGCTCGGGCAGCACGCACAGTTTGCCTTCGCCCCTGATGGCGGCGTGGAAGGTCATCTGTTCCAACACTTCAGGCTTGGCGGAGGAACCGGCGTAGAAGGCGACGGAGCCGGCCTTCAGGTCAGGCTTTTCCACAAACTGACGGCCGTGGCGCACCCCGTTGATGCGCAGCCCGTCATGGAAGTCAGCGCCGCCCTTGGTTCCGGACAGGGTGGTAGTCGCCTCTTCCACTTCCAGGGTGTTAAGCGCCCAGGCGGCGGAGAGCATGATGGTCGCGCCGTCTTCCATCACGACAAAGCCAAAGGCGCTGTCTTCAACGGTAAACTTGTCCGGATCCCAGTCGCCCCAGGCGTTGGCGGCGTTGCGATCCTTGTTGAGTTTGTGGTAGGTGGTGCCAACGGCGTACTTGGGCTTGTAGTTGTCCATCGTCCACAGGGTCAAGTCCAGCGCGTGGGTGCCGATGTCAATCAGGGGACCGCCGCCCTGCTCATACTCATTCAGGAAAACGCCCCAGGTGGGCACGGCGCGGCGGCGTACGGCGTTAGCTTTGGCAAAATAAATCTCGCCCAGCTCGCCGGCTTCCATGGCGCTCTTTAGGTACATGCTGTCCGCGCGGTAGCGGCTCTGGTAGCCAACGGTCAGCAGCTTGCCGGTTTCCTTGGCGGCCTGCAGCATCTTGTGCGCTTCCTCGTAGTTAATGGCCATGGGCTTTTCGCAAAGCACATGCTTGCCCGCGTGCAGGGCGTCCACGGTGATGAAGCTGTGGCTGCGGTTGGGGGTGCAGACGTAAACCGCGTCCAGGTCCAACTTCAGCAGGTCTTTGTAATCGGTAAATACCTTGGCGTCCTTGGTGCCGAATTTCTTCGCGGTTTCCTGGGCGCGTTCCTCAATGATATCGCAAAAGGCGACCACATCGGCGTTGCCGACTGTCTGAATCGAAGGGAGATGTTTGTTGTTCGCGATTCCGCCGCAGCCGATGATGCCAAGTTTCAAGTTTTTCATGTCCAACCTCCGGTTTATTGTTGACGTCATTATAAGTCATCTTCTTTCATTTGTCATTGTTTTTTGGCCGATTTTGCGCGTGTTTTCCCGTGTTTTGATTTTGTTGATGAAAAGCGGCCGCTGAATCGTTATAATACTGACAGCCCCGAAAGGAAGTTATTGAATGAAACGATTGCTCGCGCTCATATGCGTGCTTCTCTTGCTCGTTGTTCCGGCATTCGCCGGCCAGTACGGGACGCTTTCAAACGGCGTTTCCGGCGAGGCGGTCACCCGGCTGCAGCAGCGCCTGTTTGACGCGGGCTTCCTCAACACATCGCCTGACGGCGTGTACGGCAAGGGGACGGCCCAGGCGGTCAGAAGCGCGCAGAAAGCCTTGAACGAAAAAGGGCACAAGCTGGCGGTGGACGGCATCGCCGGCGCCGCGACCCAGGCCTTGCTCTTTGATGACGCGGTCATGCTCCCCTTCATTGATTACTCTTCCGGCACCATTGGCAAGCGGGTCATGGACATGCAAACACGCCTCATCGACCTCAAGTTCCTAAAAGGCGTGGCGGATGGCCACTTTGGCGGGCAAACCCTGGATGCTTTGAAAGCCTTCCAGCAGCACTTAAAGGACAAAGGCGCTGAGGGCATCCAGGTTAACGGCGTCATGGACGAAGCCAGCCGCAACTGGCTCAAGCCCGGCAGCGACCTGTCTCCCTTTGGCATCATCGCGCCGGAGTTCTTTGACCGCACCCAACCCCTCAGCCTGCAGGATGACTTCTTAAATTCGGAAGCCGCCCTGGTCGCGGACGCGAAGACCGGCAAAATTCTTTACGCCAAAAACGCGCAGGAGCGCCTCTACCCGGCCAGCACCACCAAGATGATGACCTTGCTCCTGGCGCTTGAGCGGGGCAATCTGGATGAGGTGGTCACCCTGCCCGCGTCAACCGGTGAAATTGCCAGGGATTCCTCTCTGGTGCCGGTCTACCCGGGGGAGAAGATGAGCATGCGGGATTTGCTGTATGGCCTCATGCTCCGCTCGGGCAATGACGCGGCCAATGCCATCGCAGAAATCTGTGCCGGCTCCATTGAGCAATTTGTGGAGCAGATGAATGCCAAAGCAAAAGAGTTGGGCATGGAGGGTACCCACTTCACCAACCCACATGGCTATCACGATCCGGAGCATTACTCAACGGCCAAAGACCTGTTGATTTTGGCCTACGCAGGCATGTCCAACCCGGATTTTGTTTCCATCGCTTCCGCTCTGAACTACACCATGCAGCCCACCGAAAAGCGCGGCATCCTGGGTATCTACAATACCAATGAGTTGTTAAGTTCCGCCTCTCCCCATTTCTACCCGGGGGCTTACGGCATCAAGAGCGGGTTTACCAACGCGGCGGGCTTTTGCTACGTGGGCGCCGCGAAAAAAGATGACAGCGTATTGTACGCTGCCATCTTGAAATCCCGCACCCGCAACCGCGGGTGGGACGATATGGCGAATTTGTTCAACTATGGTTTCGCCTCGATTGCTGAATGATTATTCTGTTTGGATGTAGACGCTGACGCTGCCGCCCTTGCAATAAAAATCGGCTTCGCCGTGCTCGTTTAAGGTTACGGGGTCGGCAATCGCGCCGGTGACGTCACGCCACTTGGTGCCCTGCTTCTCCGGCCCAAAGCTCATCCGCTTAAAGCCATCCTCGCCGTTTGACATCACACAGGCCAGCCCGCTGCCAAAGTGCTCGGGCAGGCCTTTTCTAATCCAGCCGATGGTGTTGGCATGGTCAAAATAGTCCACCTGCTCGCCGTAAGCCTGGTATTTACGCGCTATGAGCAGCTTATCCAGGATGTCCTTTTTGCCCGGGATGCCGTTCTCGCCGGAAATGCCGTAATAGTCTCCGTAGAAAACGCAGGGATAGCCGTCCTCCCTCAACAGAATCAGGGCATAGGCCAGCGGCTTGAACCAATCGGCCACCCAGGATTCCAGCGCCTGACCGGGCTGGGAATCATGGTTGTCCACAAAGGTGGCGGCATTAAAGTAGTGGGAGTTGACCAGGCTGCCGTCAAAAATGGTCCTCAGGTCATAATCCCGTCCTCGCTGGCCGGCGGTTAGGAAATTAAAGTGAAGCGGCACATCAAACAGCGCTGTCATGCCGTCGGTTTCATTCAGGTAGTGGTCCAGCGCCCCATGGTGGGAAGCCCAGTATTCCGCCACAAAGTACAGCGGCCGGTCCGTGGTCAGCTTCACATGGCGGATAAAGGCTTCCATGAAGCGGTGGTCGATGTGTTTCACCGCGTCCATGCGCATCCCGTCCAGGTTCATTTCCCGGGTGACCCATTCGCCCCAGCGCAGCACCTCGTCAATGACATCCTTGTTCTTGTAGTCAATGTCGGCAAACATCAGATAATCGGCGTTGCCCTGCTCCCCGCTCACCTGGTCGGAGAAGCCCTTGTCCTTGCCAAGAATCTTGTAGATGCCCATGTTGCCGGAGCGTTGGTCAAAATTGACCGCGGTAAAGTGCTGGAAGTTCCATTTGAACTCGGAGTACTTGCCCTGGCGGCCGCGGAAATGGAAACCGGTCCAACCCTCAATGTCAAAAGGCTCGCTCTGCACGAGGTTACGGTCGGACTGGTCCACCTGAACCACCTGAAAGACCTCAGCTTCATCGGCTCCCGCTTTGTGGTTTAAGACCGCGTCGGCATAGGCCTGGATGCCCTGCGCGTGCAGCGCGTCAATCGCAGCCTTTAATTGGTCCTTGGTGCCATACTTGGTGCGCACGTTGCCCTTCTGGTCAAACTCACCCAGGTCAAACAGGTCATAGATGCCGTAGCCCACGTCGTTGGTGCCGGTGGATTTGCAAAACGGCGGCAGCCAAACGCCGCCCACGCCCAGTTTCTTCAGGTGTTCCGCGTCATCCCTGAGCCTGTTCCAGTGCTCCCCGTCATCGGGCAGGTACCACTCAAAGTACTGCATCATGACCTTGTTGTCGTCCGGCAGCTCCTCGTCCGTTACCGGCATATATAGTGGAATGTTTTTCTCATCGGCAATCTGCTGCGCGAGCTCCTTGAGCTCGTTTTCTTTTTCCTCAGGCAGCGTCTGCCAGATTTCCTGATGTACCAGGTCCCGGATATTCTCGTGATTGTCGCTCATGGCTGTACCTCATTTCTTATCTCTATTATAAGATGTTTTCCGCTTCATCAAACCATTTTGCCACGATTTGACAAAGAGGTTGCTTTTCCGCCGTATCGTAAAGGTTGAAAACCCCAGGAGAAAACAAAAAAATATTAGAAAAAAGTGCTTGACTTTGGTGTGGCGGGGGTGGTATATTATTCGGGCACCCCAAACGGGTGCGCGGACCTTGAAAACG
>CAZHPW010000101.1:0-7797 GCA_964534515.1 uncultured Christensenella sp.
CAACCACGGTCGCGCCGGGTTCGCCGGTGCCGCCCACGGTGGTGTCTTCGCTGGTAACGGGGTCAATGACAGGTGCGTCAGGCGCGGTGGTGTCGGTCACGGTCTGGGTGCCGGGTTCGCTGGTGTTGTCGGAACCGTCGGTCTGTACCGCGGTGATTTCCTCGCCGCCGGTCAGGTCGACAGTGTCAGGAATGGTCACGGACCAGTCACCGTTCTCATCCACGGTCGCTTCTGCCGTCACATCGCCCGGGAAGGTCACAACCACGGTCGCGCCGGGTTCGCCGGTGCCGCCCACGGTGGTGTCTTCGCTGGTGACGGGGTCAATGACAGGTGCGTCAGGCGCGGTGGTGTCGGTCACGGTCTGGGTACCGGGTTCGCTGGTGTTGTTCGCTTCGTCGGTTTGCACCGCGCTCAGCTCTTCACCGCCAACCAGGTCCACAGTGTCAGGAATGGTCACGGTCCAGTCACCGTTCTCGTCCACGGTCGCTTCAGCCGTTACATCGCCCGGGAAGGTCACAACCACGGTCGCTCCGGGTTCGCCGGTGCCGCTCACGGTGGTGTCTTCGCTGGTAACGGGGTCAATGACAGGAGCGTCAGGTGCGGTGGCGTCGGTCACTGTCTGGGTACCGGGTTCGCTGGTGTTGTTCGCTTCGTCGGTCTGCACAGCACTCAGCTCTTCGCCACCAACCAGGTCAACACCTTCAGGAATGGTCACGGTCCAGTCACCGTTCTCGTCCACAGTCGCTTCGGCCGTTACATCGCCCGGGAAGGTCACAACCACAGTCGCTCCAGGTTCGCCGGTACCGCCCACGGTGGTGTCTTCGCTGGTGACGGGGTCAATGACAGGAGGTTCGGGCTTGTCTTTGCGAGATCCTTTGAGTAACCGGAACCAGTAGTAATAATCTCGAAAGTAGGATGATTCAACCAATAGGATGAGATGTTTTGCTGATACCTAACTCCGGATACGTTTACGTAATCATGTGTGCCCGAGATATTTGCATCGTGATAATAATTCGACAATGGTTTTCTGATGTAGATATCCGTATACATCCTAAAAGTAAATGTCTTCCTTACATAATAAACATTTACAATTGTTGAACCATCACCCTTAATTTCCTCTACTGCAATTGAACTAGTTTGGAAGTAATTTTGCAAATCAGACCATGTAATGCTCGGCAAACCAGCTCCGGATGGCCCATTCGCTGCTGAATAAGAGAATGTACCACTGGCAGATAAGTAGTCTGCAAACCGTCATTTGCATTTCCAAGGACTTCATGAACAACGCCGGGGATTTCTTCCATATTCAGCGTGAATTGATTTTCTCCCGCGATGCGCTCTCCGTCCCAGGCCAGTTCCGCCAGAGCAAAATTGCGGAAGAGGACAGCGTCATTATCGTTTGCGGAGAACAGTTCAATTAGGTTGATTCCATTTTCTGGAACCGTATTGACCTGCGCGCTCGCCTGGTGGCTTGCCCTTGAGCCATCATTCTTAGCGGACAGAGCCCAGGAGTTCATTTGCAGATTCAAGGTGATGGGCTGCGGCTCAATACCTTCAAAATTGATTTGAACCTGGGGGTTGATTTGCTGGCTCAGAACTCTGTAGCGATTATAGTAAGGTGTACCAGCACCGGGATCCTGAGATTCTGAAGTAGAAACAGAATAAGAAATCCCATCCTGTAGAACATAGCCGGAGCCATTGGCAGAGAGGAGATAAACCGCTTCAGACCCATCCGTGTTCTTGGAGGGCAGAGAAATCTTTCCCTCCGCCTTTACGATTCGATCATCACCAGTTGACTGCTGGCCGGAAGGGGTTATCACAAGCGGATATGCTTCCCCAGTTTTCGCGTTGGCAAACTGATACACGTATTGAAGATTTCCCGGCACACGCTTTAGGCTGTTGACCCAAATGATGTCAACAGTGAATGCCTTGTAGTCACCGGAAGCGGCAAAGGCCGAGGATATGGGCAAAACCAACATCATGACCAAAACCAAAGCGATAATGATAGGACGTTTCATGGTATTCATTCTTCCCCCTGCGCCAGTAGCGTTTTGTTCGGTTGAGTTTTTTGTCGTACAGAAGTGTGAGTTTTAGTGATGTTTGAAGACCAAGCAAGGAAATTTTAAAGGTTTGTAATACCACCCGGTTCTCAAACAAAGAGCGTTCACCTACTAAAGGTATGATGAATTTACCATGTCTCATTTGCTACATCAAGTACTGTTTTTGACGATTTGTCTTGTTTTTCAACACTTTGTCTTGTTTTTTCTCTTTTTTCGTCATTCGATTGTACATTGACCATCATTATTCACCGGATGATGGCGTTTATAGACAAACGCATGGGCAAATGAATCATATCAGCGTTTTTATTCAGTATACGTGATTAGGATTACAGTTATTTTGACTGTGCGCAATTTTATTTTGCGTCTTTGTGCATCGCATGCACTATTAGCCTTCAACTTATACAAACGATTTTTGTCTAGAAAACAACTGCCCAGATAATTAGTAAACCGGTAGCAAATATTCAGTTCTATACTCTCCGATGAAGCCGCAAATTCCCCAAGACAGATTGCGAAATGCATCAACGCTTAAAAATACTCTGGTTTGTTTTTCGTTCAAACCAGAGTACATTAATACGAATATAATGCTATTACTTTACAAAATTGTTATTCAAATACTCTAATACTTCCTCTCCCCTGATTAGCTCATTCATGGCATTGACATCCAGGCGCAGCTCGCGGTCCTCTTCAAGGAAGGCCACTTTCTCCCGAATCAAGGTATAAATGGAATGATTGATGGCAGAGGGTTTTTCTTGCCGCAGGTCAATGGCCTGAGCTGCCGCCAGCAACTCCAGAGCCAGAACCGAGAATGTATTCTCCGCCACCAGACGTGCTTTACGTGCTGCGGTCATGCCCATGGAAACATGGTCCTCCTGGTTCGCGGAGGAAGGAATGGAGTCTACGCTGGCCGGGTGGGCGAGCACTTTGTTTTCTGAGACCATGCTGGCCGCGGTGTATTGAACAATCATCATGCCGGAATTAACACCCGGATGTTTGACCAGGAAAGCGGGTAAACCATTGCTTAACTGGGGATTGACCATGCGCTCCAGCCTGCGCTCTGAGATGTTGGCAAGTTCAGACACGGCGATGGCCAGGTAATCCAACACCAGCGCCAAGGGCTCCCCATGGAAGTTGCCGCCGGAAATCACCGCGCCATCCTCCGTAAAAATCAAGGGATTGTCCGTAACGGAGTTAAACTCGGTCTCCAGCGTCGCGCGGATGTGCGTGATGGCGTCCCGCACCGCGCCATGCACCTGGGGCACACAGCGAAGGGAATAGGCGTCCTGCACCCGTAAACCACGGGCAGACGCAATTAACTGGCTGCCTTCACAGAGCTTCAATAGGTTCTGAGCCACAATTTGCTGGCCTTTATGCGGCCGGATGGCATGCACACGCGCCTCAAAGGCGTCCAACTGGCCCTGCAGGGCTTCCAAAGTGAGGGCGGCAGAGGCATCCGCCAGCCTGCTTAGGGTGATGGCGTCCATGAGCGCCAAAGCGCCGACGGCGGCCATGGCTTGGGTGCCATTGATAAGCGCCAGGCCTTCCTTTGCCTGCAAGCGATGGGTCGGGATACCGGCCTGGCGCATGGCTTCAGCGCCGGGCAGCACCTTGCCCTTGTATTCGGCCTCCCCCAGGCCCAGCAGCACCAAGGCCATGTGGGAGAGAGGCGCCAGATCGCCTGAAGCACCCAGGGAGCCTTTTTCCGGGACAAGCGGGTGGACACCTGCGTTGAGCATGGCCACCAGGGTTTCCACCAATTCAGGCCGGATGCCCGAAAAGCCCTGGCAAAGCGCATTGGCGCGCAAAAGCAGCATGGCGCGGACCGTCTCCACAGGGAAGGGCGCCCCGCAGCCCACGGCATGGCTGATGATGAGGTTGTTTTGAAGAAGGCTGGCCTGCTCCTGAGTGATGCCAATGGTGCTCAAAGCACCAAAGCCGGTATTGATGCCATAGACAGGCCGCTCACCCTTGAGGTGGTCTTCCACAACAGCCCGGGAAGCTGCCATCGCTGCCATGGCCGACTCGGCGATGGTGACTTTAACATGATGCCTGGCGACTGAGACAACTTGCTCCAAGGTAAGGTCATGGCCGGTGATGATGACCGGCTGATGATGTGCGTGCATATCGAACCCTTCCAAGACTTGAGATTTGTTTTTATTCTGTCTTGGTCAGCATATCATTTTGGCGGCCTCCCCGCAAGGAAAAGCAAGGAGTCTGCCTGTATACATCGCTGCATAAAATAGCCTGGCATAACCTTCTGTTTGGAAGATTGACAATAAGATTACACGCCTGTACTTAGCCAGGTGTGATTTGACGATAAGCTAACATGCAATTATCATGAGGGCATGAATTCAACGCCACTGTTGTTCATAACTCTGATTGGTGGGAGGTGAAACCATGGGCAACATCCGCTTTGATGTGCAGTACCCGCCGGAGGATAACAGCCAGGTACGGCTGATTTACTGCGCCATCTCCCGCTTTGATGATTCCTGGCGTTCCATCCCCCACAGCCACAGCCACGCGGAGCTGTTCTATTGCGTGCAGGGCCAAGGGTTTTTGCAGATTACCGGCGAAAAACTGCCCTTGTCAGACGGGGACTTCTTCCTTATTAACCCCAATGTCGCGCATACCGAGCTGTCAGACGCCAAAGGTGAGCTGGAATACATTGTCATCGGCATTTCCGGCGTCCGTTTCATGTCTGAGAACGGTGAACAGCCGCGATACTACCTGCTCAATGACCGCTCCAACAACCACGAGCTGCTTCCGTACTTTAATGATATTCTCAGGGAATTATCCCGCGAGCGGGCGGGCTATCTGGATATATGCCGACAAATTCTCCAAATCCTGCTTCAGAAAGCCGGGCGGTATATCTCCATTGACATCACGGCAGAAAAACCCAGCCAGGGCAACACCGGCTGCACGGAAGCCAAGCGGCTGATGGACCTGCACTTCAACGAAAACATCGACCTGGACTGGGTGGCGGAGCGCGCTTGCATCAGTAAGTATTACCTGTCAAGGGCTTTTAACAGAACCTATGGGCTCTCCCCCATGCACTACCTGACCACCCGCCGGGTACAGGAAGCCTGCTACCTGCTCAAGCATACAGACCACAGCCTCTCCCAAATCAGCAGCCTGGTCGGCTTTTCTTCCTTGAGTTATTTTTCACAGGCATTCAAGCGCTTGATGGAGCAAAGCCCAAGCCGATACCGAAAAGAAGCGCAAAAAACAGGAGCATAAAAAAACAGGGCATCGCTGCCCTGTTTTTTAATCATTTGATAATCAGATTTCGTACCACTTGATTTCATTGGCGTCCAGCATGAGGTCAAAGCTGCTGCCGTCCCCCAGGTAAACCGTGGTCTGCTGCGGCTCGTAGGTGTTGTTGACGACGCAGTACTTGTTGTTCTTGACATAGGCGTGGACATCCACACAGGGGTTGGCGCTGTACCAACGCTTAAGCTCATCCTCAGCCCCGGAGGCCCAGAGGATGCTGCGGTGCAGCAGGCGCGCGTTTTCAAAGCTGTAGGGCAGGCCGGAGATGTACACACTGCGCCCTTCACCAAAGGTATTCACCGCCAGCTGGACTTCCTTGTTGCTGGTCTTGAGCACCTGGGCGGTTTCAAGCGCGTAGATGCCGGGGCGGCGCTCGCCAAAGTTCACTTCCGCTTTGGCATCCTGCAGGATGAAATGCCCGGTCTGCTCCTGCCAGTTGTACTTGTCATAGTTGAGGGTAAACCCGGTTTCCTTCTCAACGCCCAGCAGGCTGGCCAGCTGCAGGTAATGACCCTGGCTTTGGTGCCCGGATGGCTCGCCAACGCCGATAAAGCCGCCGCCGCGGTGGACAAAGCGGCGCAGGGAGGAAGTCACACGGGCATCTGCCCACCAGCGTCCGCCGGTATGCGCGGTGTCGCCATCGCCGATGTTGAGGATGACATCAATGTCATTGAGCAAGTCGGGATTTTCCGCCACTTCCTCAAAGCTGATGAACCGCACGTCAAACGGCGCGCCGGACAACGCTTCAATCACGCCGGCGTAGCTGTAGTTTTCCTTTTGGTAGAGGGCATGGTGCACCATGTGGCAGCCCCAGGCGCGCATCTTGCCCCAGCAGTTGAGCACAGCCACCTTCTTAAAGGTAAAGGGCGTTGTGCCCCGCACATTCTGGTAGAGCTGACGAAACTCGCTGGTGACGCTTTCCACATAGTCCAGGAAATCCGGGAACTGGCAAGCCAGCTTCAGATAGCCGCCATAACCAATGCGGTCAACCGGTTTGCGCAGGATGGCGCGCCTGGCGGTGACCCAGTTCTCCTTGGCTTCCTTGACCGGGTTGCCGCCCTCATGGAAGGTATCCGGGAAGAAATAAGGCAGCAGGCGGGCTTCGGTGTACTTGACACCCGGGATGTCGCTGATGAGGCGCAGGGTGGAGCCATTGCCCACGCTGCCGACCACTGCATCCAGGTTAATCTGTGCAAACTCCGGCATGAAGGGCTCAGTGCCAATCCAATGGTCACCCAGGAACATCATGGCTTCCCGGCCCAATTCATGGGTGATGTCCACCATCTCTTTGGCCAGTTTGGCCACCTCACGGCGCTGGAAGGCCATGAAATCAAGATATTCGCGGCTGGGCACACGGTACTGGTTGTTGTGATAGCCCTGGTCCACGATGTATTCAGCGCGGAAGGGGTAGCCGACTTCCTTTTCAAACTGCTCCAGAATATAGGGTGAAACAGAAGCGGAATAGCCATACCAGTCCACGAATTTTTCACGCTTCAGTTCATCAAACAGCAGGGTGAACTGGTGGAAAAATGTGGTGAAGCGCAGGACATTGACGTAAGGGTGATCCTCAATGAACTTGCGCAAGCGTTTCATGGTAAACTCCCGGGTCTTGGGCTGGCGCACGTCAAAGGTAATCTGGTGGTCAACGCCTTTCCAGTCATTGACCACGGCGTTGTACATGTGAACCGGATCCCAGATGAGGTAGGCCAGGAAACTGACCGTGTACTCATGGAAAGCTTCAGTCTGTGTGATGATTACCTCGCCATCCTGATAACTCCACAAGGAAGTGTCCACGACTTTGCCGGTGGTGCGGTCAATCACTTCCCACCAGCGCTTGATGTCATCCCGGTCGTTCACCTGAATAAGTTCGCGGGAGATGCCTTTCATCAACGGGATGGAGAGGGTCTCCCCGGTCGCGGTATGGAAGCCGGTCATGATGTAGCACTGCTGCACCTCATCCGGGTTGGCCCTGGCCCACTCGTTGTCCTTGCGGGTGGTATAGTAGGTGGCGTAAACCTTGGCCCCGGTTTGGCTCAGCTGCTTTGGAAAATCAGTCCCGTCGCAGTCGCGCAGGGCGTCAGCGCCCCAACGTTTCATCAGTTCAAGCGTTTGGGGAACGATGTCCAGGTCAGTGGGGATGGTTAAGCGCCCATAATCCAGTTCCTTGCGGTCCATCTTGGTCTCCTCCTCAGGTTTGATTATTCACTGTTTAAAAGTTGCTGCTTAGCAATATGTTCAATATAAGATTATCATCTGACAAGTGCAGGGGCAATTGTCATTGTTGCCAAACATTTTAGTTTTATTGCTCCGGAAGTGTCAAATTCGCATGTACCATAAAATAGTTTACAGCTAAGCAAAGAATGAAACCATGAACAACAAAAAACCCCCATCAAGAACTGAGCGCTCCGGATGGGGGTCTTTGGCAGGGGCAGAAGGACTCGAACCCTCAACAAAGGTTTTGGAGACCCACGTG
>CAZHPW010000102.1:0-6583 GCA_964534515.1 uncultured Christensenella sp.
ACGTCCACCGTGCGGCTGTCCCCGAAGAAGTCAAAGCCCCAGACCTTTTCCAGCAATTGCTCCCGGGTGAAGACCTGGTTTTGATGCAGGGCCAGAAAATAGAGCAGCTCCAGCTCCTTGGGCGGCATGGCCACTGTTTCCCCGTCAAAGGTGACCTCATAGCTGGTAATGCTGATGGTGAGGCCGGGGAAGCGCAGGGTTTCCTCCGTCCCGCTGTTGCTGACGGAGCGGCGCAGCACGGCTTTGACCCTGGCTATCATTTCCTTGGGGTCAAAGGGCTTGGTGATGTAGTCATCCGCGCCCAATTCCAGGCTCTTCACCTTGTCAAAGATCTCTTCCTTGGCGCTGAGCATGATGATGGGCACCTTGCTTGTCTTGCGGATTTCACGGCAGATTTCCCAGCCGTCCACCCCAGGCAGCATGATGTCCAACAGCACCAGGTCGGCCTCGTTCTGGCGCAGGGCCAACAGGGCCTCATCGCCCCTTAAAAAATGGCGCACCTCAAACTCCTCCTGCTCCAAATACAGGCGAATCAAGGCCGCGATATTGGGATCGTCATCCACTACAAAAATAATCTGTTTCATCGCTTTTCCCGCTTTCAGGCTTGATACCTTATTATATCACGCCATCTTTGAACATTGGGTAAACAAAAGCAGCCTTTTGGGCTGCTTTGCAGGCTTATTTCAGCGTGACCACCGTGACGCCGCCCTCGCCCTCGCCGTACTTGCCGGCGCGCTGGCTTAAAATCAAGGGGTGTTTGTTGAGGTAGGTACGAAGGCCGGTGCGCAGGACGCCTGTGCCCTTGCCGTGGATGATGAATACCTCGTGCAGCCCGGCCAGGGTAGCGTTGTCCAGGTAGTTGTCCACCGCGGCCATCGCCTCATCCAGCGCCATCCCGCGCACGTCGCACTCCATCTTAACTGAGCGCTCCCCGGCCTGGGTGGTGGAACGGACCACGGTCTGTTTCTTGGCCTTGGGCTGGGCGGCGGGCTTTAATTGCTCAAGCGGCAGGCGCATTTTCATCACCCCGGCCTGCACCTGTACCTCGCCCTTGCTGTCGGGCAGGCTGATGATGGTGGCCGGCGCGTTGTTGACCACCAGGGTGACATGCATGCCGATTTGGACCATCTCAGGCGTCAATTCATCGCTGCCGCCGTCTAAGTTCAAGCCGCCTGACATCTCGTCTCCCAAATCGCGCATGCGCTTTCTTAACTTGTTCACGGCGTTGGGGTCGGAGGACTTGAGGTTTTTGAGTTCGCTTAAGACCTCGGCGCTCTCGCGCTTGGCCTTTTCAACGATGCGTCGGCCTTCCTCACGCGCCTTGGCGCGCGCGCCTTCGCGCAGCATGGCCATCTCATTGTGCAGCTGCTCGGCCTCCTGCTTGAGCCGCAAGGTTTCTTTCTTTAATGCTTCCGCTTCCTCGCGGTCCTTCTCCGCCGCCTGCTTTTGAACCTGGGCGCTGGCGATAACGTCCTCAAACAGCAGGGTTTCCCGGGTTAAAAGCTGCTGGGCGTCCTCAATCAAGCGGTCAGTCAGGCCCAGGCGCCTGGAGATTTCAAAGGCGTTGGATTTGCCCGGCACGCCGATGGACAGGCGGTAGGTGGGGGACAGGGTGGCCACGTCAAACTCCACGCTGGCGTTTTCAACCCCCGGGGTCGCTAAGGCATAGGCCTTCAGTTCGCTGTAATGCGTGGTGGCGACAGAACGGATGCCCATCTTCAGCATGCGCTGCAAAATGGCCTGGGCCAGGGCGGCGCCTTCTGTGGGATCCGTACCCGCGCCCAACTCGTCAAAGAGCACCAGGTCTGTGTTCTCCGCCTCCTCCAGAATGGACACGATGTTTTTCATGTGGGAGGAGAAGGTGGACAGGGACTGCTCAATGCTCTGCTCATCGCCGATGTCGGCGTAGACATTGTCAAACATGGACAGGGTCGTGCCCAATTGCCCCGGCACGTGCAGGCCGGATAACGCCATCAAGGTGGTCAGGCCCACGGTCTTGAGCGTGACGGTTTTGCCGCCGGTGTTGGGGCCGGTGATGATGAGGGTGGTAAAGGTATCGCCCAGCCAAAGGTCGCAGGGCACCACCTGGTCATCGGGGATGAGGGGATGGCGCACCTTGACTAATTTGATGTAGCCCCGGTTGTTGATTTCGGGTTTGATCGCGCGCATGCGCCGGGCCAGGGCGGCCTTGGCAAAGCGGAAGTCCAGCTCCACCAGGATGTCCAGGTTTTCTAAAATCGCCTCGGCCTCATCGCCCACGTGGCCGGATAATTCAGCCAGGATGCGCTCAATCTCAGCCCGCTCCTTGGCCTGCCATTCCTTGAGTTCATTGCCTGCTTCCACAACGGCCAGCGGCTCTACAAACAGCGTCGCGCCGGAGGAGGACTGGTCATGCACCAGGCCCGGCACCTGGGCGCGGTATTCCTGGCGCACCGGCAGCACGTAGCGGCCGTTTCGCATGGTGATGAGGCTGTCCTGCAGGTACTTGGAGGAGTTGGTTCCATGGGCGATGGATTGCAGTTTGTCGCGGATGCGGTCATTGCACAAACGCATGTGCCGCCTGATGTCAAACAGGGTGCTGCTGGCGTTGTCGGCCACCTCTTCCTCGGAAATCAGGGCGTCTGATATCGCGCGCTCAATTTGCCTCAAGGGGGTCAGCCTGGCGGCCAGGGCGGTCAACTGCGGGGTGCGGTTTTGCTCATCCTCGCCCAGGGCGTTGCGGGCGGAGGAGGCGGCGCGGAGCAACTCAGCCGTGTCCAGGAGCGCGCGCGGCGGCAGGGTGGAGCCCTTTTGCGCCAGGCCCATAAAGGGGCTGACATCTTTAAAAGGAATAAGGGGGCTGTCCCCGCGGCGAAGCAGGATTAACAGCGCCTCTTCCGTCTCATGCTGGGCGCGCTCCACCTGCTCCAGGCGGTCATAGGGCACCAGGTTCTCACAGCGAAGTTGCCCGGGCTCGGTTAAGGCCAGCGCGGACAATTGCTCCTTGATTTTATTAAACTCCAGGGTACGCAGCGCTTTTTCGTTCATGCTAACATCCCGTTTATTTATTCTACGCCCACCAGGGCGCGACCCGGCTCCATGGGCGCAATGGGTTCCGGGGTCTGCCCATCCCGCAGGGCAGCGTAATGGGCGGTGACGGCCTTGGCGTTTTCCAGGCTCATATGGCGCAAATCCATCAAGTGGCTCATTTTCGGCGCCATCGCGCCCAAGTGCTGTACCTTGTGGTGGTAGAGGGTAATGAGGCAGCCCGTGTCAAAATGCGTGGGGTGAAGCGGGTATTCCGCGTCCATCCTATCCACCAGCACCTGGCCCAAAACGCCGTGCCCGCGCTCACAAAAGGTGCAGCCCGCCTTGTTTTTGGACAGGTTGCGGCTGACGCGCTCCGGGCAGTGGTTGAGCAGCATAATTTGCGTCCGGCCATACACCGGCAATATCAGTTCAATGAGGCCGGGGTCCAGTTCCTCAATCTCCTTAAGACTCAGTTCCCGGGAGAGGACAGCGCTTTTAACGCCAAAGCTTTTGAGCGCCTTTAACGCCTCGTTGTTCCAGGCCGGGATGCCCTCGCCGGAATAAGCGGCCGGGCTTTCGTTTTGCCCGATTTGGCCGAAATTGTCCGCCATGATTTTGAGACCCATTTCCCGGCTCAGCGTTAAAACGCGGCTGACATCCTTGTCTGACATCTGCCTGGGCAGGAGCAGCAGGTCATCCTTTGACAGCTTCTTAAGGCTGTCCTCCAGGCGCCCTTGGCGGTAATTGTTCAGATAGACGATGATTTTGTCCGCACCGGCTGCCCTGATGTCCCGCGGGTCCATCTCGCTGTTAATCAGCGCGTAGAGCCGGTTCTTAACGGGCGTTTCGTCCTCAGATACAAAGCTGTGTGAATTTGGCCGGGTCAAGGGCAGCTCATGCGCGGCGATGACCGCTTCCTCCAATTGGCTCAGCGCGTCACGCCTAATGGCGTTGAGCGCGGCGGAGGGCATGAAGGCGGGGGAGGGGGCAATTACTTCCAACTTGTTAAGCCCAAAGGGCGTGCCCCCGGTTTTGCCCAGTAGGCGGGTGAGGGTTTCTTCGCTCAAGGGCTGCTTTTGCGCAGCTTGCACCGTGTCGCCCGTGACGGTCACGCTGGCCTTGCCGCTAATGACACAAAGGGAAACCGGCTCACCGGGGGAAAGGGTCAGTTTCGCGTCAAAGGGCAAAACTGGCATCATCAGCGCGTTTTGCCTGGCGCGCTCCAGTTGCTTCTCATCCTGCAGGCGATAAACGCTGTCCCCAACCCGGGGGGGCTTTCTCAAGCGCAGCGTCGCGATGTCATTGGCGCTCACCTCAGGGCCGGAGTAAATCAGGTCCTGCTCCAAACTGCCCCTTAACTGCAGGCCGTCGCCGTTGTTCAGCGGGGCAGTCAACCTGGCCTGGGCCAAAACAAAGCCGTCCCTTTGCTTAAAGGACAGGATGCTGCCCATTTGGATGCCCAGGTGGGACACGCGGGCAGAGCCGATGAGCAGGCTGTCCTGCTCACGGAAAGGGTGGCCGGCGGTAAAACCGCGGGAGAATATCTGGCTGAGTTCGGCCTGCTCCTGGGCAAAATCTGTTTGCGGTTGCCCCGAAATGGCTTGGTTGAGCGTTTTTTTGTAGGCGCCGGTCACAATGGCCACGTATTCCGCGCGCTTGAGCCGGCCTTCAATCTTAAAGCTGCTCACCCCGGCGTCCAGCAATTCGGGCAGGTGCTCCAAGGTGTTCATGTCATGCATGGATAGCAGCGCGCCCTGGCTGTCCTTATAGCGGTATTGCAGGCGGCAGGTCTGGGCGCACTTGCCCCTGTTGCCGCTGCGCCCGCCAATCTGGGAGGAGAACAGGCATTGCCCGCTCACGGACACGCACATCGCGCCGTGGACAAAGACCTCGGTCTCTATCCCGGTCTTGGCGACCTGCCTGATGTCCTCCATCGTGCATTCGCGCGCCAAAACGACCCGGGACACACCCAGGTCCAACAGGTTTTGAGCGCCCCTCGCGTTGTGCACGCTCAACTGGGTGCTGGCGTGGATGCATAATTGGGGGTAACGCTCCTTGATGAGTTTGATGAGGCCCAAATCCTGCACAATCACGGCATCTGCTTTTAGCCGGGTGACGGTGTCAAGCAGGTTTAATACGCTGCCCAACTCCGTTTGTTTGAGCAGCGTGTTGACGGTCACATAAACCCGCCTGCCATACAGGTGGGCTAAGTCAACCGCCTGTTTGAGCGCCTCATCGTCAAACCCGGCGCTGGCCCGGGCGCCATGCGCGCTGGCGCCCAGGTAAATCGCGTCAGCCCCCAGGGCGATGGCCGCCTTCAGGGCTTCCGGGCTACCGGCCGGGGATAGCAGTTCAGGCTTCATCCTGCGGGTCCTTTTGTTGGTCTTCAAGCTGCCGGCGCAGGCGCGCCGCCAGTGCCTGGGCTTTGATTAACTCATCAGCCAGGGAAAAGCAGGCGGCCACCGCGCAGGCTTCCGCGCTCAAGGAGGGGTTTTGCCCGGCGGTCTCATTGATGCGGCGGTTGGTCATCTCGGCCAGGCGGGTGAAGTGCTCCTTTTCCTCAATGCCGGACAACTGGTAGCTCTTCCCCGCGACCTGGACGGTTACTGTGGTTGTAATCATTATTTGATGGGGGTGAAGGGGTAGTCCTGGCCGTTGGTTTCAACGCGGATGCTCTTGATGACCTGGTCATTGAGCGGTTTGTCAGCGTGGTTGCGCTTCTGGGACACAATCTCGTCCACCGCTTCCATGCCGGAAGTGACCTTGCCAAAGGCGGCGTAAGCGCCGTCCAGATGGGGGGCGTTTTCCACCATGATGAAGAACTGGCTGCCGGCGGAGTCAGGGCGCATGCTGCGCGCCATGGACAGAACGCCGCGGGTGTGAATCAAATCGTTCTTAAAGCCGTTCTGGGCAAACTCGCCCTTGATGGTGTAGCCGGGGCCGCCGGTGCCGGTACCGGTGGGGCAGCCGCCCTGCACCATGAAGCCGGGGATAACCCTGTGGAAAATCAGACCGTCATAATAGGAGGCATTGGCCAGGGAAATGAAGTTGCCAACGCTCTCCGGCGCGATTTCGGGATAAAGTTCGCCGGTGATGACCTGGCCGTTTTCCATGGTGATGGTAAAGGTGGGGTATTGTGACATGGTGTTCTCCTTTTGTGTATTGTTTTCAGTGCCTTGTGTGGTCTCCGCGAGGGCGGAAAGCATGAATGATGATACCATGAACAGCAAGGCCATCACAAGAATGATGAGCCTGCTTGCTCTGTTGCCGCCAAGGGTTTTAAGGGGTCTTTGCATGCGTGTTTGCCTCCTGGATGATGTGTGATTGTCGGCTGACATGAGCCTTTCTTCTATTGTATCAGATTTGGGTCATATTTGGGTGATTACTTCACTTCACCCGCCCATTTGAGCATCAAACTTATGAATAATAGAAAATATGTAAAAAACTTTCATTTCAAGGCTTGACAAGCCCGGACACCTTTAGTATTATTATCTTCGCCGCTTGTTTGCGGCAACCTTACGGGGTGTAGCGCAGCCTGGTAGCGCACGTGCTTTGGGAGCATGGGGCCGGGGGT
>CAZHPW010000103.1:0-6391 GCA_964534515.1 uncultured Christensenella sp.
AGGTGCAGACGCTGACCGCGTCCAGCTGCTCGTTTTCCAGCATGCTCTTGTGGTCGGGGTAGAAATTACAGCCGGTCACGCCGTAGGTTTCGGCGAATTTTTCCGCCTTGCCGGGGATGAGGTCGGCCATGGCAACGATGTCCACATCGGGCTGCTTGAGGTAACTCTCAATGTGGGCTTCAGCGATCCAGCCGGTGCCGATGATGCCGATGCGGAGTTTTTTCTCGCTGTAACGGCGCTCTTCCTTGACCTGCTGGGTAAAGTTGGAGAGGACGCGATCTGCTTCTGACATGGTGACTCCTTTCAATCAAACAAAATACCTATGGAATTCGCCCCAAGGGCGCTTGCCTTTGTCTTATCCTAACACGAAAAAAGGTTTTCGTAAACCAAAAGCGACCATATCATACATTGAAAGTACCTTGGCTTGAAAAGCGCGGCAGAACGGCGGATTTGGCTTAAAATAGACAGTTTTTGGGTAGAATCCCTGGGGTTTTGAATGACAAACCCGAGGAAAACGAGGAGAAAAGACAATGCAAACATTTGACATCGCGGTGATTGGCGCGGGCAGCGGGCTGATGATTATGGAAGAGGCGGTCAAGCACGGGAAGACCTGCGCGGTCATTGAAAAGGGCGCCTTTGGCGGCACCTGCTTAAACCGGGGCTGCATCCCTTCCAAAATGCTGGTCTACCCCGCTGACCTGATTCGGGAAGCCCAGCAAGGGCACCGGGTCGGCGTGACCTATGGGGAGCCCAAGGTGGACTGGGAGAAGATTACCCGCCGCATGCGCAGGCAGATTGATGTCAATGAGGAATTGGGCCAGGAAGTGAAGGCCACCGAGGGCGTCACCACGTTTACGGGTGAAGGCGCGTTTGTGGACAGGAACACCCTCCACATCACGCTCAATGACGGCACGACAACCACCATCAAGGCCGACAACATCGTCATTGCCACCGGCAGCCGCACGCGCATCCCCCACATTGAGGGCATGAACGAGACAGGCTTCCAGACCAGCGAGTCCTTTTTCGCCGAAGGCTTTCCCAAAAAGCCTTATGAGAGCCTGATTATCATCGGCGGCGGCTCAACGGCGCTGGAGTTCGCGCACATTTTCTCTGCCTTTGGCACCAAGGTTACTTTGGCGGTACGCAGCGAAACCATCCTGCGCGGGGTGGATGAGGACATCGCCCCCTTTGTGAAAAGGCAGTTGGAAAAAGTGGGCGTTGACGTGCGCTACTTCGCGGGCGCCGAAAAGATGCGCAAGCAGGGCGACAAAAAGGTCATGACCTTCAAGGACAAAAACACCGGGGAAACCTACGAGATGGAGGCGGAAGAGATTTTCCTGGCCCCCGGCATCGTGCCCAACACGGACAGTTTGGCCGCGGACAAAGCGGGCATTGCCCTTGACCGCAACGGCTATGTTATCACCGATGAAAAGCTGCGTACCAATGTCAGCAACATCTACGCCCTGGGCGACATCAACGGCAAATTCCCCCTCAGGCACAAGGCCAATTACGAAGCCGGCGTGCTCAACAACGTGCTCTTTGGCGATGACACCCGTGTAGCCGAATATGACAGCGTGCCCCAGGCCGTTTTCACCCACCCCCAGGTGGGCAGCGTGGGCCTGTCCGAGAAGGAAGCCCGGGCCAAGTACGGCGAACGCGTACGCGTCTTCCACGGCGCCTATTCAGACATCATCGCCGGCATCTCCATGGGCTACTCCAAGCGGCAGGATGATGACGGCTTTGCCAAGGTGATAACTGATGATAAGCGGCACATCCTGGGCGTGCACGTGGTTGGCCCGCAGGCGGCCAGCGTTGTCCAACCCTACGCCTTCCTGATGAACGCGGGCGGGCCTGAGCAGGCCCAGTCCAAGGGCACCTGGACGCCCATTGAGCACGCGATGACCATCCACCCGACCTATGCCGAATTAACCGCCTGGGCGCTGCTGTACCCCCATCCGCCCAAGTAAGGTTTCAGACACAAACAAAAACCGCGCCTGTCAGCACACAGGCGCGGTTTTTACATACTATTTAATCTTCTTCCAGCGGCGCGAAGCGAAGGACGATCCGGCCCTCATGCTCCACCGTTTCCAGAAACATCTTAAGCGGGCGAACCCAAAGGCCCATCTCGCCGTACAGCGCGCGGTAGACCACCATCTCCTCCAGGGTTTCGGAGTGTCTGGCGATACCGAGCACCTCATACAGCCCGCCCTTGAAATGGCGGTATTTGCAGGGCTTTATCATGCTTCCTCCTTGAAAACCGGGAAGACAACCGTGATGGTGGTGCCCTTGCCGGGTTTGCTGGTCAGGTTGATTTTGGCTTTGTGGAACTCCGCCGCGTGCTTAACGATGGACAGGCCCAGCCCCGTGCCGCCCGTTTCTTTGGAGCGGCTTTTATCGGTGCGGTAGAAGCGCTCAAAGACGCGGTCCTGGTGCTCCGGCTCAATGCCAATTCCGGTGTCAGATACTGTAAGCACAGGCTGGGCGCCGTTTTTGACGCTGACCCTGACCTCTCCCCCGTCCACGTTGTACTTAATCGCGTTGTCAATCAGGTTGCTGCACAGCTCATCCAGCAGCGTCGCCTCGCCAAAGACCTGTGCGTCCTCGCCCTCATAACGCAGGGTGACATTCTTTTCATCGGCCGCCAGCTGCAGGGACTCGGTGATGGAGCGGGCGATGGCGTTGAGGTTGAGGCGCTCCTTCCGGCCGACCTTGTTGCCCTCATCCAAGCGGGAGAGGCGCAGGATGTCCTCCACCAGGGAGAGCATGCGGCTGGCTTCGCGGTAAATCAGATGATAAAACTGGCCCGCGTCCTCCGGCTTGACCATGCCTTTGTCCAGCATCTCAGCGTAGCCGCAGATGGTGGTGAGCGGCGTACGCAACTCATGGGACACATTGGCGGTGAACTGCTTGCGCATGGCCTCGCCTTCAATCTTGTAAGTCTGGTCGCTGATTAAGAGTACCGCCCCGTGACCGGACTCAATGCGGTTGGCAAAGAGCAGGTAAAAGCGGCCATTCATCTCCATCACCGCGTCCGCCGTGCCATTCTTGCGCAGGTTGTCCAAGAGGCCCAGGATGACCGGGCTGCGGTTGACTTCCATCAGGCGAAGGCCGCGCGCCGCTTCTCCGCTTACACCAAAGATGTCACAGGCGCTGGGGTTGATGAGGATGATTTCCTCCTTGTTGCCAAGGGCGATAAAGCCCTCGTGCATGCCGTCCAAGAGGGCGTTGAGCTCCATGCGCCGGGCCTCCAGCGCTTCCATCTGGGAGTGGGTCTTTTGATTCTGCTGGTCGATTTTTTTAATCAGCGGCAGGATTTCGTCATAGACCACCGCCTCCTCAGGCTTTTCAACATCAATGGCCAGGATGGGCTTTAGCAGCAGGTCTGTGAGCTTGTTGGTGAAGATGATGATGACAATGAGCAGGATGACCAAACCGCCCACCAGCCAGGGCATTGCCCCTGCGACAATGCCGCGCGCCATTTGCTCAGGCGCCGCGACGCGCAGCACCTTGCCGTCCGGCAAGAGCCTGGCCGCGTACATGGCCGTGCTGTTCTTGGTGTCAGAATAGCGCACCGCGCTGCCGTAGCCGGATTCACGGGCTTTTTGCACCTCAAGCCGGTTGTTGTGATTGTCCAGTTCGTTTGTCATCCAATTGTCAAAGAGCACGGTGCCATCCACATCAATCACGGTGACGCGGGAGCTGGTTATCAAACCCTCCATCGCGGCGACGACATCCCTGCCCTGCACCTGGTGCACCAGGCTGTCGGCCTGAGCGGTGATTTGCGTGAGCAGCTGCTCACGCGCGACAGCGCGCACAATGAAGGCGGACAGCGAGATGGCGACCACGCTGAAAAAGAGAATCAGCGCGATGAAGCCAAATAGAATCCTGCGTTTCAACTGTAATCTCCTTGCCTTCAGTTGGCCAGGCGGTAGCCCACGCCGCGCTTGGTTTCAATGAGGGTGGCCGCCTCGCCCAGTTTGGCGCGCAGCGTGCGCACGTGCATGTCCACTGTTCTGGTGTCGCCCACATAGTCGGTGTCCCAGACCTTGTTGAGCAATTGCTCACGGGTGAATACCAGGCCGGGGTAGGTCATCAGGAAATGCAGCAGGCGGAACTCCTTGTTGGTGAGGGTGATTTCCTCCTCATTGACGCGAACCTCATGCCGGGCGACATCCATTTTGATGGGGCCTGCGGACAATTGCTCCTGCACTTCTTTTTTCTCGCTGCGGCGTAGCACCGCGCGGATGCGGGAGAGCAACTCCATCACGCCAAAGGGCTTGACAATGTAGTCATCTGCACCCGCGTCCAGGGAGCGCACCTTGTCCATCTCAGAGTCCTTGGCGGTCAGCATGATGACCGGGATGTGGCGCGTGCGTTCATCCTGGCGCATCTGCGCCATGAGCTTGCTCCCGTCAGCGCCCGGCAGCATCTGGTCCATCAAGACCAGGATGGGCAATTTGTTCTGCAGGGCTTCCATGAAGGATTTGCCGTCCGCGAAGCCTTCCGCCTCGTAGCCGGCCTGCCTTAAGGCATACAGCACCAAGTCGCGGATGGCCTGGTCGTCTTCTACCGAATAAATCATTGCATCAATTCCCCTTTGTATCTGCCGGTGACCGCGAACTCAACCCACTCGGCGATGTTCACCGCGTGGTCCGCGCTGCGCTCAAAGTATTTGGCAATCATCAGCATGTCCAAAAGCTGCATGCCGTCCAGTTTGCCGCCCTCACTGCCGGACTCAATGATGGCGATGATGTCGTTTTTCACCTGGGTGAAGAGCTCATCCACCTTGTCGTCATCGTTGATGACTTCCCGGGCCAGGTTCAAATCCCGCGCCACGTAGGCGTCAATGGACTTGTGCACCATCTTCGCAGTTTCCCCCGCCATTTGCTTTAAGTGGGGCGGGTAGGGAATCCATTCGCCGGTCATGGGCATGGACAGGATTTCCGCGATGTCGGAGGCCTGGTCAGCGATGCGCTCCATGTCCGTAATCATCTTAAGCGCAGCGGAAATCAGGCGCAAATCCCGGGCGACCGGCTGCTGCATCAAAATAAGGCGCAGGCACATGGTCTCAATCTCCCGCTCTTTGCGGTCAATCTCCGAGTCACCGGTTTTTAGGACACTGGCCAGGTCCATATTGCGGGTCTCCAGCAGCGTGCCCGCGTTCTCAATGGCGCGCTCAATCATGCTGCCCATTAAAATCATTTCGCTGTTGAGCTTGTCCAATTGTTCATCAAAATGCAGACGCATCAGCCAAACCTCCCTGTGATGTAGTTCTCGGTTCTTTGGTCATTGGGGGCGGAGAACAGTTTGCCGGTTTCCTCCATCTCAATCATCTCGCCCAGCAGGAAGAAGGAGGTGATGTCGCTGATGCGGGCAGCCTGCTGCATATTATGGGTCACAATGACCACAGTATATTCATTTTTCAATTCCAGTACAAGGTCTTCAATCTTGGAGGTGGAAATGGGGTCAAGGGCGCTGGTGGGCTCATCCATCAAAATAACCTCGGGCTGCACCGCCAAGCAGCGCGCGATGCACAGGCGCTGCTGCTGGCCGCCGGAGATGGCCATGGCGCTCTTTTTGAGATCATCCTTGACCTCGTTCCAGAGGGCGGCTTTTTGAAGGGAAGACTCCACGATGGCATCCAGCTTGAGCTTGCCCTTCACCCCGTGGGAGCGCGGGCCATAGGCGATGTTGTCATAGATGCTCATGGGGAAGGGGTTGGGCTTTTGGAAGACCATCCCCACGCGCTTCCTAAGCAAATTGACCTCGCTCTGGGGCGAGTAGATATCCAGGTCATCCAGCAGGATTTTGCCTTCCACGCGGCAGTTTGGAATGAGGTCATTCATGCGGTTTAGGGACTTGAGCAGGGTGGACTTGCCGCAGCCCGAGGGGCCGATGAGCGCGGTCACCTGGCGCTCACGCACCTGCATATTGATTTTTTTCAGCGCCTGGAAATTGCCGTAGAACAAGTCCACATCGCGGATGTCAAATTTGACGCGGGCATCGCCCTCGGTCTTAACGGCCTTGCTGTTGTCTGCGAAGTTTGTCATGGTTTAACCTTTCGTGGTCAGCTTTTTGGCAATCAGGGAGGACAGGGCGTTCATGAGCACCACGATAACGAGGAGCACAACCGCAACCGCAAAGGCTTCATTGATGAAGCGGCCTTCCTGCTGGAGTTGGTAGAGGTGAACAGAGAGGGTGCGGCCGGACTCGGACAACTCAGCGATGCGCGTCGCGGTGCCCGAGGTGTAAATGAGGGCGGCGGTCTCCCCGGAAATGCGGCCGATGGACAAGAGCACCGCGGCCAAAATGCCAGGCATCGCGACCGGGAGCACAATGCGGATGGTGGTGCGCAGCTTGCCGGCGCCCAGGCCGTAGCTGCCCTCGCGGT
>CAZHPW010000104.1:0-6365 GCA_964534515.1 uncultured Christensenella sp.
TTTTCTCTTATTACTCGTTTCTCCCCGCTTGACTTTTCATTAGTAGTCTCTATCTGAATCCTTGGCGTAACGTGGAAAAGAGGAGATGCTATGAGTAAATCACGTGTTGAGGCGGTGCAAAACGCCATTTTCTCCCGCAGGAGTGTGCGAAGCTTTCAGGACAACCAGCCGGTATCGGATGAAGCCCTGCAACTGCTGCTGGAAGCCGGCATGGCGGGGCCGTCCGCCTGCAACCTGCAGCCCTGGGAGTATGTGGTGGTCAGGGAGCAAAAGATGCTTGATGAAATTAGGAAAATCGCGCCTTACGGCGATTACAACGCGCCGCTGGCCATCATCGTCTGCGCAAACACCGAAGGCATCCCCTGGGAAGGGGAAGGCTGGATGATAGATTGCGGCGCGGCGGTGGAAAACATGATGCTGCTGGCGGCCGCCATGGGCCTGGGCTCCGTCTGGATAGGGGAGTATGGCGAGAATAAGCTGCGGGAATTGTTTTTGATACCGCCGTTTATCCATGTCATGAACCTGGTCTATTTTGGCTATCCCAGGGAAGAATCCCGTCCCAAGACCCGCTTTAATCCGGACGCGGTGCATGATGGGCAATATGATGTGAACAGAAAGCGCACGATGCGCCGAATTGGTGACCCGGACAACGCGGTGTTGTGGCGCGCGGATTAGGGACGGTGGGGGATTACCTGGCGGCTTTCCGCATCACCGCGCATAGGGTTTGGGATTCCGGGCTGAAGGGGTGGCCTTCCATATCGGCGTAAAAGCCCTGCGGGGTGAAGCCGAAGGCGGACATCTCGTCTGTAAGGGGCTCTTTGGTGAAAGTGGTATCCCAGATGTTGTAATCCCTGATGGCGTCCTCCTCAATGACCACATGGCGCGACAGGCTGATAGGCCCATCATAGCAGGCGTCCAGGCTTATAAGCAGATGCGGCTTGTCGCTCCAGAAGCCGCCGCCGGGGCAGTTTTGCCAGGATGTGATTTCCTTAAAACCTTCATACCGCGCGGGCGTGAACACATCCAGGATGAAGAGCCCGCCCGGCTTGAGCGCTTGATTGACCTTGCGCAGCAGGGCTTTTCTGTCCTCCTTGACCAACGCGCCATAGTCGCACCAGATGAGGGTGACCGCGTCAAAGGCGGCTTCAAACTCCATGTCCAGGTAGTTCATGTGCAGGTAGTTGGTATCCGGGTCGTGCGCTTTGGCCCAGTTTAAAGAGCGCGCTGACAGGTCCACGCCGGTCACGTGGAAGCCCTTTTGCGCGAACAATTTGGTATACAGCCCCGGCCCGCAACCCAGGTCCAAGAGGGCCGCGCCTGAGGGCAAAAGGCCCGCGAGCCAGTCCACGGAGCGCCTGATGGTCTGCGGCCTGCGGCTGGCGGCGTCCGTGTCAGGACTCAGGTGCGCTTTGAGCATGCCCTTTGAGATGTGTTCGTCGTCCCAGAATTTGTGTACGGTTTTCTCGTATAAAGCGGGCTTTTGCAGGAGTGATTGGAGTTTCTGATACATTTGCTTCTCCTTGGTTAACCGGATTGCTATATAATGCTAATTGTTCATTGATAAGGAAAGGAGCCGCCGGATGCAGGAAGAGCGTTTTTCCGACCGGGTTTACCGCGTCCTGGCTTTGATTCCAAGGGGCAAGGTGGTTTCCTATGGCCATGTCGCCCGCTTGCTTGGCGCGCCGCGCGCCGCCCGCCAGGTGGGCTGGGCGATGCGTCATTGCCCGGACAACCTGCCCTGGCACCGGGTCATCAAGGCTGACGGCAGTATCGCCAAGGGGGTTTACTCCCCGCTTTGCCGGGCGATGCTGGAGGAGGAGGGCGTTGCCTTCCTTGCGGACGGCCGGGTGGATATGGACAGGCATCGGTGGGAGTAGCTAGCAGCTAATCGGCGGCCGCTTTTCGCAGGCTCTTCAAATATTCCTTTCTTTCATCTGAAATCTGATAGCTGTCCACCGCTTTTTGAATGGTTTTCAGGTGGGTAAAGCGGTCCAGGCGGTGACACTCAATGAGGGGCAGGGTGGCGTCCCACTGGCGCACCAGCGCCATGCTGAAATACCAGGCGCGCATCATGTTGACATAGTATTCCGGGCTTTCAATTTGGGCGACCAGCTCCAGCTGTTCCGGTTCAAAATGCTCGCCCAGGTAATTGGCCATCAGGACACCGATGGCAAAGCGCTTGGTGTAGGTATGCGGGGAGGAGAGCCAGGCATTGACGTGTCTTAACGTCTCCTCCGGCTGCTGCAAAAAGGCCTTCGCGCTCAAGGCGTCGCAGGTAGCCCAGTTGTCCACATAGGGTAAAAAGGCTTCGGTCAGTTCAAAGGCGGCGTCCGCCTCCTTCACCATGCCCAAGAGGCAGGCGTGCAGGCTGTTTTCCTCAAAGGTTTCATGCGGCAGGGCGGCCATGAAGGCGGCGGCCTCGCCGTTTTTATGTACCTGCTTGGCCAGCGCGCGCAGCGCGGGCGTCCGGACGCCCAGGATGCGCTCTTTGTCCAGCGTGGGAATCAGTTTGGCGACAAAGTCCCGGTATTTGGGGTCGGATAGCGCCCTGAGGCGGTCTTTGATGGGCAGGATGCTTGGTTCTTTGGGGTCTTTCATGGTGGTTCCTCCTTGGGAAGGGTGTTTGCGGCTCACACAGCAAGATATTCAAATTGGTCAGGGCTGTCAGGGCGGGCCTGGCTGCGTTTTGTTGAGCTCAGTATACCACGCGCCGCACTGGGATTCCGCATTTGAAAAATGGGGCTTGACGAGGACGCCGGGGCGGGTATAATTGCTTTGAAGTTCAAAAGGTTTGAACTTCAAGATTTAAGAGGAGGTCCCATGCAGGAAACCCGTGAGGTATTAAACCGCTTTCTTGTGGAGGTCTTCCACAGCATCCTGCGCCTGGAGGAGATCTACATCCGGGAGGCGGGGTATGAGGACCTGTCCATTACCGAGATGCACGTCATTGAATCGGTGTGCATCGCCGTGAAGGAAGGCCGCAACACCGCCAAGGAGATTGCCGCGATTCGTGGCGTGACACCGGGCACCCTGTCCACCACCGTTAAGGTGCTGGAGAAAAAGGGCTACCTGCGCCGTGAGCGTGACGCCGCGGACGGCCGCCTGGTCTGGCTCTGGCCGACACAGCAGGGGGATAGAGCCTTCGCCTCTCATGAACAGATTCATCACCGGATGGTGGACAACGTCCTGGAGCCCTTGAGTGAAACCGACGCCCGGGCGCTGGCCGGCGCCCTTGAAAGATTGAGCAACTTCTTCAACACAGAAAGGACAGCCTGACATGATTCAGATTTTTGCTGACAGCACCTGTGACTTAAGCCCCCAGCAGCTGGAGGCCATGGACATCAAGACCCTGCCGCTGACCATCCACTTTGGCAATGACACCTATCGTGACGGCATCGACCTGGACTCCGTCACCTTCTATGAAAAACTGGCCACCGCCAAGAAACTGCCCACCACCTCGCAAATCAGCCCCGGGGAGTTTGAAATGGCCTTCACGCCCATTCTTCAGTCCGGTAAGGACCTGCTGGTCATCACCCTGGCCTCCGCCTTGAGCGCGACAAACGCCTCCGCCCAGACCGCCGCGCAAAACACCGACCCCAAGCGCGTGCACGTGGTGGATTCCATGTCCGGTTCCTTTGGCCACTCCCTGCTTTTGCACTGGGCGTGCAAACTGCGGGATGAAGGCAAACTGAACGCTGAGCAAATCGCGCAGGAACTGCGCGCCCTGGCCCCGCGCATCCGCCTGTACGCGGTGGTGGATACCTTGAAGTATCTAAAGATGGGCGGCCGCCTGTCCGGCTCCGCCGCGCTGATTGGCGGGCTTTTGAACATCAAGCCCCTCATCGCCGTGCAGGAAGGCAAGGTCAACGCCATCGGCAAAATCCGCGGCGAGCGCAAGGTGGTCAAATCCCTCCTGGAACATGTCATGGCCGCCAAGCCCGACCTCAAATATGGGCTGAGCTTTGGCAACAGCGTCGCCAAGCCCCTGATGGCGGAAACCATTGAGGCCTTTAAGCCGCTCATCGGGGACACCGTGGTGTATGAGGGCAACCTGGGCGCCGTCATCGGCACGCATACCGGCCCCGGCGTGGTCGGCGTAGGCTTTGTGGTCCAGGAATAACATTTGAGACTAAATGAAAGAGGAGCGGAAACGCTCCTCTTTTTCTTTTAGTCTTGTAGATATCGGATGTCATAGAGCATCAAAGCGCCGGACGGGCTTTTGCCGCGGATGCCGATACGCTTTAAGGATTTTATGTCAATGCCTTCAACGTCGGAGAGGGCGATGATTTGTGTCAGGAGCGGTGTGGCGTGGCTGAATACCGCCCGGCCGGTCGGGTCTTCCTCCACCTGACCTTTCTCTACAAACAGGCTGAGGTCCTTGCCGCTGTCAAAGGGCAGGGCGGCCTGCTTGCCCCCGCTGTCTTCCAGCAGCAATTCCAGGGCCAGACCGGCCTTGTTGTTGGGGCTGGTGGCGTCCGCCGCCCAGTAGAGCAGCAGATGGCCGGAAGCGGAGAGCGGCTCTTTCAAAGGAAGGATGTCCAGATAGACAACTTCCCCGGGCTTGTCCCAGCTCAGCCGGTACAGCTTGGCATGGCTGCCCGGGCTGCCGTCAAAGCCGGGTACGATAAAGGCTCCGCTGTCTGCGGCATTGTCCTGGATACCGGAGGATTGCAGGTAATTAAGCGCCATGCCCTCCACATGGGTACCCGGCTTGTCCTTGCCGGAGGGGGTAATCAGGCCCCTGGCCTCCGGCGCGTACAGGGTGAGCGCGGTGGGCAGGGGATAGGAGGTAAAAACACCGCCCATGGCTATGCTGACAAGGCCTGGCTTGCCCGCCTGGCTCGCGGTCATTGTCTCGCCCACAAAGCGGCTCACATACTCCTGGATGTCTTCGCTTGGCGCCAGCGCCGTGCCTTTAAAGGTAAGGGGGTCATTTGTCCCGTCCAGTTGGGCGTTGATGCCGGCGTGGTTCATGCTGTGCGTGTAGGCGCACAGGACGGGCACGTTGGGCTTTGACACCTGCATGGCGTTCATCCAATTGGAATAGCCCGGCTGGTCTTTCACATCGCCGTCAAACTGGGGCAAAAGAACGGCTGTGGGCACGCCGGGGGCGGCCAGTATGCCGCCGCCCTTGGTGGGCAAGGGATAGGGGTCCTGCCCGATGACCTTTTGCCCGTCCTCTGACATCACGCCGATATAACTGGTGGGCGCCAGGAGGACGCAGGCGGGCACCTGCAGGCCTTTGTCCTTATAATAATTTGCCAGAAGCGGGGCCATCCCGCCGCCCCTGGAATGGCCGATGAAAACCAGTGTATTGATTTGCGCCTTGTCTTTGAGTGCGATACCAAAGATGTCCTCGCCCGCGTCCGCGGCCTTGAGCGCCTTTAGGTGGGCGTCCACCAGGTCAATGGCCAGCTCCACCTCATCCCCGCTTTCATTCGCGTATAGCGGGTTTAAGTCCATGGCCAGGGTCAGGTAACCTCTGCCCGCCAAAGCCCGAACCAGGTAGTCAAGGCCCTGGTAGTAAGGGGTCTTGTCAGCCTCGTCCTTTAGGTGCCTGCCATGCAGCAGGAAGGCGACAGGCGAGGTCTCAGCCTGCGGTACGCCGATGAGGCCTTGGTGGGTCAGGCCTTGTCCATCTTTAAAACTGTATTCCTTCACCTCAAAAGGCAGGTTGGGGCTTTTCAAGGCTGCCTGTATGTCCCCGGCGAAAGCATATTCCGGCAGGGCGGTCAGAAGCACAACCGCGAGAACGATGGACAGGAAGCGGCGGAACGAAGATACGTCTGTCATCAACCCACCTCCTTGAATGTTTCAGCTAAAAGGATGGTAGCACAACACCAAAGCAATTTGAACCTCAGCCGCCCGCGTTTTTGTGGGATGACACAAGCGTCTTGCGCTCTTTTCTGATATCTGATACACTGCCTTTAATTGAACAGGCAAGCCGGGAGAAAAAGCCATTTGAGCGAGTGCGGAGGGTGAAAGCGCACACAGGCCGTCCCCGCCCGGCCGCCGCGGCCAATCCCCGCCGGCACTCCCCGTTACGGAGGTCAAGTGGGCGCGCAAGCGCCAAGCAAGGTGGTACCGCGAAGGCATAGCCTCCGTCCTTTCAGGATGGTGGTTTATTTTTTAGGAGGAAACATGGCAAAGCAGTCAAAACAGGAGTTTGTGCAGCACATTACCCCAAGGGAAGAGAACTTCTCCCAATGGTATACCGACGTCGTCAAGATGGCGGATTTGATGGATTACACGCCGGTGCGCGGCTGTATGGCGCTAAAGCCCTACGGCAACCGCATCTGGGAGTTGATTAAGGAAGGCCTGGACAAGCGCTTTGCCGAGACCGGCCATGAAAACGTGTCCATGCC
>CAZHPW010000105.1:0-6260 GCA_964534515.1 uncultured Christensenella sp.
TCAAGCCTTTGGGATGCCCAAAGTGCCGCTGTCAACCATTTTTTCACCCGCTATGTACAGCAGGTCGGCTCCCTGCGACAAACACTCTGCCTTCCCCGTACTGAGGGGGCCTGGCATCAAATCATCGACCCGGGTGCCATTAAGTAAGATGTGGGTAAAAACAGTCAACTGGCGCACACTTCAGGATAAATCCCTGTGACTGTATTTTATACGCCAGCTCAATCGCTGTCAAGTCGTACAAAGTGCGCTGTTTGCCGCCCCAAACAAGAGAAATTCAGATAAATTTGTATCAAATATCCCATGAGGGTACCTGCATACTTAACCGGAAAACAAAAAAATAGCCAGGTGGCCGCTTGTTTGAGACTTTGCCCGCCTTATCCGTAGGTCACCTTGCGGATGAAGGGCTGGCCCCAGACATAGTAGCTGACCTGGATGTCGCGCACCGCGTGCAGGTCCTTTCGCGTTAGCAGGTAGCAGCGCAAGCGCATCTGCCGCCTGGCGTCCGCGTTGATGGAATAATTGATGTCCATGGCGTCAAACTCCTGCTGGGAGAAGCAGAGCACATCGCCCTTTAGCGGCACAACCAGCGCTTCCAGCATCTGCGCCTGAATGAGGCCGGCGTTCTTCACCAGGATGGTGTATTCCAGGATGACATAGTCATCCATATCGCCGTCTAGTTGGTCCTCATAGACCACCCCGCGCACGCCGCCGTTGTCCAATTGCTCAGACAGGCGTTTGAAGCGCAGCTCAAATTCCTCCTGGGGCAGGGCGCGTACGCCCTCAACGGACAGGCCCAGGTCAGCGCCCAGGACGCCCCAAAGGGTGACCCCGGCAACCGCAAGGGCCAGAATAAAGAGGAAAATGGCGAATTTCTTCATCAGCGGTTCTGCTGCAGGATTTGATTCATCTTCTGAATCATCTCGCTGTCCTTCAACCGGAACTGGATTTCAACCCGTCGGCTGGCATCCATGTTCTCTGTCCCGTCGGGGTTGTAGATGCGGTTGGCGAAGCTGCGCCCCTTGGCGGTCAGTATGCTCTGCAACTTGCTGCGCTGCGGGCCGGTAAGGCCGGGCATCTCCAGCATGTAGGTGGCCACCCCCAGCGCGCGGTCCTGGGACAGCTGCAGGTTAAACAGGTAGCTGCCCTTGCTGTCGGTATGCCCCTCAATCACAATCTCAGCCAGGTAATCCTGGTACTCGGGCCTTAGCAGTACATCCAGGTACACGGGCACCAGTTGGGCCAATTGCGCCTGTCCCGCCGGCAGAAGGATGTCGCCGCCTGACTGGAACAAGAGGCTGCTGTCCAGCATGATATCGCCGGTATCGGTGTCCACCTTGACGTTCAGGCTGCTTTTTGAGAAGGACAGGCTCAGGTCCTGGATAATCTGGGTCCTGACGCCCAAAAGGTCGTCAATCTGCTGCTGCTGGGCGCTCATCGCCACCTGCATCTCGTTTAAGGATTGTTCCTGGGAAATCAACTGCAATTGCAGCAGGGCTTGCTCGTCTTCCTTCGTTTTAAGCGCCGCCTGCGCGGCCTTGAGGTCGTCCTCCTGCTTTTGCAGCTGGATTTGGATGGAGGCCACTTCCTCCTCCTTGCCCATCAGTTCCGCCTGGGCGGTGCGCAGGTCGTCCTCTTTTTGCACGAGTGAAATCTGCACCCGGTCCAGTTCCACCTGCTGCTCCTCAAGCTCCCTGGTTTTCACATCCAGCACCGAAAAATACTGGTAGATGCTTACCATCAGCGCCAGAATGAAGACCAGCAGCAAGCTGGACAGCATATCGGAAAAGGATATCCAGTGGCTGCCGCCGTCTCCCTTTGAAATTTGCCTGCGCGGCGCTTTGATGGCCCTCATCATACTTTTTCTGCCATGTTTTCAGCCGCCTGGGTGGCGCGGTTGAGCGCGGCGGTCATGTCATTCAAGGCCTGCTGCACGCGGGAGAGCTGCTTGATGTCACTTTCACCCGCCGTAGCGCCTTTTAAGTCGTTCGCCAATTTGCTGGTCATGTCGTGCATGCTCTCTTCAAACAGCCCCAGGGTGCGTGAGAGGCCGGTAGATATATTTTCCACAAAGCCGGCGTAGCTGTCCTGCAGCAGTTTGCCGGAGCGCGCCATCTCATTGGCCACTTCGTGCGTGCGGTCAGACGCGGCTTCGGCCTGCTTGTCCACCGCTTCCAGCACCTTGCCAGACCAGGCGGCGTACTGCTCCATCAGGTTCTTAAGGTCAGCCTGCGCGTCCACCAGGGCGTTGTAACGCTCACCCTGGCGGGTGATGTCCTGGTGAATGCCGGACAGGAGGGAGGCAGTCTCCTGCGCCAATAGCGCGCCGGAAGCCTGGTTTTTGTTCAGTGCCCCGACATAGCCGTCAAAGCGCTCAATCACCGCCTGGGTGACCTCGCCCGTCTTTTGCATGCTGTCCAAAATGCTGTCCGCCGCGGCCATGGTGGTATTTAAGGACTCATGGCTGATGGCCTGGGACTGGTTGATTTGGGACAGGGTCTTGCCCAATTGCAGGAACTGGCCGTTTAGGGCGGTGTTCATCTGCTCCACAAACTGGTTGACCACGTGGTTGAGACCTTCCAGTTGGGATTGGGTTTCAGACAGGATAAACTGCTGCATGTTCTGGGAGATGGGCGCGAAGGCGCGGGAGACGGACTGGCTGATGCCGCTCTCCAGGCGCTGGTTGACCTCGTTGAAGGCGCCGGAGAGGAAGATGGCCTGGTCCTCCATGTAGCAGGTCTGGCGCACCTGGTCATCCAGCGGCCGCTGCATCACAACCTCGGAAAACGCCTGGTTAAAGTCATCCATCGCGCCGGTCGCGGCGCCCTGGGCGGCACGGAAGAAGATATTGAACAGCAGCGAGCAGACCAGGCCGGCGATGGAGGTGCCGTAGGCAAAGGTCATACCCGAAATCATGGTGTGAATGGAGGACACGGTGTTGCTGGCGTTGCTCAGGTCCAGGTTGCCAAGGCCGCGCATCAGGCCGATGAAGGTACCCAGGATGCCCAGGCTGGTCAAGAGCCCCGGAATGACCTCGGCCAATTGGAAGTGGGCAAAGTCACGTAAGGTGGTCTCATCGTTGATGTAGTCTTCCACATCACAGGACAGCCCGCGCTGGTCCAGTTGCTCGGCGTTGACCAAAAAGCGGCTCCACTGCTTTTGCATGGGACGCCCTAAATACAGCGTGTCCTGCCAGTCCGGCCGCCCGGTCTCTGAGGGCTTGAACACCGCCAGGTTATGAATCCCCTTCCTAAACGCGCGCGCCGCGCGGTTTAAGGGAAAGACGCATTTTGACAGGCCAATGATAAAACATACGGCAACAGCGCCATAGACCAGAAGGTCTATCAGCTTGCCGGACAACGCGCTTAAAAATTCGTTCAATCAATCCACCACCTTTGTGCACAGTATTGTAACTTTTATTTATTATTATTGCAACAATTCCGTGATGTTCAGAAATCTTTGAAAACACATGCGGGCGGTGGGATTTGCTTGCTTGAACCAACATGCCCGATAAGGTATACTCACCTTTAGACTTCAATTGTCCCCGGGAGGTGGTTAAGCGTTGGTTAACTTGAAAGAACTGGTCGAAGGCCTGAACCTGGATGTGCTCTCGCCCTCCACCAAGGAGGAGATTGCCATCACCGCGGCGGAATTTAACCGTCCCGGCCTTGAGTTGAGCGGCTTTTATGAGCATTTTGCCTATGAGCGCCCCCAAATCATCGGCAACGCGGAGATGGGCTACTTAATGGGCTTGCCGCCGCAAGAGCGCCATAAGAAGGTGGAGAAGTTCTTCTCCTATGACATCCCCTGCATGATTTTCTGCCGCGGCCACCAGCCGCCCCAGGACCTCTTGGACCTGGCCAGGGCGCGGGACATCCCCATCCTGGGCACCAAACGGCCGACCACCGGCTTCATCGTGTCCGCCATCATGTTCATCAACCGCCTCTTGGCCCCGCATACCACCATGCACGCCGTGCTGGTGGATGTCTACGGCGTTGGCGTCCTCATCACCGGGGAATCCGGCGCCGGCAAGAGCGAGGCGGCGCTGGAGCTCATCAAGCGCGGCCACCAATTGGTGGCGGACGACGTGGTGGACATCTGCCGGGTCAATGAAACGCGCCTCACCGGCGAAGCGCCGGAAACCATCCGCTTCTTCATGGAAATCAGGGGCATCGGCATCATTGATATCCGCCAGATGTATGGTGTGGGCTCTGTCATGATGAGCAAATCCATCGACATGGAAATCCACCTGGAGAACTGGAACGAGCAAAAGGAATACGACCGCCTGGGCCTGGAAGAAAAGTACACCACCATCATGGATGTCAAGGTGCCTTCCATCACCCTGCCGGTCAAGCCCGGGCGCAACCTGGCCATCATCATTGAGGTCGCTGCCCGCAACCTGAGCTTGAAGCGCATGGGTTATTCCGCCGCCAAGGAACTGGACAAGCGGCTGACCGACATGATGAACCAATAAATCCTCAATATTACAAATATAGGAGAGCACCATGGTCTATATCGGAATTGACTTGGGCGGCACCAAAATCGCGGCCGGCATTACCACCAGGGAAGGTGAAATCCTGGCCCAGGCTTCAACCGCCACCATCGCTGAGCGGCACTACAAGGACGTGGTGCGCGACATGGCCACCTGCGCCCTGGAGGCGCTGGAGGGCGCGGGCAAAACCATTGACGATGTGGATTCCATCGGCATTGGCATCCCGGGCATCGCGGACAACGTCACCGGCGTTGTTATCTTTTGCACCAACCTGGGCTGGCACAATGTGCCCCTGCGGGATGAGCTGCAAAAGTACATCAACAAGCCCGTCTTCATTGATAATGACGCCACGGTCGCCGGCCTTGCCGAAAGCCAGGCGGGCGTCAGCAAAAACGCCTCCTCCAGCGTCTTCTTGACCCTGGGCACCGGCGTTGGCGGCGGCATCATCATCAACGGCAAGCCCTGGACCGGCGCGCACGGCGTTGCCAGCGAACTGGGCCATCTGACCCTGGAGTTGGACGGCATCCCCTGCACCTGTGGCAAAAGCGGCTGCCTTGAGCGTTACTGCTCCGCCACCGGGCTTATCCGCATGGGCCGCGAGGCTGTGGCCATGCACCCGGAAAGCATGATTCTGCAGCGCGCCGGCAGCCCCGAAAAAATCAACGGCAAAATCATCATTGACTGCTCCAAGGAGGGCGACCCCATCGCCATGAAGGTCTTTGACCGCTACACCAGGTACCTGGCGCTGGCGATTAACACCGTCATCTCCTTCCTGGACCCGGAAATGATTGTCTTGGGCGGCGGCATCAGCATGTCCGGCCAGTATTTACTGGATGCCATCACCGAAAAGATTCCAAACTACCTGATGTTTAAGAGCATGCCCTACGGCGAAATCAAGCTGGCGGTTCTGGGCAACAACGCGGGCATCATCGGCGCCGCGATGCTGGGCATGGTGCTCAAGGAAGGGGAGAGCCTGTGATGGACATCGCGAAACTGTTTTTGGACACTCCGGAGGATAAAAGCCGGGTCACCGTGCGCGGCTGGGTCAAAACCCTGCGCGTCGCGCACAAGCCGGCGGGCGCCGCGCTGGGGATCCTGGCCCTGATCCACGGCATTCTGGCCCTGGGCACGCTGCGCCTGCACACCGGGAGCATCGTCTGGATCCTGGCGCTCCTAACGGCCATCCTGGGCGGCATGTTCTACCGAAAGAAAAAAGCGCCGCTGTTCCGCTGGCACAAACGCCTGGCGCTGGCGACGGCCCTGCTGACCCTGGTACACCTGATCTTCCCCTACGCGCTGTGCCACCTGTTCGGCATATGACCATTGCATTGGCCTGATTGGGGGCGAGCCCTGTCCGCGCGGACAGGGCTCGCCTTTTGGGTCTTCATTGTGTGCCGGCAGTTTGTCAGCGGCTGGCCAAGTGCGCGTCCAGCTGGGCCTGGGCCTCGGCGATGACCTCGCGCAGGCCGGCGGCCTCCATCTCGGCGATGACCTCGGGCAGGACGACGTCCGGGTTCACGGAGCCGCACAGCAGCTGCACCAGCCACTTGTCGCGGACCACGTTCAGCTGCGCGATCTCCATCTCAACGGGCGTGGGATCAAAGGAGAAGCCCTGATCCGCCGCCACGATGGCGTTTTCATAGCCTGCGAAGACGACGTCCCACATGTTGGGATCCGCGGGCACGGAGGCAAAGTCCGACGCTACGACCGAGGACAGGGCGTAGGAGCCCTGCGAGAAGGCCCAGGGGCCGTAGTTGTCCACGCCAAGCTG
>CAZHPW010000106.1:0-6218 GCA_964534515.1 uncultured Christensenella sp.
TCCCTGCGCTTCTCCCTGGAGCACCCGGACTGCCTGACGCTGACCTATTCCCGAATCCGCGAGGATTTCCGGATGAGTACCTATTCAGGTCGGTACTATGAGGCCATCTTCCTGTGCGGCATGGCGGCCGCCATGTCCACCAAAAGCATGAAGATTGCCTACATCACGCCCCGGACAGACTATGTGAGGCATACGGCCGACATCAACGCCTTTGCCCTGGGGGTCAAGGCCGTCAGGGAGGACTGCGAGGTCATCCTGATGTACAAGGACGTCCTGCCCTACCAGCCGGCCACCTGCGCCAAGGGGCTAAAAAACGCGGCGGACCTGGGCGTTGACATCGCCTACACCCCGCGCTACCCGGGCATGAACCTGACCCTGCCACCCAGGGTGTTCTCCCTGATTTGCAGAATCAATGAATCTGGCGAACCCATTGAGTACTTGGCGGCGCCCCAGTGGGACTGGGGACGGTTTTACACCGAAATCGTGAGCAGCTACCTAAACGGCTCTTTGGACATCCTGCGCATCATCGACCGGGGCGACCCGAGCGTGACCGGGCTGTGGTGGGGGCTGGGTGCTGGCCTATTGCGCTTCTTAACCAGCGAGAATGTGGGCGAGCGCAACAGCCAGCTGCTGCACTTCATGCGCACCTCGGTCGCCAGGGACAGCTTTAACCCCTTCTATGGCCCCATTCATGACTTGGAGGGCAAACTGCGCCTGCCGGCGGAAACCACCCTGCGGCCTTATGAGGTTTTGAACATGGAATGGCTTTGCGAGCACCTGAAGGTGGTAGAATAGTTCATAACGCGTAAGATTTGAAAGCGAGGAAGACATGAGCACCAACACCCAAACACCAAAGAAAAACCGGGTTTTGCCGTGGCTGATTGTCCTGGCGGTTGTGGTTGCCATCGGCCTGGGCGGGCTGTACCGCGTGGGCCAGGGCGAACAGGCGCTGGTACTGACCTTTGGCGAGGTCACCGACACCAACGGCCCCGGACTATACTGGCGCATCCCCGGCGTTCAGACCGTGGTCGCCAGGAGCGTGACCACCATTTACAACCAGGAATACGGCTACCGCACATCCGTGGGCGGCACCAGCCGCTCCGCCGCCCAGTACCGGGATGAGATGGATGAGTCCGTGATGCTGACCAATGACAACAGCATCGTACAGCTTGAGGCCATCTACCAGTACACCATCCGTGACGTGCGCGAGTACCTGTTTGACGTGGAGGACCCGGAGAGCACCATGCACCTGGCGTTTGAGGCCATCCTGCGCCGCAACATCCAGAGCCGGTCTTTGGACGACGCGCTGTTAAACAAGGACGCGATTGAGCAGGAAGTGCTGCCGGATTTTCAGGCGCTGATTGACTCCTATGACATGGGCGTTAAAATCCACAGCGTGCACATCCAGAACATCACCGTGCCCGAGGCCGTTACCGCCTATTATGAGGACGTGAACAACGCCAAAAACGAGATGACCCAGCGCCTGGACGAGGCGCAGCAGTACGAATTCCGCGTACTGCCCCTGGCGCGAAGCACAGCCTATGAATTTACGCAAAAAGCCCTGGCTTACAACGCCGAGGTTACCGCGAAGGCGGAGGCCGAAACCGCGGTGTTCAAGGCTGTTCTTGAGCAATACAACGCGGAGCCGGGTTCCGCCAAGAGCCGCATGGTCATTGAGACCATGGAGGAAATCCTGGGCGGCGCGGGGCGCATTGTGGTGGTAGACCAGAACAGCAATGTGCTGCAGCACCTGGACCTGGGGCAGGAAAACGAGCCTGCCGTGGAGGAATAAGCGATGGAAGATTTCAACAGGGTTTTTAACCAGGGCAATAACCGCCCCAATCAAAATAACAACAAGCTGCAAAACGCGCTGAAAAACTTCGCGCGCAAGAACACCAAGCTGTTGGTCATCCTGGGCATCGTGCTGGTGGCCTTCCTGGTGCTGCTCAACGAGGCCTTCTTCATCGTGGGCGAGGCGGAGCAGGCCGTTGTCAGCCGCTTTGGCGTGATTAAGTCCATTATCCTGGACGACAAAAACAAGTTCCATGAGGAGCACGCCGACACCCTGGCCGGCGAAATCACCGCCACCGGGGAAGTCAAAATCCTGCGCGGCAGCGGGCTGCATTTCAAGGTGCCCTTTGTGGACAAGGTGGAGAAGTACCCCTCTTTACTGTTTAACTACACGTCCAACTCCGAGACTGTGAACACGAGCGAAAAAAAGCAGTACAACATCACCACCTACGCCCAGTGGCGCATCGCGGACCCTGCCCTGTTCAGCCTGAAGCTAGGCACGACCATGAACGCGGAAAATCAATTGGACAACCTGATTCACCCGGTCATCGTGCAGGCCATCAACCGCCTGCTGGCTGAGGACTTCATCTCAAACAAGGAAGCGCTCAACACCGCCCTGGCCCGTGGTCTGGTCACCATCAACCAGGACATGGTGATCCGTGGCATTGAGGTGACCGACATTCAGGTGCACCGCACCATCCTGCCCCAGGCCAACGTGGAAACCACCTATGACCGTATGAAGGCCGACCGCGCCAAGGTGGCCCAGCAATTGCGCAGCGAGGGCGATGAAACCTACCGCAAGATGGTGGCCAACACCGACCTGAAAGCGGCGGAGATTGAGGCGGCCGCCGTGCGCGAAGCCGGCGAAACCCGCGCGACAGCGGACGCCGCGGCCATGGTCATCTACAACGAGGCCTACAAGGCTGACCCGGCGTTCTATCAGTTCTGGCGCTCCCTTCAGGCTTTAAAGGGCAGCTTCAAGGACAACAGCCTGCTGGTCTTAAGCGAGGACCACCCGCTGTGGAAACAGCTGGTGGACTGGGGTCTGGGCCAGGCAGAATAACTTCAACAAAAAAGCAAACAACCCGCGCCATTTGGCGCGGGTTGTTTGTATAGCGTATTGGCTTAGCGCAGTTTGACCGCGGTGCCGGAGCAGGTGACCATGAGCATGCCGTTGTCAGCGCCCAGGACTTCATAGTCCATCTTGACCCCGACGACCGCGTCACAGCCCAGGTCGGCCGCGCGCTGCTCCATCTCCTGCAGGGACTGGGTGCGCGCCATGAGCAATTCTTCTTCATAGCCCTTGGAGCGGCCGCCGAAGATGTTGCGGATGCTGGCGCCGATGTCTTTGAGCGCATTGATGCCGCTGATGACCTCACCAAAAACGATGCCTTTGTATTCCGCGATGGCGCGTCCTTCAACAGTGGGGGTGGTTGTGATAATCATAAACCTTTACCTTCTTTCTCTTGATTGGCCGCGTGAAACGGACAAGGGCAGTATAACACCAATACCTGTACAGAAAAGAGACAAATTGTATAAATTTTGGACATTTATGACCAAATTCTCTCAATGACCAGGCAGGACGGCGCGCCGGGGCCGCCGTTTGAAAACTGCTGGTAGAGGGCGGTGTAGCGCTTGGGCGGGAGGGATTTGACCAGGTCCAGGATGGCGGCAAGCTCCCTCTCCCCCTCCTCATGCCCGGGGTAAATGCAGACGACCAGGACGCCGTTTTGAGCCAGCAATGAAAGGGCGGCCTTAATGGCCGTGATGGTGGTGTCCACCCGGGTGGTAACCTGTTTGTCGCTGCCGGGCAGCCAGCCCAGGTTGAAGGCAACCAGACGCACGCCCTGTGGCACATGCTCTGCCATGTGCTCATGCCCGGACAAAAACAATTTGGCCCGGTCGATGAGGCCGGCGGCCGCAAGGCGCTCCCGCGTCCTGGCTAAAGCCGCTTCCTGCACATCAAAGCCATAGACACGGCCAGTGTCACCGACCAGGCCGCACAGACGCTCACAATCTTGCCCGGTGCCCAGGGTGGCGTCCACAACGCTGTCCCCCGGCCTGATAAGGTCCTCAAACACCCGGGCCGCCAGGTGGCGGGCGGAGCGCAGGTAATCACTCACAAAAGCGCGACCTCATCCAGGGTTAACTCACGCCATTCGCCCCTGTTCAACTCCCCTAAGCTGATCGCCCCGTACTGCACACGCTTTAAGCGCACCACCTGGTGTCCCACCGCGGCCACCATGCGGCGGATTTGGCGGTTGCGGCCCTCATGGATGGTAATGAGGATGTCTGTGGAAAAGGGGTCACGCCGCAGGACGGATACCTTGGCAGGCGCGGTCTTGCGTCCGTCCAGCAGGACGCCGGAGCGCAGTTTGTAGATGGCTTCCTCTGAAAGGTCATTGGAAACCCGGGCGATATAGCGCTTTTCCACCTCATGGCTGGGGTGGGTCAATCGCTGGGTGAGTTCCCCATCATTGGTTAAGAGGAGCAGGCCTTCCGAGTCAAAATCCAACCGGCCCACCGGGAAGACCCGGACGGGATAATCCCGGAAATGGTCCAGGACTGTCGGCCGGCCGCGCGGGTCACTCACCGTGGTCACTTCTCCCACCGGCTTGTAGTAGAGGATGACGTGCTTGGTCTCCTCAGGCTTGACCAATTTGCCTTCCACCATGACCACGTCATTCTCCTCAACCTGGGTGCCCATTTCGGTGATGACAACGCCATTGACGCTGACCTTGCCCTCTAAAATCATTTCCTCCGCCTTGCGCCTGGAGGCGACCCCGCAGGAGGCCAGGTATTTCTGTAAACGCATGAAAACCTCATTTCAATTTGCTGTGTTGATTATAGCGCAGATACGCAGGCTGCGCCAACAGCGGTAAAAGATTAGAATATTCTCATAATCGTTGACGCAGAATACTATGCGATGTATTATATGACGCAAAGGAGGTGGTTGTATGGACATTCAGTTAAAACGCGGTCTGACGGAAATATGCGTGCTGGCCATGCTCACCCGGGGCGATTCCTATGGCTACCAATTGGCCAAGGACGCGAGCCGGCTGATGCCAATGTCGGAATCAACCCTGTACCCGGTATTAAAGCGCCTGACCGACAGCGGCAAGGCTGCAACCTATACCAGTGAGTTCAACGGCCGGCTGCGGCATTATTACCGGATTACGGACAAAGGCCGGGAGCAGCTGACAGATTTTGTCAAGGAATGGGAAGAGCTGGGCAAAATCTATGACCTGGTGGTCGCCATCCAAAACACAGAAAACCAAGGGGGAACACAGACATGAAACGCGCGGAATACCTGGACGAATTGAGAAATCATTTAGTGGCGGCCTCCTTCCCCCATGTGGAAGAAGCGCTCAGCTATTTCTCTGAGATGCTGGACGACCGCATTGAGCACGAAAACCTGGACGAGGAAGCCGCCATCGCGCTGTTGGAGACGCCGGAGATGGCCGCAAAGCACCTGGTGATGCAGGTGGAGCAAACTCCGGTGCAAAAACCGGAGACCACGGCAACAGAGGAACGCCTCACCCCCGGCATTCGGACCATCACCCTCAAAGCCCAAGGCGTCAGAAGCATTTTGGTGTCTGACCGCAACAACAAAATCCTGGTGGAGGGATGGGACAGGGACGAGGTGGAAATTCAGCACCCGGAGACGGAAAACATCCGCTATGACACCACCTTTGAAAACGGCAGCTTCAGCCTGGTGCGCACGCCGATGCAGTTTTCCGTCAAGCTGTTCAACTTCAATTTCTTTGACAGCAAGAGCAGCCAGGTGCTCATCAAGGCACCCTTTGAACTGGCCGCGGCCATGAGCCTGAGGACCAGCAACAGCAAGATTGAGGTGGAAAACATCAACTGCTGGGGCAAACTGGACCTGAAAACCAGCAACAGCAGCATCCGTTTAAGGCAGGTGGAGGCCTCAGCGCTGCTGGCCAGAATTAGCAACGCCAGCGTCAACCTCTTCCAGGTAAGGGCGCAAAAGACCCTGGAAATGGTCACCAGCAACGGCAGCGTCAAGGCGGAGAAAATCACGGCACCGGAAGACCTGCGTTTGCAGACCACCAACGCCAAAATTGAGGTCTATGAAATTGAGAGCCAGGTCATTACCCTGGCCACCAGCAATGCCTCCATCAAGGGCGACCTGCCGGGCTATGAAAACGAATACACCATTGAGTCTATGACCACTAACGGCAGAAACTCCCTCCCCCGCCAACAGACAGGCGGCGACAAGGTGCTCAAAGTGCGCACCAGCAACGCGAACATCAACCTGCTCTTCCGCGGTTAAGCGCAAACGCGACAGATTATTTTCAGGATTTTGGATTGACAAAGGCGTGTTCCTGCCCCATAATATCACACTGTGACCTGCCGGTGTGGTGGAATGGCAGACGCGACGGACTCAAAATCCGTTGGTAGCG
>CAZHPW010000107.1:0-6138 GCA_964534515.1 uncultured Christensenella sp.
TCACATGCAGCAGCGAAAGGCCCTCGTCCCCGGCAAGGCGGGCATACGAAAGCGCCGCGCGCTGGGGCGCGCCCTCCTCGCGCGGGATCAGGGTTTCAAGCCGCGCCGCCTCCGGGGCCTCCCCGCGCGCCACGGCCAGGTATTCCCGCCGCATCGCATGCGCGCGAAGCTGCTCCGACAGCCGGCCGGCCGCCTTCGAGGTCCGCGCGAACGCCATCAGCCCGCCGACCGGCCGGTCCAGCCGGTGCAAAAGGCCGAGGTATGCCTCCCCCGGCTTTTCATACGCTTCCTTCACATACCGCTTGAGGAGCGTGAGCATGTCGGGATCGCCCGACGCGTCCGCCTGGGACGGCAGGTTCGGCGGCTTGACGGCGACGAGCACGTGGTTGTCGCAGTAGAGGATTTGGATGCCCTGGTAGACGGTCACGCGCGCCACCGGCCGGACGCGCCGCAGGGCAGCACGCCGCCCGCCTCCACCGGCAGGCCGAGCTCATCGGCTTCCACGCCGCCGCCGAAGCGATTGACGACCGCCAGGCGCAGCAAATTGGACAGCACCGCGGGCTGAAGGCCCGTCGTGTAGCCGTTTAGCAGGAAGAACAGCGGCGCGTCCGACAGCGCCTGAGCGCAGGCGTCCACCAGCTCGTATGCCGTGTCCTCAAGCTTCCACACCTCGCCCCCGGGGCCGCGCCCGTAGCTCGGCGGGTCCATCAGGATGGCGTCGTACCGGCTTTCGCGGCGGATCTCCCGCTGCACGAACTTGAGCGCGTCGTCCACGATCCACCGCGCTTTGCCCTCCGCAAGGCCGGAGAGCGCGTAGTTCTCCCGCGCCCACTGGACCATGCCCTTTGCGGCGTCCACGTGGCAGACCTCCGCGCCCGCGGCGGCGCAGGCCAGCGTTGCCCCGCCGGTATACGCAAACAGGTTCAGCACGCGCACGGGCCGGTCGGCCTGCCGTATGCGCTCTGCCATCCAATCCCAGTTGGCCGCCTGCTCCGGGAACAGGCCCGTGTGCTTAAAGCCGGTGGGCCTGACATAAAAGCGCAAGTCGCGGTAGGCAATCTCCCAGCGCTCGGGCAGGCCGCGGCGGAAGGTCCAGTTGCCGCCGCCCTCTGAGCTTCTGGAATAGACGGCGTCCGCCTGGGACCAGCTGTCCTTTTGCGCCTTGGGCCAGATCACCTGGGGGTCAGGCCTGGCTAAGATAAACTTTCCCCAGCGCTCCAATTTCATGCCGTCGCCGGTGTCCAGTACCTCAAAATCCCGCCAGCCATCCGCTAAAAACATCAGTCGCTCCTTTGGTTGAATGCAGTTGCGATTATAGCATACAAGCGCATGCCTCACAAGCAAAACGCCCATGAAACAAGGGGTTTGGAAAGGAAAACCTGCCGGGTTTTCCGGCAGGCTGTTGCTTACAAACTGGCGGGTTTTCGGTGCCCGGCGTCATAGAGCGCGGTTTGCACCGCGTTTTGCCAGCCCAAAAGGGCTGCCTCGCGGCGAATGCTGTCCAGGGCAGGCGCAAAGCGGGTGTCCAACTGCCATTGGCCGGCGGCCTCCTCAGGGGTCTTGAACAAACCAATGCCCAGACCGGCCAGCAAAGCCGCACCCAGGGCGGTTGTCTCCCGAACCACCGGGCGGAGTACCTCAACGCCAGAAAAATTGGCCTGCATCTGCATGAGCAGGTTGTTTTGCGTGGCGCCGCCGTCCACCTTGAGGCTTTGAGGCAGTTTGCCCAGGCTTTTTGCCATCAGGCTTAAGAGGTCATTGGACTGAAAGGCGATGGACTCCAGCACCGCGCGGGCGATGTGCTTTCCGCCCGTGCCGCGGCTGAGCCCCAGGAGTGTCCCCCGGGCATACATATCCCAATGCGGCGCGCCAAGGCCGGTGAAAGCCGGCACAAAGTACACGCCCTTGCTGTCCTCCACTTGCCGGGCCAAATCTTCGGACTGGGCGGCGGTGGTAATCAGCCCCAGTTCATCCCGCAGCCACTGAATGGCGGCACCGGCTACAAACACGCTGCCCTCCAGGGCATAGGTGGGCTGGTTGTTGACGCGCCACGCCATGGTGGCCAAAAGACCCTTGTCATCCCGGACAATCTTGCCCCCGCTGTTCATGAGCATGAAGCAGCCGGTGCCATAGGTGTTTTTAACTTCCCCGGGCTTTAAACAGCCCTGGCCAAAGAGGGCGGCGTGCTGGTCGCCCGCGAGCGCGGCGACAGGCACCTGCGCCCCGCCCGCATAGCGCTCATCCAGGTCCCCCACCACCGCCGCCGTGTCAATCACCCGGGGCAGGAGGGCTATGGGCACCTCAAAGACTTTGAGCAAGTCCTCATCCCAATCCTGGGTTTTGAGGTTAAAAAGCATGGTGCGCGAGGCGTTGGTGGCGTCCGTCACATGGGGATGGCCTTTGACCAGGTGCCAGGCCAGGAAGGAATCCACCGTGCCAAAGCACAGCTCCCCCCGCTTGGCCCGCTCATGCAGCCCAGTTTCATTAAGGAGCCACTTAATTTTGGACGCGGAGAAATAGGCGTCCGGAACCAGCCCGGTTTTCTCCCTGATGGCGTCAGCCAGGCCTTCGTTCTTGACGCGCTCAATGATGTCCGCCGTTCTGCGGCACTGCCAGACGATGGCGCGGTAGACCGGCTTGCCGGTCTGCCTGTCCCAGATGAGGGTGGTCTCCCGCTGGTTGGTGATGCCGATGGCCGCGATGTCCCGCATGGCAAGGCCGGCTTTGGTCAGCGCCTCCTCCATCGCGCGCAGGGTGGAGGACAGAATGTCCTCCGGCTCATGCTCCACCCAACCGGGCTTTGGGTAGTGCTGGGTAAACTCAAAGGCCGCCTGGGACACCAGGCGGCCTTCCTTGGAAAAGATGATTGCCCGGGAGGAGGTAGTGCCCTGGTCCAAGGCCAGGAGGTACCGTTTATCCATGGCTGTCTCTCCCTACAAATTATTCCAGTCGGATACCGTACATTTTGTGGTTGTCACGGGAGGCGGTGCCAATGACCAGGATGTCATTGTACACAGCGGGCGAGCCTTCCACCCGGCCGCCCAGGTCTAAGGTGTTGAGCACCTGGCCGGAAGCGCCGTCAATCAGGTAGAGGCGGCCGTCCAAATCGGCCTGAACCACGCGCGCAGTGCCGTCCGGGCGGTAAACCGCGACGGGGGATGAAATGGCGCCGGCAGACAGGGGAACCTTCCAGGCCTGTACGCCTGTTTGCTTGTTGAGCGCGATGATAGCGCCGCCCTCCTCCGTCAGGTTGACGGTGAAGATGACCAGGTCGGAAATGCCGTTTTGGCCCACCAGCGGGCTGGCTTTCACGCCGCCCAATTCCTCGTTGTTGAACTTGGCGCCAACATTCACGGCCCAGTTTTCCTCGCCCGTTAAGGCGTTGAGGCTGCGCAGGACTGCGTTGCCATCCCGCCTGGTACGGCTGTGCACGGTGGTGCCTGTGTACAGGGACAGGGAGGAATCGGCGTTCAAATCAAGCGCCGGGGTGGCGTCGGTGTTGTCGCCCGCGTCAAAGACCCAGAGGGTTTCAAGCGTGGTGGTATCCACCGCGCGGATATAGCCCTGCTTGTCGCCGTAGAAGGCGTAGGGGCCGTACATGGCGACAGAGGACTCAATGCTGACCGTGGGGTCATCCTGCTTGGCCTTGCCGCGCAGGTAGGTGATTTCAGGGTCAACGCTCAGCGTGCCGGGGTTGCTGAAGTCATAGACCGTGTTCATCTTCAGCGTGTAGAGCAGGCCGTTTTCGCCGCCCACAATAAAGGAATCAGAATTGCGCTCAAACAGGCCCGTGCCGTCAAAGGCGCCGTTGGTGGCGTATTGAACCTGGTTCTTGGTCTTTCGGCCGTTGATGAAGAAGGCCTGGGACTGGTCGGTCAGGTTGTAGATATAGTAGCCGATGTCGCCCGTCTTGTTGGGCATCTTGGACACCGCCTGACCAAAGGCGATGAGGGGGCGGCCCAGGGCGTCCACGGCGACGGAGCCCTTTAGTGGGTAGCCCACGTCAATGGGGTCGCGCGTCGCGACGCCGTCCGCCCAATCCAGGAAATAGACCTTGCCGTCCAGGCCTGCGAAGATGACTTCCTTGAGCGCCTTGGTGTCCTTCTTGGCTTCATTGATGTTCATGCCGGAGCGCACTTCAAGGGACCACTTGATGATAGCCGGCTGGCCGGTCCAGCCCACACCGTAGAGGGTGTCGCCGGAGGTCCGGATACTGCCCAGGTCGGTCTGCCACTGGATGCTCATCTGGTCAAGCGGCATATCCGCCGTACCGAAAGCCGCGTTTTGGCGCATGCCGTCTGAGCGGAAGGTGAACACGCCGCCGGGGTAGTAGGTGTACAGGTCGCCGCCCTGGGCGTTAATGGGCGTGAGCCTGGTGTAATCGGACTGCTTCTTGCTGCCCAGGTAGGCGCCTTCGGTCTGGTTGAACTTGGAAGGCTGCTGGCCTTCCGCGGCCGTGACCGTTAACTGCGGCATGGGGCTGGCCGTGGGCGCGGGTACAGGGGTTTCAACCGGCGCTTCAGCGACCTCAAGCGGTTCGCTCTCCTGCAGGTCTTCCTCGCTCAAGGTGGCGTAATTATCCTCCAGGGGCTCTTCCGCCACGGGCTCCTGCACAAAGGGTTCAGGCTGCTCATTTTCGGGCTGCTCCGCGGCAGGCTCCGGCGTGTTGACCACCTGCACTACCAGGGGGCTGTTGTCGCCCTGGGGCAGGGGGGTAAAGACAGGCAGGAGGGCGGCCAAATCAGCCGGGGTGGGGCTGACAACCGGCTCATCCAGCACGATAAGGCCGGATTGCTCGGTCGCGACCGGTTCCGCCGTCTGCGGCACCGCGGTAAACACCGGCACGGGCGCCGGGGTGGGAATGACGACCTCGGGCGTGGCGCTGGGCGCGACCACGGTAAGGGACACGGTTTTATCAGTCTGGTACCAGGTATCCTCCACCAGAATGCCGGCGGAGAGCACGGTCATCATGGGCTTGTCCAAAATGGCGGTATAGGTCCAGGTGGTGTTGTTGGGCGCGTCAATCACCTCGGCCACGCCTTTGACCTCGCTGCCGACCTCATCCAGGATGCGGATGCCGTCAATGGCCTTGTCGGTTGTGAAGGTGAACACTGTCTTCACCCCGGTCTGCACGTTGGCTTCGGGGGTGTCAAACTTGATGAGACGGGGCGGGTCTGACTTCTTCAGGCCAACCAGGTTTAAGCCGCCGTCCACAACGGAGGCGGACAGGGAACGCACCGAGCCCAGGACGCCGCCCTTGTCCTTGGGAATGAGGAAATAGGATAGCGCCAGCACCAAAATGAGCAGAAGCACCACGCCCAGCGCCACAATGGGCCAGCGGCGGGGCGGCAGGTACTCATCGTCAAAATATTCGTGGCTGTCCGGCATCTCCGGAGCCGGGCGCGCCTCATAGCGGGGCGCCTGGTAGGCATTTTCCTCATAGACCTGAGGCGCTGTGGGCCGCGGCTGAGGACCGGTGGGCTGGGTGGGCGCCGGACGCGCGGCGTCAAACCCGCCAAGCGGCATGGGGGCCGTGTCCTCCTTGGGGAAGCCCGGGCGGTAGGCTGCCTGGGTGTCTTCCTTTTGGGGGGCACGGTTGTTGTATTTGTCAGTCCTGCGCCTTCTGGGCTGCTCGGGCTGGTAGGGCTGTGACATGACAGCCTCCTTTCATGGTCGCTTGCCTTAGAAGTGGATTTTCTCTTCCAGATAAGCTTTCAAATCCGAAAGGGCAACGCGCTCCTGGACCATGGAATCGCGGTCACGCACGGTGACGCTGTTGTCTTCCAGGGTATCAAAGTCCACCGTCACGCAGAAAGGCGTGCCGGCTTCGTCCGCGCGGCGGTAGCGCTTGCCGATGGAGCCGGAATCATCATAGTCCGCCATAAAATACTTGGACAGCTCGCGGTGGATTTCGCGGGATTTTTCGCCCAGCTTGTTTTTTTGCAGCGGCAGCACGGCCACCTTAAAGGGGGCCAAAGCCGGGTGCAGGCGGAGCACCACGCGGGTGTCGCCGTCTGATAGTTCCTCTTCCTCATAGGCGTTGCACAGGAAGGCCAGGGCTACGCGGTCAGCGCCCAGGGAGGGCTCCACCACGTAGGGGATGTAGCGCTCATTGGTGACGGGGTCAATGTACTCCAT
>CAZHPW010000108.1:0-6116 GCA_964534515.1 uncultured Christensenella sp.
ATGACATATTTCTTGTCGGACACGCTCTTGGCGCAGAACTGCCACTTCAGCCCCGTGGGGAAGCCGCCGCCCCCGCGCCCGCGCAGGCCGGACTCCTTGATGATGTCAATCACCTGCTGGGGCGTCATCTGCGTTAAGGCGTCAGACAGCGCCTTGTAGCCGTCAAAGGCGATGTATTCATCAATTTTTTCCGGGTCAATCACGCCGCAGTTGCGAAGCGCCACACGGGTCTGGTGCTTGTAAAACTCAATATCATTGAGGGACTGGGCGGCGTTGGGGTTTTCAGCGTGCTCATGATAAACCAGGTGGCGCACGATGCGGCCCTTGAGCAGATGCTCCGCCACGATTTCGTCCACATCCTCCGGGGTGACACGGGAGTAAAAGGTGCCTTCCGGATAGACGATGACCACAGGCCCTGCTTCGCACAGGCCAAAGCAGCCGGTTTTGACAATGCTGATTTCATTCTCCAGCTTGTGCTCTTTGAGCTCGCTCACAAAGCGGTCATGCAGCAGGTTGGACCCGGAGGAGGTACAACCGGTGCCGCCGCAGATGAGGACATGGGAACGGAAAATATTCATTGCTTATCCCCCTTGTTGTTTTCAGGCTGGGCATAGCCGATGGTGAACTCGGTGACGGGGTGGCCATTGACGATGTGGTCCAAAACAATGCGGCGCACCTTGCTCTCATCCAAATTAACATAGGTGACCTTTTCCTGCCCGGGCAGGAAGATATCGGCCATGGGCTCAAAGCGGCACATGCCGATGCAGCCGGTCTGGGAGACGGTGACCTGGGTAAGGCCGCGCTTGTTGGCTTCGGTCATGAACGCCATCATCACAGGACGGGCGCCCGCGGCGATGCCGCAGGTGGCCATACCGACCACAACGCGCACTTCGCTGCCCTTGTCTTCACGGCGCAGGTTGATGCGGTCCAGGGTTGCCTTGCGGATTTGTTCCAGTTCGCTGATCGATTTCATCCTAAGTCTCCTTCGATTGTTTGATTGACCATATCAGAGATGGCTTGGGTGAGCCAGGGCAGCACCGCCGGGTCATTGAGGGGCACCTCTCCCAGCACCTGCTTGATTTCCCTGGTATCCAGAACTTCTTTGGCATGAGGGGTATAAAGGGTTAAGACAAAGTCGGGGGCCACGGGATTGGCCAGGACCAGGGTCAGCAGGGTTTCCTTCAGGTCGCCCAGCGGCTGGCAATCAATGTGGCTGAGGTTGAAAACCGCCTGAAGCTGTGTGCCTACGCCCTTTTGGCTGGTGAGGTCAAAACTGCCGCCGGTGATGAGCGCGTGCTCACGCGTTAAGGGAATGCCCAGGCCGACCTTGCGGGTGGTGCGGGCGGTGCCAAAGGGGCTGAGCACTTTTACGAGTGTGTCCTCGTCCATACCGCAGCCGTCATCCCTGATGGCAAAACCCAGTTGGTTCTCCCCGGCCGTAAAAACATCAATTTCTATCAGGCCGGCACCCGCGGTGATGCTGTTTTGCACCAGGTCCATCAGGTGGAGGGAGAGGTCGCGCATCAGTCTTCGTACTTGGCAAGGATGGCAGGGATGTCATCCGGGCTGATGCGGCCATGGACGTCGTCCCCAACCGTCAAAACCGGCGCCAGACCACAAGCGCCCAGGCAGCGGGTGGCCATTAAGGTGAACTTGCCGTCTGTGGTGGTGTCACCGGGTTTGACGCCCAGAGAATCGCTCAGCTTGTCCAGAACCGCCTGAGAACCCTTGACATAGCAGGCCGTGCCCATGCACACGCTGATGACGTGCTCGCCCTTGGGCTGCAGGGCAAACTGGGAGTAAAAGGTGGCAACGCCATAGACCTCAGACAGCGTGAGGCCAAGGCCCTCGGCAATCTCAATCTGCACTTCCTGGGGCAGGTAGCCAAAGATGTCCTGGGCAGCCTGCATGACGGGCATGAGCGGGCCTTTTTCATCCTTGTAACGGGTGATGACTGCCTGCAGTTCGCGGAACTGCTCCTTCCTGTCAACCATGTACGCTTTCCTCTTTCTTTTTCATGTATTGTTGAGCCGTAAACGGCCTTCACGCAGAAACAACAAGATGTCTTCGGGGCTTTCGGCCAGGAGGGCGTTCTCCCGTTCGGATATCGCGCCCAGCTCATGCGCGTCTGAATTGTGGATGCACTTCATCCCGGACACCGGGCTCTCCCCCACGCCCTGCTCCACCACCTTAAAACCCGCTTCCCCCGGCACAAAGCCCAGGGTGTAGACCAGGCCGTAGCCGCGGTTGATGTGCGCGGGGACCGCAACGCCCCGGTGGCTTCTAATCAGGGCGAGGGTTTTTTCCAGGGTCAGGTCCAGCGCGCCGATGAGCAGGGCATCCTCCTCGCCCACCACCTGATCCTGAGCGTCCATGAGCACCTGGCGGCCGAAGAAATCCGGCTTGTTTTTCTTTTGGGGCAGGTGGGCTCTGATCGCGTCCGACAGGGCGAGGGCGTCGTCCACTTCCTTGAAATAAGCCAGGATGTGAACCTCTTCCGCCGTGCAGACCTCCATCCCCGGGATGAACATCAAATTATTCTCCCTCGCGGCTTCATGAAAAGCTTTGAGGTTGCCCCCGGTGTTGTGGTCGGTGAGGGCGATGACGTCAAGGCCCTTGAGCTTGGACATCGCACAGACATTCTGCGGACTCATGTCCTCGCCCGCGCAGGGCGATAAGCAGGAATGGATGTGCAGGTCGTAGTAGAGCATCAGGCTTTGGGGCCCAAAAGCCCTTCCCGGTACAAGAGGCCGCAGATGTCATAGGCACTCAGCGGTGAAGAAAGCACGGCGATGTCTTCCTCAACGGCCTTTTTGAGCACGGCCTCTTCCATGCCAATGCTGTCGGGCAGGATGACACAGGCCATGTCATGCAGGCTGGCGACGGCGATGACATTCAGATGGGTCTGCACCGTTACCCAGGCCATGTCCTGACGGCCATTGGCCATGACCCAGCTGAGCAGGTCGCAGACATAGCCCGAGGTGACCTCCGTTTGGCTGTCCCCGGGCGCCAGGATTTGCGCCTGAATGTGCTGCGCCAGTTGCTGAATGGTCAATTTCGCGTCCTCCTTGTGTTCTCAGGCTGGGGGCTGGGGTTTTAAGAAAAATTTCATGACCATCAGCGTGCCGATGCCCAGCCGGCTGGCCATGACGAAACTGTCCGCGTTGCGGCACATGTTGGGCAGACCCATACCGGCGCCGAAGCCCAGATTGCGCGCTTCCTCACCGGCGGTGGAGAAGCCTTCCATCTGCGCCAGTTCGACGTTTGAGATACCGGGACCCCGGTCATAGACCTCCAGGGTGATGGTATCCTCATCCAGGGTCAATTCCATCTTGCCGCCCTGGGAGTGGATGATGAGGTTGATTTCTGCCTCATAAGCCGCGATGGCCACCCGCCTGATGACGCCTTTGTCGATGCCCTTTTGACGCAGCAGCAGTTTGATGGCGGCGGCCACGGAGCCGGCGGTCTCAAAGCCGCGCTGCTCAACCGGGTAGACCGCCTGGATAACCATTTACTTCTCCCCCTCCCGGGAAGCCCACTTCATGGGGGTGCCATCCAAACCGGCTTGGTAGAGCAAACCGGCACTGACAAACATGGTCTTGTTGACGGACATCAGCGTGACATCCAGTTCGCGCGCCAATTCCATCACATCCTCCGGCGGCAGTTTGCCGCGGACAAAGACGATGCAGCCCAGGTCCAGCATTTCAGCCGTCCTGATGACATGGGCGTTGGCCAGGCCGGTTAATAAAAGCGCCTTTTCGTGCACGAAGGCCAGGACATCACTCATCAAATCAGAGCAGCAGGCGCAGTGGATGGTATCGTCAAGATGCTCTTCCCCCGTTAGGACCTTGGCATCCAAAATGGCGACGACCTCACGCAGGGTGAGGGTGCGGCGCGCCAAAAATGCCTGGGTCAAATCCTGGCAGCAGGGGTTTTGAGCATTGTCGGGTAATTGGTTTGGCATCATATCTGGCAATCCTCCGTCAGATAGCGAAAACCGGTAAATCGGTTCTGTTTGGAACAAGTGCATTATATCAAAGCAGTGGGTCAAAATGTATAGGTCCAACCAATTGGATGGGAACGAATTTGTCCCACTTGGTTATTATCCGTCCCGCCCGGGTAGAGTCTTGTGTTCGGCTTTTTCCAATATTTGTGTGATGAGCGTGATGTTCCGGACGGTTTCCTCCAGGCTGAAGGAGGGCTGGCCGCCGGTTATGATGGCGCCTGAGAAATCCTCCACCTGGTTTAGGTAACTGTCGCATTCCGCCACTTTGTACTCCCTTGTTTCACCGTTGCTTGTGAATAAAACCGGTGAAGCAGGCCCCATGAAGCTGTCGCGCAGGAGCAGGCTGCCCTTGGTGCCGTTGATAACCGTGACCTGGGCGGACTGGGCGTCAAAGCCGCCGGACACCGTGCAGATGGCCCCGGAAGCATACTGCAGGAGAGCGGTTAAGGAGAAATCAACGCCAAACTTCTCTGTCTTGACAGCCGAAATGGAAACCGGGCTGTCCTGCATGAGCATGCCCACCATGTTGATAGGGTAGCAGCCCACATCCCAAAAGCTGCCGCCGCCCATTTCCTTGACCAGGCGGTGGTCCTCATCCCGGCCAAAGACAAAGCTGAAACCAGAGGACACATGGCGGATGTCGCCGATGAGGCTATCTTTGACAAGGGACTGCACCAGCCTGGTTTTTTCGTGGAAGCGGAACATGAAGGCTTCCATCAACAGCACCTTGTTGGCCTGGCTCTCCTGCGCCATTTGGACAGCGTCCTCCCGTGTGAGCGCCATGGGCTTTTCACAGAGCACATGCTTGCCCTTGCGCATGGCCTTGATGGCCCACTCCTTGTGCAGGGCATTGGGCAGGGGGATATACACCGCGTCGACCTCCGGGTCATCCAGGAGGGCCGCATAGGTGTCATAAACTTTTTGTACATTGTATTTGGTCTTTGCCTCCGCCCTGCTTTCGGGTTTGGAGGACGCGAGGGCATAAAAACAGGCGTTGCCGGCTTTCTGCAGCGCCGGAATCAACGCGCCAACAGCGATTGCGGCGTAGCCCAGGATGCCAAATCGGATTTTCTTCATAAACGGTGACCGCCTTATTCTATTTCTGCCTTTATTTTAAACTATCCGCTTGGCAAGGGCAAGGTGGGACAAGGTTAAAACAAAAAAGCAGCCCGATTTTTGGGCTGCCAAATTTTTGGTCAAATCAGATTTCCGGGATGTAAACCTCCACCTCATGGCCCTTGTCGGAGGAATCCCCGATGGCGGTGATGATGGCCTGGTTGTAGAGAATCTGCTCAGACGGGACGGGCGGGGGCAACTCAAAGATGACGGCGTCCAGGAAAGAGCGGATTTTCTTGTCAAACAGGCCGGCCTCATCCTCCTCAATGATGGGGATGACCGTCTCCACCTGCTCACCGGCCAGGTCATGGTAGAGCTTCATCGGGCCGCCGACAGAGCCGTTCCAGCACTCGGTGGAGGGGATGCGCAGCGCGCCGTCCGTGCCCAGAATGACCGTGTCACCGGGGGTGTCCAGATGCATGGCCCAGGCGATGCGGAAGTCCAGGATGATGCCGCCTTCCAGGCGGATGAAAGCCGCGGCAAAATCGTCCACGTCAAAGCGGGCCGCATCCTCGGGCTTTTGGTAGGTGGTGGAGGTGCCAAAGAAGTTGGAAGTGTAGCCGGAGGCGGTCAGGGGCTTGGGGTAGCCGATGGCGTTTAGCACCATGTCCAGGGAATAGCAGCCAATATCACCCAGGGCGCCAATGCCCGCGGTTTTCTTTTCAATGAAGGTCGAGTTGGGGATGCCGCGGCGGCGGCCGCCGCCGGTCTGGATGTAGTAGATTTTGCCCAGGGCGCCAGAATCCACGATTTTCTTGATTTGCTTCATGTTGGCGTCCATGCGCGGCTGGAAGCCAATGGAGAGCAGCTTGCCGCTCTTTTTTTCGGCACGCATGATGTCAGCGGCCTCCTCCACCGTGGCGGTGAAGGGCTTTTCAAGCAGAACATTGACCCCGTGGTTCAATGCGTCGATGGTGCAAACTGCGTGCTGGGTGTTGTAGGTGCAGACGCTGACCGCGTCCAGCTGCTCGTTTTCCAGCATGCTCTTGTGGTC
>CAZHPW010000109.1:0-5964 GCA_964534515.1 uncultured Christensenella sp.
ATTCGACCCTCAAAATCTCTGCTTAACAAACTGTCCGAAAAAGTGTTGACGAGCCCTGAGGCACCACTCTCGCTTCGCATTCATTGTATGTAAGGTACGCCGCCTGCTTGCATTTTCTATTCATGGAGCATATAATTATCGCATAGGAACCATTATCAAATATCTTTTGGCAAGACAGCTCAATGCGGGAGTGTAAAGAAATGGATGTTTTTAAACGGCTCAATCATGGTATGTTGTTCCGTTACCAGGGTGAAATGCTGGAGCTAATTCCCTATGGAATCAATGGCATCCGGGTACGCGCAACAAAAAACACATCGTTTCAGGAAAGGGATTGGGCTATTTTACCAGGCAAAGAAACCCAAGGCATAATAACAATTTCAGAGGATGGCGCGACCCTGGTCAATGGAAAACTGACCGCTCATATCACCAAGTATGGGAAGATACGGTTTTTCAACGACAAGAATGAGTTGTTGCTGAGGGAGTATTATAGGACCGGGGACAGGGGCAATGACTTTCATGACAAGGAGTTCTTTGACGACCTGGTTCTTATCAATATGCGCGCCCGTGAATACAAACCCTCTGGGCGTGACTATCAAATTACAATGCGTTTCCATGCTTTTGAGAATGAGCGCATCTACGGCATGGGCCAGTATCAGCAGGATCAATTGAACCTGAAAGGCTGCCTTTTAGATTTAATGCAGTACAACACCCAAGCCTCCGTGCCTTTCATGGTGTCTTCCCGGGGATATGGCTTGTTATGGAACAACCCGGGCATAGGAAAAGTGCATTTCGCCAACAACATCACCCGTTGGGAGATGGATGGAACCCAGCAGTTGGATTACTGGGTCACCGCAGGGGATAGCCCGGCTGAAATCGTAGAAAATTACACGGACCTGTCAGGCCGTCCGCCAGTCATGCCCGAATACGGCTTGGGCTTCTGGCAATGCAAATTAAGATACCGCACCCAGGACGAAATCTTGGCTGTTGCAAAAGAATATCACCGCCGCGGCCTGCCCTTGAAGGTCATTATCATCGACTTCTTCCATTGGACCAATCAAGGCGAGTGGCGGTTTGATGAAGAATACTGGCCAGATCCTGCCGGTTTAGTGGAGGAACTTCTGGATATGGGCATCAAAACCATGGTGTCGGTCTGGCCGACCGTGGATTCAAGGGCGGAGACCAGGCAGGAAATGATGGACCGGGATTTGTTAATCCGCGTTGACAAGGGCCTCCCCTTCACCATGGTGCTGCATGGATTCCAAGGCTATACCGATATGACCAATCCTGAATCCAGGGACTATATCTGGGATAAATGCAAAGAGAGTTATTTTGATAAGGGCATCAAGTTGTTTTGGCTGGACGTAGCCGAACCAGAGTATACCGTGCGTGATTTTGATATTTACCGCTACCACCTTGGTCCTGGAAACGAAGTTGCCAACGCTTACCCCTACTTGTATGCCAAAGCTTTTGACGATGGTTTGGTCAAAGCAGGGGAAGAGGAGCGGCTGACCCTGATCCGCTGTGCCTGGGCTGGGATGCAGCGTTTCGGCGCTCTGGCCTGGAGCGGCGACGTCCCTTCCAGCTTTACCTATATGCGCTATCAGATGCAGGCAGGCCTGAACATGGGCATGGCTGGTATCTCGTGGTGGACAGCCGATATAGGAGGTTTTCATGGCGGCTATACTGAAGACCCTGCGTTCCGGGAGCTTCTGGTGCGTTGGTTCCAGTATGGCACCTTCTGCCCTGTGATGCGCCTGCATGGCGACCGCTCCCCTCATCATATGCCAGCTTCAAACAAGGTGGGCGGAGGCATGGCAGGCTCCGGCGCGGACAATGAAATCTGGTCTTTTGGAAAAGATGCAGAGGGCATTCTGGAAAAGCATATTCTGGCTAGAGAAGCCATGAAACCTTACATAGAAAAAGGCATGATGGAAGCACATGAGAAAGGCACCCCACTTATCAAGCCATTGTTCTATGTCTTCCCGGAAGATGAGAAGGCTTGGCACGTGGAAGACGCCTATCTCTTTGGCTATGACCTTTTGGTCGCCCCCATCTATATTGCCGGCGCCAGGGAGAGGGCGGTCTATTTACCCGGAAATGACGCCTGGAAAAACGTCCACACTGGCGAGATCTTTCCTGGCGGTCAAGAAATCCAAGTCAAAGCACCCCTTGAACAAATACCCCTCTTTGCCAGGGAAGGCAGCGATGTTTATCAACTGCTGGATGTGTTGCGCAGTTAAAAGGAGGATGTATGGAGCAGCCGAAAACATTAATACCTGTCTACAAAAAGCCGGGGCTCTCAGAAACGTGGCGTAAAATTACTGCCAACAAATCCCTCTACCTGCTTATTTTACCTGCCTTTGTGATTTTCTTTTGCTTTACCTACCTCCCAATGTACGGCATCGTCATTGCGTTTAAAGACTTTAAGCCTGCCCAGGGAATCCTGGGCAGTCAATGGGCGGGATTCAAATACTTCACGCAGTACTTTAACTCCTATATGTTCGTCAATACAATCCGGAATACCTTGGTCATCAGCCTGTATACGATTGCTGTCACCTTCCCTCTGCCCATCGTTTTGGCCTTGATGTGCAACCAAATGTACGCCAAGCGCTTCAAGCGGTTTTTCCAGGTATCAACCTACTTACCGCACTTTATCTCAACGGTTGTCATGTGCGGCATGATCATCCTCTTCCTCTCTCCTTCCTCCGGCATCATCGCCAAGCTCTTATCCCTGGCGGGCGTAAAAATGGGCAACATCATGGGCCAACCTTCCGCTTTTGCTGATATCTATGCGTGGACCGAAGCCTGGCAGCATGTGGGCTGGGACAGCATTATGTATATCGCAGCCCTGTCCACCATCTCGCCAGAACTCTATGAGGCTGCCTCTGTGGACGGCGCGAGCAAATGGCAAAAGATGCTCAAAATTGACATCCCCCTGCTCTTGCCAACTGCAACCATCCTCTTCATCCTGAGGTCCGGATCCATCATGTCTGTTGGTTTTGAGAAGGTCTACCTGCTGCAAAACAACTTAAATATGAGCACAAGTGAAATCATATCAACCTATGTTTATAAGATGGGTCTTCGGAGCAATCAGTACAGCTTGTCTTCTGCCATCGGGTTATTTAATAACCTTATCAACTTTGTCATTTTGCTATCGGTCAACTTTTTCGCCGGCAAGATGAGCGAAACCAAACTGTTTTAAGGAGGAAAAGATGTCATTACATTCTGAGTATCAACAGATAAGAAAATCCTCCCCTGACCGCTTGTTTGACTTTTTCCTCTATGTATTGGCTGGCCTCATCACCCTTGTTGTACTGTATCCCATGTACTTTATTGTGATCGCCTCGATATCTGACGCCAATCAGGTTTCAGCAGGCAACATCATCCTCTGGCCCATCGGCCCTACCTTGAAAGGGTATGAGCATCTTTTTTCTTATTCCCAATTGTGGACCGGCTATGGCAACACTATAAAATATGTCATCGTCGGCACACTGATCATGCTGGGTGTCAACATCCCTGTCGCCTATGTCCTGACGAGAAAAGACATCGTTTTTCGCAAGTTTCTTACCTTTTATTTCATCTTTCCAATGTTCTTTTCTGGCGGTCTCATTCCTACCTATATCATCATCAAGGATTTTGGACTTCTGGACACCTTTTCAGTCATGGTTTTGCCATTCTCGGTGATAACTTACTACATCATTGTCGCACGCACTTTCTTTTCCAATTCACTACCAGAGGAGCTCTGGGAGTCCGCGCAATTGGATGGTTGTGGCAACCTTCGGTACTTCTTTACTTTTGTCCTGCCCCTGTCAAAAGCCATTCTGGCAGTCATCGCGCTCTGGGCAGCTGTGGCGCATTGGAACTCTTATTTCAACGCCTTGATTTACCTGCAAAGTGACCGGCTGAAACCCTTGCAGCTCATCATGCGCAATATATTGATTAGCAACCAGGTTGTCAGCGACATGATGACCGGCTCAGCAGCCACAGAAGCCAAAAAAGCAGCCAACTTGATTAAGTATTGCGCCATAGTGATCTCCTCAGCCCCCATTATGATGATGTATCCCTTCCTGCAAAAGTACTTTAATCAGGGTGTCATGATTGGCGCAGTAAAGGGATAATTGAAACAAAGCATCCAACACCAGATTGGTGTATAAATTACTGGAGGTAAACCATGAGAAAGAAACTTGTTACCCTGCTCCTGGCAGCCATGATGCTGCTGCCTCTCCTCTCCTTTGCGGAAGCGCCCGCAGAGTTTGACATTGCCATCGTCCGCTGGACGGATGGCTGGGGGACGGATTTTACCGAGGTCGCTGTACTCAAGGAACTGGAAGCCAAACAGAATGTCAAAATTAACTGGAATACTTATTACTATGGTGACTGGTCCGAGCAAAAATCACTGCTGTTGGCTTCTGGAAACCTGCCTGATGCCTTCTGGGCTGAAATCACACTCAATGATACAGACATTGCCCAAAACCAGGAGTATTTTGTGGATTTGGCTGAGCTCATCCCTCAGTACATGCCAAATTTAACCCGCATCTTTGAGCAGGACCCCACCATGAAGGCGCTGTGCACCAACCGGGATGGCAAGATTTTCAGCCTGCCCAAGCGGCTTCCCCTGCGCCCCATCACAGCCAATGAGTTCTACATCAATCACGATTGGCTGGAAAAGCTGAATTTATCCGTTCCCACCACCTACACAGAACTGGCTGATGTGTTGGAAGCCTTCATGAAGGGCGACCCCAATGGCAACGGCGAAGCCGATGAAATTGGCTTTACCGGAACCGGCACTGCGCGCAATGATGTCAATGGCATCATGATTCCCTTTGGCACCATGACCAGCCGTTCTGGCAGCTTTATGGGCCTGAATAAAGAAGGCAGCCCCTATTTTGTGCCAACCGCTGAGAACTATAAAGCTGGTGTTGCCTGGATGCATGAGCTTTATACCCGCGGCATCATTCCTGAGGAATATTTCACACAAACCTCTGACATGGTCAATGCCAAAACCCAGGCTGAGGGGGGCTCTCTGACTGGCCTGTCCATTGCCTGGACAGCCGACGCTGGCGTAGCTGTCAACGCGCCGCAATTTAAGGTGCTGGAAGCTGTCGCTGGCCCTGATGGTGAGCGCTATGTGGAGAGCGATCCTACATACTTGAACTATGCGCGCAATGAATTTGTGGTCACCAAGAATTGTGAAGATGTGCCAAAGCTCCTGGCGTTTGTGGATCAATTCTATGATGACCTCGTATCCTTACAAACCTATTATGGCTCCATCGCGGATGGCAAAATCTCTGCCAATGAAGATGGCACTTACACAGTGCTGGTGCCCGATGACGGGATGTCTCTGGACACCTCCTGCTGGACCTTCTCCTTCCGCGACCATGGCCCCAAATACATGAATAAGGAATTTGAGTCAAAGATTATCCTGCCTGACAACCAGGGCGATGGCATCAAGCTGGCTGATGACAAGGTGAACGCGGCTTATGCCCGTGACAACTTCCCTGTGGTAGCATATACCGACGAACAGCTTCTGGAATTGGCTACTTTGTCTACCGACATCCGCAATTATGTTGAACAGATGTATGCCGGTTGGGTCGTCAATGGCGGTATTGAAGAGCAGTGGAACGATTATATCAACCAGCTCAACGCCATGGGGCTTGAGCGCTATGTAGCCATCTATAACGATGCTTACGCAGCCTATAAAGCCAACTAAAGTTTCTACCTGTTCATGATTTCACAAGAGGGGCGGCAACTTGTCGTCCCTCTTGTGAACTTATTGCAACAAAAAGCCACCTCCGCTTTTCCACTTCACCACGGTTTTACAAAGCCTTTTCCCGGGCTGATTTGCAAATCAAGACAAAGCCCTGTATAATCTTCTCAATTCTGCCTAGATAGTGTCTACACGAGAATTATGATATAATGGTGTCATCACTGAAAGGGGACTTAAGCGATGACCGCTGCTTATCA
>CAZHPW010000110.1:0-5738 GCA_964534515.1 uncultured Christensenella sp.
GCCCTTCATGGTCTTCCCTATCTACAACGCCCTAAACAAGCAGGACAGGCGGCTGTCTGAGGCCGCGATGGACCTGGGCGCCAGCCCCATGGTCACCTTCCTCAGGGTTACCGTGCCCCTTTCCCTGCCCGGTGTCGTGTCCGGCATCACCATGGTCTTTATGCCCTCTGTCACCACCTTCTTTATCCCCAGGGTCCTGGGCGGGGGCAACACCGAGATGTTCGGCGACCTGATTGAGCGCACCTTCCTAAGCGCCGACAACTGGAACCTGGGCAGCGCGCTGAGTCTGATTATGATGGTCCTGATTTTGATGAGCCTGACCTTGCTGCGCAAGGTTGACCCCGAGGGTGAAGGAGGAGGCACGATATGAGCAAAGTTTTAAAACGCGGCTACCTCGCCCTGATTCTGCTCTTCCTGTATGTGCCTATTGTGGTTTTGATTGTGGAATCCTTCAACGCCGGCATCAGCCGCGCCAAGTGGGAAGGCTTCTCCCTGCGCTGGTACATTGACCTGTTCAACAGCCCCGCCATCATCAACGCCCTGTATGTCACCGTGTCCATCGCCCTTTTGGCGGCCTTCTTCGCCACCATCCTGGGCACCCTGGCCGCCATTGGCATCAACGCCATGCAAAAACGGCCCCAGAGCGTCATGATGACCATGACCAACATCCCCATGACCATGCCCGACATCGTCACCGCCATCTCCTTAATGCTGCTGTTTATCTTCACCAAGCTTCACCGCGGCTATTTCACCATGCTCTTGGCGCACATCACCTTCAACATTCCCTATGTCATTTTGTCGGTGATGCCCAAACTCAAGCAGATGAACAAGTTCAGCTATGAGGCGGCCCTGGACCTGGGCGCGACGCCCGGGTATGCTCTTAGAAAGGTGGTCATTCCCTACCTGATGCCCGGCGTCATCACCGGCGCCCTGCTGTCCTTCACGCTGTCGCTGGATGACTTCACCATCAGCTACTTTACCACCAGCCCCTTGGTCCAGAACCTGTCCACCTTGATTTATTCTGAAGCCCGTAAGGGCATCAAGCCCACCATGAACGCCCTGTCTGCCCTGATGTTTGTGGCCCTGCTGGTTTTACTGCTCCTGGTCAACCGCCGGGCATCCCTCAACAACGACAACTAAAACCAATCCGGAGGAAGAAAATGAAAAAACTCGTCGCCCTGTTTCTGACCCTGGTTCTCGCCCTGTCTGTTTCCGGCGCCCTCGCCCAAGGCGTGGTCAACGTGTACAACTGGGAAGACTACATTGATGAAGAGGTCATCGTCCTGTTTGAACAGGAGACCGGCATCAAGGTCAACTACATGCGTTTTACCCTCAATGAGGACATGATGGTGCAGGTGCGCACCAGCCCCACCGCCTTTGACGTGGTCTTCCCGTCTGATTACGCCATTGAGCGCATGATTTCCGAAGACCTCATTCAGCCCATTGATTTTTCCAAGGTGCCCAATTCCGTGCACACCCTGGAATGGCTCCAGCACCCCGATTATGACAAGGACCGCGTCTATTCCATCCCCTACACCTGGGGCACGGTGGGCATCCTGTATGACACCACCAAGGTGGAGGAGCCCATTGACTCCTGGGGCGCGCTGTTTGATGAGAAGTACAAGGGCGAGGTCTTCATGATGGACTCCCCCCGCGACACCCTGGGCGTCACGCTCAAGTACCTGGGCTACTCCGTCAACTCTAAAAACCCGGTGGAACTCAAGGAAGCGACCGACATGCTCATTGACCAGAAGCAGCGCGGCATCGTCAAGGCCTACCAGGTGGATGAGACCAAGGAAAAGATGGTCAAGGGCGAAGCCACCCTGGCGCTGGTCTGGTCGGGCGACGCGCAGTATGCCATCAACTTAAACCCCAACCTGGCCTATGTCGTGCCCAAGGAAGGCAGCAACGTCTGGATTGACGGCATGGTCATCCCCAAGAGCGCGCCCAACTACGAAAACGCCCTCAAGTTCATTGATTTCCTCTGCCGGCCTGAAATCGCCGTCATGAACACCGAGTACATCGAGTATTCCACCCCCAACGCCGCGGCGATTGAGCTGATGGGCGAGGACTATACCGGAAACCCCAACCTCAACCCCTCCCAGGAAACCGTGGACAACTGTGAGTTCTTCCATGACAACAACGATGTCAAACAGCTGTATGACACCTTCTGGGGCATGGTCAAGAACGCGAAATAACCCCCAAGCATGAGATAAACCCCTTTGGCGCTGCCAAGGGGGTTTTTGCTTGCCCATCTTGACCAAAACCCGGTCTGAAGGTATGATGAGGTCAGAAAACCATATAGGAGGCTCCCATGAAAAAGAGATTCCTTGTACTGGCCATCCTCGCGCTGTGTGTGACCAGCCTTGCTTTTGCGTCTACGCTTTCCCCGGCCGCCGACACCTACAAGGACACCTTCCCGGATCAATACCTCTCCTATTTGAAGAACGCCGAAAACGACGAGGCCTATGACTATGTCCTGGCGCATCCGCAAATCGCGGTACTCTATGAGGGCTCCGGCTTTGGCTATTCCTACTACTCCGCCCGCGGGCATGAGTACACCTTGGAAGACGTCAAAAACATCGGCCGTCCGCATCCCCTGGCCAACTGCTTGACCTGCAAATCCGGCGATTTCACCGCCATGGTCAATGAATTGGGCGAGGGCGCTTACAAACTGCCCTTTAACGATGCCTTCCACGCGCTTTCCGGCGGCATCACCTGCTTTAACTGCCACGGCGAGGAGCCGGGCAAGCTGGAAGTCACCCACCAATATTTATCAGACGCCGTGGGCGAGGACAGCGGCGTCAAGGCCGCCACCCTGGCCTGCGCCCAGTGCCATGTGGAATACTACTTCCCGGATGACACCAAGGCCACCGTGCTGCCCTATCACAGCCATGAGGAAGCGACCCCCGAAGCCATCTACGCCTATTATGATAAGTTGGGCTTTGCGGATTTCGTGAACCCGCGCACCGGCAGCAGGATGATCAAGGTCCAGCACCCAGAGTTTGAAACCTATACCGGCGCCGGTAGCGTGCACAAAGGCACCTTCTCCTGCGCGGATTGCCACATGGGCAAGGCGGAAAATGAGCAGGGTCAGACCTATTCCTCCCACCACCTGGTCAGCCCCCTTGACAGCCCTGCCATCAAGGAATCCTGCACCCAGTGCCATCAGGATTTGGACGGCTTCGTCAAGGGCATCCAGGACAAGATGGAGGAGAGGACCTACCAAATCGCCGACCAGCTGGTTATCCTGACCAATACCCTGGCTGACAAGGTCGCCGCCGGCGCCACGGATCAGGAACTCCAGCAAGTCCGCGCGCTCAACCGCGAAGCCCAGTTTTATTGGGACTTTGTCTTCGTTGAGAACAGCGAAGGCGTGCACAACTCCAAGTTGTCCACTGCTTGCCTGGACAAGGCGGAGCAACTGACTCAGCAGGCCCTGGATTTGGTCAAACAGTAAACCGGCTTATTTTGGGTCTGCCGTGTGTTGACCGGCAGACCCGATTTTTTTGTGTGAGGGACATCCTTTGAAAAAACTGCTCCGTTCCTTTGCCTCCATGCGCTTAGCCCTCATCTTGCTGGGCTTGATTGTCGTCATCTGCGTGCTGGGCGGCATCATTCCCCAGGGGATGAGGAGCGAAGAGTACGCCCGGCTCTTTGGCGATACCGCTTCCAAAGCAATTTTGTTTTTGGGTCTGAACCGCGTCTTCACTGTCTGGTGGTTTGTCTCCCTGGTAGCCCTGCTGCTCATCAACCTCTTTTTGTGCAGCCTCAGCCGCTTTCCATCGGTTCTGAAGCAGTTTAAGGAAGGCTTCAGCCTGGAGAAGAGCTTACAGCGGGGGAAAGCGGCCTTCGCGTTTAGCCTGTCACCCGGTCAGGCCAAAGCGCTCCTGCCCAAACTGGGCTTTAGGAAGCCCCAGGAACAAACGGTGGACGGGGTCACCTACCTTTACCAGAGCCGCAACCGCCTGGGCATCTGGGGCTCCTGGCTGTCCCATCTGGGCATGCTCATCATCGTGGTGGGCTTTGCCCTGGGCCAGATGATGCATGTGGATACCAGCGTGTACGGCGTGCCCGGTCAGACCAAGCCGGTTGAGGGCCATGACCTGGCCGTGCAGATTGATGATTTTGACATCATCCTGCGGGATGACCACACGGTGGAGCAATATGTCGCCGACCTCACCATCCATAACTTAAAGGACGGCACCTCCATGTCCGGGCAGAGCAAGGTCAACCACCCCCTCTCAGCCTATGGCATGAGCTTCCTGCAAAACGCTACCAGCTGGGCGGTCACCGTGCAGACCTATGAGGGGGAGCAGCTCCTGGATGAGCGCATCCTGTGCGCGGGGGAGAGCATTGAGTTAAAGACACTTAAAGCGGACACGATGGACCTGGCCCTGGTCTTCCACGCCCTCTATCCGGATTTGGAAATGACGATGAACGGCCCCCGCACCAAAAGCCCCTACCTCAACAACCCCGCCGCCCTCTTTTCCCTGTATTATGAGAGCAAGCTGGTTGACCAGAACATCGCGGGCATGGGCTATGACATCAAGGTGGCGGACTACCGCTTTGTCCTGTCCGCGCCTCAGCCCTACACCCTCATCCAGATTGTGTCAGACCCCAGCCTGCCCCTGGTCTTTTTGGGCGGTGTGTTCATGCTTATCGGCCTCTTCCTGGCTTTTTACCTAAGGCCGCAGGAGGTTTGGGTCAGGCTTTCTGATACCGAAGAATCGCTGTACGGCTATACCTCAAAGGGCGCGGCGCTCTATCATGACAAGGTTGAATTGCTGATAAAGGAGTTGAATGACACCCCATGAACTACCTGCAAGTTGAAACCGTCCTCTTTACCATCGCGGCGGTCTTGTACCTGGTTTCCTCGGTGCTCTACATCCTGTTCTTCGCGCTGAAAAAGGAAAAGCCGGGCGAAATCGCGGGCTATGTCTTATTAACCGCCTTTGTGGTGCATACCGCGGCGCTGGTTGTCCGCTCCATCGGGGCCGGCCGCCTGCCGCTGTCCAACCAGTATGAGTTTGCCACCAGCTTCGCCTGGGGCATCGCGCTGGCCTACCTGGTTTTTGCCCGGAAAAAGCGCTACCGCGCGCTGGGCACCTTTGTGGCGCCGGTCATCTTCCTCATCATTGGCTACGCGGCCATGCAGTCCCGCCAGGTCAATGAGTTGATGCCCGCCCTGCAGAGCAACTGGCTGGCCATCCATGTCTCCACCGCCATCATCAGCTACGGCAGCTTTGGCGTGGCTTTTGGCGGCTCCCTGCTCTACCTGATGCGCGACCGCATCCATGAGTCGGAGTTCACCCGGCACTACTTCCCGGATAAGGAGCGCCTGGACATCCTCAATTACCGCATCATCTCCTTTGGCTTCCTCTTCCTCAGCCTGGTCATCATCACCGGTGCCATCTGGGCGCAGAAGGCCTGGGGCCGCTATTGGACCTGGGACCCCAAGGAGACCTGGTCGCTGGTCACCTGGTTCATCTACGCCATCTACCTGCACCTGCGCATCACCAGGGGCTGGCGGGGCAAGAAGGCGGCCTGGTTCGCCGTCATCGGCTTCATCTGCGTCATCTTCACCTATATCGGCGTCAATACCTGGATACCCAGCATCCACTCCTACGCCTAACTCACATTAAAACTACCTCTGACTCATCATCAGAGGTGCCAGACTGTTAAAAGTAAATCCAGGGAGGTATCGGAGGGCAAAGCCCTCTGATGGTCATCTGCGG
>CAZHPW010000111.1:0-5593 GCA_964534515.1 uncultured Christensenella sp.
AAATCGCGGTGCCGGAAAGCTCCTCCACATACCTGTACAACAACACCATCAAGCGCCAAAAGTGGATACCGGACAGGCTGAAGATGCCGGTCACCCGCTTTGTAAGCGTCGCGCTGCAGTGGATTATGCGCTCCCTGGACAGCATCCCGGTGTACAGGGACAACCCCCGCGCTTTGGTCAACACCTTCCGGGAGACCGCAGTAGCCATGGAGGCGGGGGACAACATCCTCATCTTCCCTGAAAACCCCAATGACGCCGGCCAGGAGAAACCGGGCTACCTGCGCGAGGGCGTGGGCGAGTTCTTCAGCGGCTTTGCCATGACCGCGCAGATTTACTACCAGCGCACCGGCAAACGTGCCTGGTTTTATCCCATTTTTGCTGACAAAGCGCGTCACACGCTCACCTTTGGCGAGCCCACCCGCTATGACCCGGAAAACAAGGGTGACGAAAAGCAACGCATCGCCGATTACCTGCGCGGGGAAATGTTAAAGATGGCTGGCCTCCCTGAGAAAGCGGAGGATGACGCATGATGGCCTTTTTATACCTCCTGGCTTTCCTCTTAGCCGGCGTGTTCATCATCCGCTGCCTCTTGCCAGGGCAGTCTTTGCCCGTGCGCGTCTGGCTGGGGTTAAGTTTGGGCCTCTTCCTCTTGATGTGGCTGCCCGCGCTGTTCGCTTTCTTCCTGCCCTTTGATGTCTTGGCCCATGTCCTGGCGCTGGCGCTGCTCGTCGGGCTGTCCGCCCTCGCCTATGTCTTTAGGAGCCGGTCTGTCCCTTCAAAGCTCACACAGGGGGACAAAAGCACCCTGCACCTGCTGTTATTTACCGCCCTGCCCTTTACCCTCTTTGGCTTTTACCTGCAGATGAGCCATGTGCTCGCGCCCGTTTCCGGCGCTTTGTACACCGGCCAAGCCACCTATGGGGATTTGCCCCTGCACCTGGCCATCATTACCTCCTTGCCCGGCAAGGTCTTCCCGCCGGAGTACAGCATCCTGCCCGGTTTCCGCCTGGGCTATCCCTTCCTGGCCAATTCGCTGTCCTCCACCTTCCTGGTGATGAATCTGGGCCTGCGGGCGGCCATTGTCCTGCCCGGCACCCTGATGATGGGCCTGGTCTTTACCGGGTTCATGCTGCTGGCGGTCCGGCTCTGTGAAAAGAAGCGTTCCGCCGTTTTGGCCTTCTTTCTGGTCTTTGTCAACGGCGGCCTGGGCTTTTTGTACGCCTTTGACATGATGGGCGTGCCTTTGGGGAGCGGGGGACACATGCAATTGCAGCAAGGCGTCTTTTTGGACCGCCTTAACAACATCCTCCAAGGCTGGTATCAGACCCCGGCCAACCACGCGGAGTTCGTGCGTTACAACCTGCGCTGGTCCAATATCGTGGCGGATATGTTATTGCCCCAGCGTACCTTCCTGGCCGGTTGGGCCATCCTGTTCCCCTGTTTGTATCTGTTAATGGACATGGTAAAGGAAAAGTCCTGGCCGCTGAAGCAGACCCTGCTCCTGGCCCTATTGGCCGGCGGCCTGCCCCTGATTCACACCCATTCCTTTTTGGCCCTGGGCCTGTCCAGCGCCGGCTTCCTGCTGTACAGCGTTTTAAAGAAGTGGCCGGTCAAGCGCTTCATGCTCTATGGCATTCTGGCCGTTGTCCTGGCTTTGCCGCAGCTGGTGGTCTTCACCTTCTCCCAGTCAGCGGGCGAGGGCTTCCTGCGGCTTCAGTTCAACTGGGTCAACAACCCCGCCGGCCAGGGCCTGCAGGACGGCTACCTCTGGTTTTACATCAAGAACATCGGCCTGCCCTTTTTGCTGCTCGTCTTCGCTCTCTTTGAAAAGAAGGAGGGGCAGCGGCTTATTTTCTCCGGCGCCTTTGTCATCTTCCTGCTGGCGGAGTTCGTTCTATTCCAGCCCAATGAGTATGACAACAATAAATTGTTCTATGTCTGGTGGCTGCTGTGCAGCATGCCGGTGGCGGACTACGCCTTCACCTTGTTTGACCGCCTCAAAGGCCTCAAGGCCCGCCCGTTGATTGCCGGCGTCACCTTGCTGGTTATGTTTTTGACAGGTGCCCTGGCGCTGGCGCGGGAGGCCATCGGCTCCTATCCCATGTTCTCCTCAGAGGATGTGGCGCTTTCTGATTTCGTCCGGCAAGAAACGCCGCGGGACAGCCGTTTTATGACCGGAACCCAGCACATCAACCCGATTTCCTCCTTAGCCGGCCGGGAAATCGTGGCCGGGCCCGACCTTTGGCTCTACTACCACGGCTTTGACACGCGCGAGCGGCAGATTGACCTCATGGCCTTTTACAGCAACCCGGCCGCGAACCCGGACATCCCGCAAAAGTACGGCGTGGATTACATCCTCTTAGGGCCAACGGAGCGGGGCTTGGGCGGGCAGAAGGAGAGCCTGGAGGCGCTTTACCCCCTCGTCTATGATGCGGAGGGTTACCTGGTCTTCCAGGTGCCGGAGGGCTGAGGGATGACGGAGCATTTTCTGCGCTATTCCCTGCGCTGGGCCTGCCCGGTCAAACTGGTCTACCTGCTGGACGGGCAGATGAAGTCCGGCAATGCCACCGTCATTGCCCTTTATGAGGACAGCGTGGACGTGCTGACAGCCCGCAATAAAAAAACGCCGCTCAACCTGCCTTTTGAGCACATTCTGGCCGCGGGCTACGCCAGGGGGGATGACGGCGACACCGCTAAAAGGGCGAAAGTCCAAAACGCACAGGAGAAAAATGAAACAGAAACTGAATGACCTGCGGGTGAAAAACCCGCGTTTATATGAAATCGGCGCCTACGTCTTTTTCGGCGTCCTGACCACCCTGGTCAACTGGCTCTTCTACTTGACCCTGACCTCGGTTTTGGGTTTACACGCGCAGGAGAAGGGCAGCGCCTCCTACACCTTAATTGCCAACACCTCCCAGGTCATCTCCTGGTTCCTCTCGGTGCTGTTTGCCTATTTCACCAACCGCCGCTTCGTCTTTGGCAGCAAGACCCAAAAAGGCCTCTTCTTCCGTGAATTGTGGCAGTTCGTGTCCTCCAGGGCGCTGGGCTATGTGCTTTTTGACCTGCTGCTCTTCAATGTTTTCCTGCTTTTCATGACAGACCGCCCGGCCAAACTCATCATGAACGTCTTTGTCATCGTGTTTAATTACCTGGCCAGCCGCTATGTGGTCTTCAAAAAGAAGGCGGGGGAGAAGCTGGAAAACGAATAGTCCTTAAAAAGTGAGCCCCGGACAGCGAATCTGTCCGGGGCTTTTGTGTGATGTCATCAATCCAGCGACCAGCTGAGAAAATGCAGGTCTTCCTCCGGCACCTTGATGACCGTGCCGTCTTCCAGAGTTACCGAGGAGATGGCCACAAAGAGGCTCTTGACCTCCGGGCCGTAGGATTTCATGGACACCTTGCCGGGGCTCTGGGTTTCCCCGGGGCCAATGGTCTTGTCAAAGGTAAAATAGGTGATGGACTTGTCCGAATCCGCGAAGTTTAAGACCCTGAAATTGTTGTCCGTTGTGAAGTAGGCCAGGGTAAAGGCGATGACCGTCTTGTCCTCACTGATGTTGGTGATATCCGGGTCCAGATAGGGGTTGAGCACGGTGCCCACATAGGCCTCTTCGCCCACCTCAAGCGGCATGCCCGGCACCTCGTTAATGATGCTTTCTTCCTCAGCCTTCTGCCACTCGCTCTTGGGCGGGATGAGGATGGATACCTTGTCCGTGGTGATGGTCTCACCCTTTTCGTTCACATAAGACAGCTGATAAAAATAGCTGCGGTTGCTGAACACCTTCTCATCCAGGTAGTGGTTTTGCGTGGTGCTCTCCACAAAGAAGTAGTGGCCATCCAGGGTGTTGGCGCGGTAGATGTCATAGCTGTCCGCTTGTTCCAGGCCGGCCCAGTTCAAATAGGCGTTACCCTTGATGGCGGAGATACTGATGCCTTTTTCAGCGCCTTGTCCGCTCTCCCGCTCGTTCTCGCCCGCGCTGTCTTCCACCACCTCAAACTCCGTCCTGGCTAGCAGCGCGCTGTCGTGGTAGACCGCGGCCGTCCACCGGCCCAGTTCAAAGGTTTTGTCATACTCCAGCATATCAACCAGCATGTCTTTCAAATCAGCGCTGCGCAGGTTGGAGGCCCGGATGGCGTCGTATTCGTAGATGTGTTCCTGCATGTAGATTTTGCCGGAGGGCAGGTAGAGTACATACAGGCAGGGGCCTTCGCTGGGCGTCTGTGAGGCTTCCAGCTTCATGCGGTAGATGTAGGACAGCTTCATGTCCGCCATCGCCCGGTACAGTTGACCGGTGGTGATTTGGCTCAGGCCGGGCTTTAAGGGGATGTCCAGCCACTGCTCCTTGTCCGTGTAATAAAGGCCGCTGTCCAACAGCAGGTTGCCCCGCATATTCAGTTCTTTGGCCTCATCCAGTTTGATTTTGGGCGGGTTTTCCATTCGGTCCAGGTTGTCCGACTGGTCAGACACGTAAAACGAGTACTCCTGCCCGGGGACCAGGTTGTCAATCACCATGGTCTTCTCCTGGGTGTCTTGGAAGGAATAAAAATTGTTGGCCGATAGCTCATAGCCCACATACCAATTTTCAGGCGTGGCCTCGCTCTCCCAGGACACCTCCACCTGCCCAGGCCCGACCTGATTGACGCTCAGGTTTTTAATATCAATGGGTTTCTCGTCAGACCCCTCCGTACTGCCTTTTCCGGTTTCCCTCTCCCGCTCAAGGCCCAGCGCGCTCAAGGCTGTGGGTTCACGCCCCTTGGCGCTGTTATACAGCGCGATGGCCTCCTGAATATCAATGGCGAAGTTCATGTTCTGGGAGCTGCCAAAGAGGCTGGAGGAGGTCACGCCGATGACCTCGCCTTCGTTGTTAAACAGCGCCCCGCCGGAGGAACCATGGGAGATGGGTGCGGTGAAATGAATAAAGCGGACGTCATCCTCAGTTGAAAAGGAGGAGATGTCGCCCTTGCTGACCGTGTTCTTGTAGCCCTCCGGGCTGCCAATGGCCACAACGGGCTGGCCCCGCAGCAGCCGGTCACCCTCAAACAAGGGCAGGGGGCTTAATTTGGTCGGCGCTTTGAAGCGCAGGATGGCCAGGTCTTTTTCCTTGTCCGCCACAATCACCTGGTCCAGGAAAAAACTTTCCCCGTCGTCGCTCTCAGCCAGCACCAGGTCTCCGTCCTCCACCACGTGGTAGTTGGTGATGAGGGTCTGGTTGTCAAAGGCGACAAAGCCGCTGCCCGTTGAGTCATACTCGTTCTCGCCTGAGGTGTAAACCAAGAGCATCAAGACGCTCTTGGCCGCCCGGTCAATGCCCTCATAGTCATCCTGAAAAGCGTTTGAGGCGGCGAAGCCTGTGGGGATGAGCAGGGTCAATATGAGGAGTATGGTCATCAAGCGTTTCATTCTGTCCGCCTTTCGTCAAAAGGAAAACTCCGCGCGGAGGGAGGTATATTTGTTTGATTATCATATCAAATTTCGCTTGCCGGGTTCAAGGGAAGAGAGGAAAAGGCGCACTTTTTTACATGAAATTGTCTTTTGCAGTCAAGTTAGTGTAAAGTTGTTGTAGGTAGCATCTGGACAAGTGGAGCCTCGCAAGCT
>CAZHPW010000112.1:0-5415 GCA_964534515.1 uncultured Christensenella sp.
AGCAGCTTGACCAGGGTGGTCTTGCCGGAGCCGGTCTCGCCCACGATGGCGCAGGTCTGGCCGGGCAGGACGCACATGGAGAAGTTGTGGATGATGACCTTCTCCGGGTCATAGCCAAAGCGCACGTTCTCAAAGCATACGCGGCCCTTGACCGGGGGCAGGGCGGGCGCGTTCTCGGGCTCCTGGTCCTCCGGGATGTCCAGGAACTCAAACACGCGCTCGGCCGCGGCCGTCATGGTCTGCAGCGCGCCGGTCAACTGGGACAGCTGCATCAGGGGCTGCATGAAGTTGCGCACGTACATGATGAAGGATTGGATGTCGCCAACGGCGATGAGGCCCATGGACGCCTGGGCGGCGCCCACCACGACCACCAGGAGGTACCCCAGGTTGCCCACAAAGTTCATGATGGGGTGCATGAGCCCGGTAAAGAACTGGCTCTTCCAAGCGCTGTCGTAGAGCTCCTCATTGGTCTGCCGGTAGGTGGCGAGGGTCTCGTCCTCCTGGCGGAAGGCCTGAACGACCTGGTGTCCGGAGAAGGTTTCCTCCACCTGACCTGACAGGGTGCCCTGGAGCGTTTGCTGGGTTTTGAAGTATTTCTGGGAGCGGGACATGATGACCCCGGCCAGGATCATGGAAATGGGCACGACCAGAATGACCAGGAGGGCCATCAAAGGACTGATGGAGAACATCATGATGAGCACGCCCAGGATGGTGGCCAGGCCCGAGATGCTCTGGGTGAAGATGTTGGCGATGTTTTGCACTATGCCGTCCACGTCGTTGGTGATGCGCGAGAGGATGTCACCCACCGTGGTCTTTTCATAATAGGAAATGGGCACCCGGTGAATCTTGTCGCCGATGTCCCCGCGCAGCTTGCGGCTGAAGTCCACGGAGACCTGGGCGGTGAAGCGGTTGGTCAGGTAGGAGCACAGCGAGCTTAGCAGGTAAAGCCCCAGCAGGAAGAGCAGGATTTGGGCCAGACGGCCAAAATCAATGGAGCCGGTGCCCTGAACGCGGGCAATCATGCCCTCAAAGATGGCGGTGGTGGCCTGGCCGGTGATTTTGGGTCCCAGGATGACCAGGGCGGAACTGAGGATGGAGAAGAGGCCGGAGAGCAGGAGCTTGCCCCAGTAGGGCTTGACGGTCTTTAACAGACGTTTGAATGAGGTTTTGAAGTCCTTGGCCTTTTCAACAGCGCCCATGCCGCCGCGTCCGCCCGGACCCCGCCCGCGGGGACCGCGTGGCGTGTTGTTATTCTTGTTTTCACTCATTGGTCGCTCCCTCCTTTCCCATTAATTCTTCCTCGGACAGCTGGCTCTTGGCGATTTGGCGGTAAACCTCGCTGGTTTTCATCAACTCGCGGTGGGTGCCCTGGCCGACTAAGCGCCCTTCCTCCAAGACCAGGATGTTGTCCGCCTGCATGACTGTGGCGATGCGTTGGGCGACGATGAGGACGGTGGTGTCCTTTAACTGCTCCTTGATGGCCTGGCGCACCAGCAAGTCGGTGCGGTAGTCAAGGGCGGAGAAGGAGTCGTCAAACATCAGGATTTTGGGCTTCATCGCGATGGCCCTGGCGATGGAGACGCGCTGCTTCTGGCCGCCGGACAGGTTGGAACCGCCCTGGGCGACCTCGCTCTGGTAGCTGTCTTCCTTTTCAGAAATGAATTTCTCGCCCTGGGCCAGTTTGGCCGCGTAAACCATGGTCTCATCCGGCATGTGCTCATCGGAGTACTTGATGTTACTCTCAATGGTGCCGGAGAACAGCCGCGCCTGCTGGGGCACAAAGCCGATTTGCGCGCGCAGGTCAGACAGGCTCAGGCGGCTGATGTCCTTCCCGTCCAATAGGATTCTGCCCGCTGAGACATCAAAGAAGCGGGGAATCAAGTGCAAGAGGCTGGACTTGCCCGAGCCGGTCGCGCCGATGATGGCAACGGTCTGCCCGGGTTTGATGTCAAAGTTCAGCTCGTGCAGCACATCCTCATCCGAGTCCGGATAACTGAAGGACACGTTCTCAAACGTGAGGCTGCCCTTGACGTCTTGGGGCAGGCTGTCGGGCTGGGCAGCTTCCTTGACCATGCTGTCGGTCTCCAGCACCTCGTGGATGCGCTGGGCGGAGACCTCGGCCCTGGGCATCATGACGGCCAGGGTCATGGTGACCATCATAAAGGCGAAGGTGATTTGCATGGTGTAGCTGATGAAGGCAATCATGTCGCCCACCTGCATGCGGCCCAGGTCAACGCCCTGGGCACCAAACCACATGATGAGCAGGGTGATGACGTTGATGATGACCATCATGGCGGGCATGAAGAAGGCAAAATTGTAGTTGATGGAGAGCAGAATGCGGCTCAAAGCGCTGTTGGCCTCGCCATAGCGCTCCCGCTCATGCTCCTCCCTGGTGAAGGCGCGGACCACCTGCACGCCGGTCAGGTTCTCACGCGCGACCAGGTTCATCCGGTCGGTCAATTTCTGGTTGATTTTAAACTTGGGGGTGACCAGGATGGAGACCAGGATGACCAGCGCCGTCATCAGCGCGACGGCCAGCGCCACGATCCAGCCCATGCCGGTGTTGGCACGGATGACCTGGAGGATGCCGCCAATGGCCATGATGGGCGCGTAGAGCATCATGCGCAGCATCATGACCGAGGTCTGCTGCACCTGGGTGATGTCATTGCCCGAGCGCGTGATGAGGGAGGCGGTGGAGAAGCGGTCAATCTCCGCCTTGGAGAAGGAAAGCACCTTGGCAAAGACCTGGTTGCGCAGGCGGCGGCCTGTTCTGGCCGCGGTGCGGCTGGAGATAAAGCCCACGGCAACGGCCACCAGGCCGGACAGCAGGGTCAGGCCCAGCATGGCCATGCCTTTTCTAAAGAGGAAGGCGTTGCGAATCTGGTCCTTGTTTTCGCCCAGGCGCTCGTTCTCGGCGACCACAAATTGGGCCGCGGCCTGGCTCTTGAACTGCTCGCCCATCAAGCTCATCTCCGGCATGTTCTGCTGCATGGCCTGGGTGAGCTGGTCCAGGCTCAGAGCCTGGCTGCGGAGCATGGTCAGCGCCGCCTGTCCCTCCGGCGCCTGGTTCAGGCTAAAGAGCAAGCCCATGGGCAATTCCAGCGCGGTTTGCGCGGTGGTTTTCTGTTCCGTTGTGAGGTCTGACTTTAAGACAAAGACGCCGTTTTCCTCCGCGTACGCGGCATTGACGGCGTTTTTGCCCTCTTCATCCATTAAGAGCAGCAGGTCCTGCATAGAGGCTTGGCTGATTTTGCCGGTCAGGGCGGACTCAACACCGCCCTGCTGCACGCCCACGTTGACCAGGGCTGAGGTATAGCCGGGGAGGGCCAGCTCTGCGTACACCTGCACCACCAGCAAAACGGCGATAAGCAGCACGGCCTTCCATTCCGGTTTCATGAAGGAAAATGTTTTCAAGTATGCCTTCCTTTCTATGGAGAATCAAAACGAAATTGATGCTATGAATAGTAATGGTATGGGCGTATGATGGCAAGCCAGTTCATCATTTATTTACAAAACATAATAAAGAAAGCCGGGTTGCTTAAGCCCGGCTTTCATGTTAAATGCGCGTTATTTTTCGGCTTCTTCCGCGGCCTCTTCCGCCTCGGGCTGTTTTTCGGGCAGGGTCAGCTTGACCGCCTCAATGCGCGTGTTCTGCACCCGCAGCACCTTTAAGGTGAAGCCGTCCTTGACGATTTCCGGGGTCTCATTGGGCTTGGGGATGTAGCCCAATTGCTCAATGACATAGCCCGCGATGGTATCGGCGCTCTCGGACTCAATGTTCAGGTCAAAGGCGCGGTTCAAGTCCGACAGCGGCAGGGAGCCTAACAAAATGGACTCTGTGGGGCTGACAATCTGCATCGCCGCGTCGTCCTCATCATCATACTCGTCCTGGATGTCCCCCACGATTTCCTCAATCAGGTCCTCCAGCGTCACGATGCCGGACACGCCGCCAAACTCGTCTACCAGCACGGCCAGGTGCTGTTTGGACTTCTGGAACTGGATGAGCAGCTCATCCGTGTACATGGTGTCCGGGATGAAGAGGGCAGGCCGTGAGATGTCCTTTAAGGACAGGCGGCCTTCGTTGAGCGCCTGGAGGTTCAAGAGCACATCCTTTAGGTGGATGATGCCTACGATGTTGTCCTTGTCCTCTTCATACAGGGGGATGCGGGAGCGCAGCTGGGTGAGCAGAATCTCCATGTTTTTCTCATAGGGGTCTTCCGCGTCCAGCATGTCCGTGTCCACGCGGGGCACCATGATTTCGCGCACCAGGCGGGTGTCCAGGGACATCACGCCGCGCATCATGTTGAACTCCTCCGTGTCAATCGCGCCGTCATTGCGTGAGGAGGACAGGAGCAATTTCATCTCCTGGCGTGTCAATTTCTCCTGCTTCTTGGTAAAGTCAATGGGCGTCAATTTCTTGAGCATGTTGACCGAGATGGTGAGCAGCCAGACAAAGGGCTTGAACACATTGCGCAGGGTCAAGATGGTGCCGGCCGATATCCGGGCGTATTGCTCCGGAATCTGCAGTGCCAATTGCTTGGGGTACAACTCGCCCAACACCAGGGAGACATAGGAGATGACCAGGGTCACAATCAGGCTGGCCACTGTCTCCGCCGCCGGGAAATTGCCCAGCAGGGGCATGACCAGGCCGACAAAACTGCGCGCCGCGGACGCGGAATTGAAAAAACCCGCAAAAGTGATGCCGACCTGAATCGCGGACAGGAAGGCGTCCGGGTTTGCGAGCAAGTTTTGCACTTTTTTGGCGCGCTTGTCCCCGTTATCAGCCAGCTCTTTGATTTTGGCCGGGTTGAGCGATACGAAGGCCATTTCGGCCCCTGCGAGAAAAGCGTTGACAATGGTTAAAACGAGGATTAAGAGAATTGAACCGAATAAAGGCGAACCAGGGTCATCCATGAGGGAAACCACACTCCTTAAGGCAGAATTGATGAGAGTATACAGGGAATTTCCGGGATTTGCAAATTTTTACTTGAAAAGGCTTAAAAATTGTTCGATTTTAGCAAGGCAATCAGGGGTTTAAAGAGGAAGCCTTGAATAAAAGTTCAACGAAAATGGCGGGTTTTTGCGTTGACAAGGCTGACTTCCTATGCTATTATCATAAATCGTCAGCGATACCGGCAAAGCGCCTGTGCGCTGTGTCCGACGGTGATGCGCCTGTAGCTCAGTCGGATAGAGCATCGGCCTTCTAAGCCGAGGGTCAGGGGTTCGAATCCCTTCAGGCGCGCCAAACATGGTGGGTGTAGTTCAGTGGTTAGAGCGCCAGATTGTGGCTCTGGAAGTCGTGGGTTCAACTCCCATCACCCACCCCATCTTTTTTTATGGCACGCCGGCAGTGGGGTGTAGCCAAGCGGTAAGGCACGGGACTTTGACTCCCGCATTCGTAGGTTCAAATCCTGC
>CAZHPW010000113.1:0-5352 GCA_964534515.1 uncultured Christensenella sp.
TTGAGTTCTCTCCCATCGGCGACACCAATGTCCAGTTTGAGTTTGTGGACGCGGTTGTCGGCGGCGTCGTGCCCCGCAACTTCATCCCCTCCGTTGAAAAAGGCCTGCGCGAGAACATCGTCAAAGGTGTTTTGGCAGGCTACCCCATGGTGGGGCTGCGCGCCAAGCTGTACGACGGCTCCTACCACGCGGTGGACTCCTCCGAAATGGCGTTTAAAACCGCCGCCCGTATCGCCTACAAGAAGGGCTGCCTGGAGGCGGGCCCCACGCTGCTTGAGCCCATCATGCACGTGGAAGTGCTGGTGCCGGATGAGTACATGGGCGACATCATGGGCGACATCAACAAGCGCCGCGGCCGCATCATGGGCATGAACCAGGTGGACGGCATGCAGCAGGTGGTCGCTGAGGTGCCCCAGTCTGAAATGTTCAAGTACGCCACTGACTTGAGGTCCATGACCCAGGCGCGCGGCTCCTTCACCATGGCTTTTGAGCGCTATGAGGAAGTGCCCGGCGATGTCGCCAAGAAGATTGCCGAGAGCGCCAAGAAGGACGAGGACGACGAGGATTAATCTCAGCAACCCGCTCTATTGGCGGAAGAAAAGGGACGGTGTGTACGCACCGTCCCTTTTGTGTTTTATACTGTCATCGCAAAAGCGCAACCGGCCAATATAATTCTGGAATTTAATTCACAGTTTTGCTTCAAATTCTTCTGTTGTTATCCCTTGCTCCATCGGCTTCAGCTCCGGTTGCGCCAATACAAACAGCTGTGTATCAACCTTGTTCAAAGGATGGGATGGTATCTCATTGACAAGCAGTTGGCCGGATTGTACAATGCAGCTGGATGAAATTATTTGTTGTATTCTGCCTGAAAATTACCAATCATCACATCAATCTGTTCGTGAATCAGCACTGGATGACCAGCTCATGTCCGACTATATCTGCAATTGAATGACACCATGACAACTGTATATGACCAACCTGCCGACAAGGAGGGATGAACATGCGGCGGTTAAATTGCTTTGCTTTGGTGTTGCTATTGTTTCTATCCGTTCTTCTCCCCGCGTTTGAGCCTGCCCATGCCACGAGTGCTTATACGCTTGCGGCCCCGGCCATCAAGAGCGTGTCGGTATCCGGCACCTCCGTTGTGGTCAAGTGGGGTGCGGTTAAAAATGCCAAGCAGTATGAGGTCTTTCGCTCCCTTAACGGGGCGGGTTCCGTCAGCCTGGGCAAGGTTTCCGGTACCAGCTTTACGGAAAAATCAATTAAGCCGGGAGCAAAATACGCCTACAAAGTACGCGCACTGGATGGCCGTATTGTAGGAAAATTTTCTTCCACCAAACAAGTCACTGTCCCTCTGCCAGCCCCTGTTTTATCCAGTGCCGTCGAAAAAAACGGACAGGTTATTGTTTCCTGGAAGGCTGTCAACGGCGCTGCCAAGTATGAGCTATACCGGTCAGCAGACGGAAAAAGTTTTTCAAAATTGGCGACGCCGACTGCCACTTCCTTCACCGACAAGAAAGTTTCCCTTGGCAGTACATATAGTTACAAGGTAATGGCCATCTCTTCTTTTGCCAAATCCCCTTTATCCAGTGCCAAATCCGTAAAAATTCCTATCCCGGCACCTGATTTTTACTCGTTTCGCATTTTTAATTCTAAAGCACTCCTCACTTGGAAAGCGGTGCCCGGAGCCGATTCCTACCAGGTTTACCGCTCAACGGATGGCTCAACGTACTCGCTTGTACGCAGCACCACCGGCACCCAATTTACCCAGGACAATCTCACGCCGGGCAAACGCTATGCGTACCGCATACGGGCTGTGGTGGGTAAAAACACCTCCGCCAATTCCAACGCGAGGGCCGCGTTTGTACTTGAAAACCCGCTGCACGCGTATGTAACAAACCAGGGGAATTCCGCTGTGTTGAAATGGGATGCTGTTTCCAACGCGGAAAAGTACACCATCTTTGTTCTTGAAGAGAATTCCGACAAGTTTTTCGAATCTATCAGTGTGGAACAGCCTGCTTCCCTCACTACACTGGATGTGGGATATAGCGGACTGCCGTATGGCGAGCGAACTCACTTCTATATCGAGGCAAGCGGGAAAAGCACATCTTCCCGAAGCGAGATACTGACCGTTTACCCGCTGGATACCCCCTGCCATATGATGACAGTGGTCAAAGGAGATGAGGTGAAACAGATTTGGTCTGTCTCCAAGAACAATCCGGCTGATACTGTTTACCGTCTTTATGCGTCTGCGCAACTGGGTTACATCAGGATGAGGTTGTCCTGAAGCCCGAGGGCGACAGCTTAAAAATTACCTATACCGAAACAATTAAAGTAGGTGAGAAAAGGACTTATGGGGTATACGCGGACAGCAAAGGTTACCATTCCAATACGGACATCAAGTATTACACTAGGATGGAAAAGCCAGAAATTCAGTTCTTCCAGCAGCAGGATAATATAGCCGTTCTCAGATGGAGCGCGGTGGAGGGGGCGCTGTTTTATTATGCCACTGTCCATAATGCCGACAGCGGTGTAATCCTGGATACCTACTTCATGGATGCTCAAAAATTGGAAGCTTCCCTGGAGCTGAACAGAAAGCATCTGGGTAAAAACATTATGGCAAGGGTGACCGCGGTGGGCGAGCACTTGAATGTTGGCAGCGCGACAAGCAAAACCGTCTATATGATGAAAAACCCATCCACCCAGAAATGGCTCATCTCAGAATCGACCGGGCATGTCGTCCTCTTCTGGTCAAATGTGGAGGGAAGCGCCTATCACACCATTGCCCGCAATGGCCTAAACATCTCCATGGATGGTCTTGAAGATAATTTTGGGAACTCCTGGACTTTTGTGGAGGGTTACCTGAAACCGGGCAAATACACCTATGTTGTCAAAGCCCTGGGCCCTGACCGCGGTTACCAGCAGTTTCAATTCGATGTTGTTGTTCCTTAGTATGATTCTATCTTAAGTCATGGGCTTGTACTGGGCGGCGCAAAAGCGCCGCCCTTTCCAGACGAACTTTCCCCAACCCCCGTCTCATTTTTTACACAAAGTTATTGACATCATGCCATTCAGATGGTTTAATATTGCCTGTCTGCCTGTTTAGTTAAACTAAACACAGACAGGAGGAACGGATGGACATTGGCGGTACCCTGCGCAAGCTTCGCTTGTCGCGCAACCTCACCCAGGAAGACCTTGCGGATCGGTGCGAGCTGAGCAAGGGCTTTATTTCCCAGGTGGAGAACAACCTGACCTCCCCCTCCATTGCCACCCTCACAGACATGATTGAATGCCTGGGCACCACGCTTAAACAGTTTTTCTCCGAGAGCGCCCAGGAAAAAATCGTCTACAAGGACGAGGACATGTTTGAAAAAGAGGACGAGGAATTGCTCCGCGGCCGCATCGTCTGGCTGGTGCCCAACGCCCAGAAAAACCAGATTGAGCCCATGATGGTCACCCTGGGCGAGGGCGGCAGGACGGCAGAAATTCCGGCGCACGAAGGGGAGGAGTTTGGCTATGTCCTCTCCGGCAAAATTATCCTCATGCTCGGGCAAAGCGAGCACCCGGTGTCAAAGGGCGAAAGCTTCTGCCTGCACCCGGACGCCCCTCACCACATCTACAACCCCGGCAAGCGGGAAGCGGTTTTTCTCTGGGTTTCCACCCCGCCATCATTCTAATTTTCTCCGGAGGACACGATGCAAGAAAGACAAAGGCTCATCAACCTGGAAAACATCTCCAAGGAATATGACGGCGTCACCGTGCTGTCAGACATCAATTTTTACATCAGAAAAAATGAGTTTGTCACCCTGCTGGGTCCCTCCGGCTGCGGTAAAACTACCACGCTTCGAATCATCGGCGGCTTTGAGACCGCCACCACCGGCCGCATCATCTTTGACGGCCAGGACATCACCAACCTGCCGCCCTACAAGCGCAAGGTCAACACCGTTTTCCAGAAATATGCCCTCTTCCCGCACCTGAATGTCTTTGAGAACATCGCCTTTGGCCTCAAGGTGGCCAAGCGCCCCAAGGACGAAATCAAGCAGCGGGTGGAAAAGCTTTTGGACCTGGTTAACCTGTCTGAGTACGGCAAGCGCAGCGTGGAGAGCCTCTCCGGCGGCCAGCAGCAGCGCATCGCCATCGCCCGCGCCCTCATCAACGAGCCGGAGGTGCTTTTGCTGGATGAACCGCTGGGCGCCCTGGACCTGAAGCTGCGCCAGGACATGCAGCTGGAGCTCAAGCGCATGCAGCAGATGCTGGGCATCACCTTCATCTTTGTCACCCATGACCAGGAGGAGGCGCTCACGATGTCCGATACCATCGTGGTCATGAAAGACGGCTTTATCCAGCAAATCGGCACGCCCAAGGATGTGTATGACGAGCCCAAGACCGCCTTTGTCGCCAACTTCATCGGCCAGTCCAACATCGTCAGGGGCACCATGGTCAAGGACAAACTGGTCAACTTCTGCGGCGCGGACTTCCCCTGCGTGGACAAGGGCTTTGGCACCAACGCGCCGGTGGATGTGCTCATCCGGCCGGAAGACCTGCTGATTGTCCCCCCGGAGCAGGGCAGGCTGCAGGGCATTGTGCAAAGCGTGCTCTTCAAGGGCGTTCACTATGAAATGATTATTCTCTCAAACGGCATGAACTTCAAGGTGCATTCCACCGTCATGCAGCCTGAGGGCAGCACGGTGGGCCTGGATGTGATTCCATTCAACATCCACATCATGAAGCCCACCATCACCCAGCCTGACCGCGAACTGGAGGAAGAGCCCGTATGAGTGACCTGGCCTTCCCCTCCTGGGCGATTTGGCTGATGGGCCTGGGCCTTGTGGCCTTTATTGCCCTGGTGGTTTACTCCATCCGCCGCAACCATGGGATTAAGCGCACCCTCTTTGCCTACCCCTATGGGCTGTGGATTGTGGTGTTCACCCTCATCCCGCTGTTTTTGATCGCCTATTACGCCTTCACGGACAAGATGGGCGCCTTCACCCTGGACAACTTCAAGACCTTCTGGGACAGCAACTATGAGATGCACAAGCAACTGGTCGACATGGGGCATAACCCGGCCGACCTGGGCATCGCCAGGGGCATGGTCAATGTGGACACCCTCATTTACTCCCTCTGGATGGCCTTCCTGTGCACCGTCATCTGCCTGGGTCTGGGTTATCCGGCCGCGCTGTTTATGGCCGACCGCAACTTCAAACTGGGCGCCACGCTGGTCATCCTGTTTATCATTCCCATGTGGATGAACTTCCTCCTGCGCACCATCGCCTGGATGAGCCTCTTGGAGGACAACGGCCTCATCAACTCGCTGTTAACCAGTCTGGGCCTGCCCAAGATGCGGCTGATGTA
>CAZHPW010000114.1:0-5275 GCA_964534515.1 uncultured Christensenella sp.
TGATTTCCTGGGCGGCGACGCGCTCAGGGTTGATGACATAGTCCACCAGCAATTCCCGCATTAGGAAGGAAAGGGACTTGTTGTACTCGGGGTCGCGGATGCGCGCAATGGCGTAGCCGGTGCCCAGGCGCTTGGCGGTGAGGCAGGCGAGCATGTTGATTTCATCGCTTACCGTGACCGCAATGATGATATCGGCTTTTTGCGCGCCGGCTTCCATCAGCGTGTCCACGTTGACGCCGTTGCCTTTGACCATCATGGCATCCAGGGTGTCCTGGCTACGCAGCAGCGCCGCCTCGTTGCGGTCAACAACGGTGACCTCATGCTCCTCCGCGATTAAATGCTCCGCGATGGTGTGGCCGACCTTGCCGTCCCCGATGATGATAATGCGCATAAATCCCTCCAGAAATGGTATGACGCCCGCCATTATACTCCTTCAGCCGGGCCTTGGGAAGAAAAGGCAAAGAGCGAAACTTTATAGGGTGACCTCCAGGACGCAGCCATTGTGGGCCGCCAGCTTGGCAAGCGCCTTTAAAACCGCCTTCTTGGATTGGACGCCGGGGCGATGCCCCTCCTCCCACCATATATTTCTAACAAACAGCCTACCCGCCTTGCGGTCGCAGACCGGCTCTACCCGGCCGATGAAGGCGTCCTTGTACAGGATGGGCAGGACATAGGCGCCGTAGACGCGCTTTTGCGGCGGGGTATAGATTTCCCAGGTGTAGCGGAAGTCAAAAAGCGCCTCAGTCAACTTGCGGTCCCAAAGCAGGCTGTCCAGGGGCGCGATAAGCTCACACCGGCTGCCGGTGTCCCCGCTTTGCAGGGAGGCTTCCAGCTCCGCCTCGTCTTCTTTTAATAAGTAGAGCGTTTCCTTGACGCCGGTGACAGACAGAGGAATGAGTTCGCCACGATTTAGGCATAACTCAAAAGCGGCCTTCCTGATGCCGGCGTCCCAGAGCAGGGTGCCCAGCCAGGCGGAGGACGCCTTGCCCCACAGGAGGGACAGCGCGCGCACGCGGCGGCGCAGGTGCCAGGCGGCGTGCTCCAGGTCGTCCGGGTGGGGCTCTTCAGCCATAAACAAGTCCCGGCCCAGCAGGTTTTCCGCCAGGTCATAGGTCTTGATAACTCCCTTCTTGCTGTGGATGAGCAGGTTTCCTTCGTAATACAGCTGCTCCAGCGTGGCGCGGGCCAGGCTGGTGCCGGCGGACCAAAAGCCGATGATTTTGCCATCAAGCGGCAGGGAATTTGCGGACTGCGGGCCATTTTCGCGGATATAGGAAAGCGTGTCCATTCGGGAGGCGGCCACACCCTCCTGCCGAATGCCGTAATCCGAGACCCGCTCGCGGTTGCGCTTCAAGTAAGGCCAGTCTTCCTTTAGAAAGATTGCCAGGTTCTTATCAAAATGGTCAACCAGGGCGCGCTCTTCATACAAAAGCCGGTCGCTCTGCGCCTTGTTATAACCCTTGACCCGGGAGAGCCAAGTAATTTCCGGGCTGATGCCGCAGACATTGACCGGGTCAAACTGCACGCAGCCCGCCTGCGCGGTGAAGGCCTTCACACCTTCCTTGCCTGTAAAACGGTGCGCGCCCATCAAGCCCTGGTGGCGCAGGATGAACCTGCGGGCTTCCTGTTTGGAGATGGTTCTCATGGAAACATCCTTTCATGGTAAAACCTGTACAAATTGTATCATAATTCACAGGTTTGGGACAAAATCATTGTTATTTCTTCCAAGGGGGGCTATAATGAAACACGCGCAAGCGCAAGGAGGATTGAATGTACAAATTACTGCTCGTAACTGACCGGGAGGATGTCAGGGAAGCGTTCACCGGGATTCAGGATATGAACAGGCTGATGTTCGACCCGGTTGCCCTGGCCGGCAGTGTCCAGGAGGCCAAGGCCTACCTCAAAAGACCCGGTGCTGATGCCATCGCCATTGATTTGGAACACGAGGACGAAAGCCCGCTTCACACCCTCATGGCGGAAGAATACCCCTACATGCCCATCATGCGCACCCACAGGCGCGGAGACGGCCTGCGCAATGAACTGGGCATGCTGCGCGAGGTGCTGGACCAGTTGCTGGGCGATTTCAGCGATTATGAGTCCACCCCGCCCATGACCTTGGCCAGGCTGCAAAGCGAGGCCCTGCACAAGCTGCTGGAGGAGCGCATCGCGTCCCGCAATGAGCTTCAAAGCCGTCTGTTGCTGGCACGTTCCACCATCAACACAAAAAGGCCCAGCCTGCTGTTTGAGTTTGAGCTGCCCGACGGCCTCAACTTCCTGGAAAACCGCTGGAGCCACGGCTTTGAGCGGCTGGATTTGGCGCTGAAGACCAACTTCTTTGGCCAGATTCCGGGCCCCTTGCAATACACCTCCGCCCTCTTATCCCCCATGCGGCTTCGGGTACTGGCCTGCACGGCTGAGGACGTGACGGACAAACAGCTGGATGTTCTCTCCGCCCACGCCCAGCAATTGGTTTTGGGCACAGCGGCACAGGTTAAAATCTATATGGACCTGGATTTGGTCTGCACGCAGTTCCGCGTGCTCCCCAAACTGGAGGCCTTTATCCCCCAAAGCGAGTAACCTTCGGCCCGGCGGCCGTTTTGGCACACACCCAAATTGAAGGAGGAAACCCAGATGAGTTTTTTCAAGAAAATCATTAACAGCCAGCTGATCGACGTCATTGAATGGACCGATTCCAGCTCCAACACCATGGTCTACCGCTATGACAACATGGGCAAAGAGATCATGATGGGCGCGCAGCTGACGGTGCGTGAGAGCCAGGTGGCCGTTTTTGTCAACGAAGGCAAAATCGCCGACGTCTTCCAGCCCGGCCGCTATGAGCTGTCCACCCAGAACATGCCCATCATGACGGCGCTGAAGTCCTGGAAGTACGGCTTCAACTCCCCCTTCAAGGCGGAAGTGTATTTCGTCACCACCAAGCAGTTCCTGGACCTGAAGTGGGGCACCAGCAACCCGGTGATGATGCGCGACAAGGAATTTGGCATGGTGCGCCTGCGCGCCTTTGGCATCTACTCCTTCCGCGTGGCGGACCCGGTTGTCTTCCTAAAGGAAGTCTTTGGCACTACGGAACTGATGACGGTTGAAGGCGTGGAAGGCCAGATTAAGCGCACGGTCGTGTCGGCGCTGTCTGACATCATCGCCCAGAGCAACATCGCCGCCCTGGACCTGGCCGCCAATTATGACGAACTGGGCCAGTTCGCGCTCAACGCCCTGCAGCCCCGCTTCGCCCAGTTGGGTCTGAAGATGGAAAGCTTTGTGATTGAGAACATCTCCCTTCCCCAGGAAGTGGAAGCGGCCATGGACAAGCGCACCAGCATGGGCGTAGTGGGCGATTTGAACCGCTACACCCAGTTCCAGGCGGCGGAAGCCATGCGCGACGCGGCCCAGAACGAGGGCGGCGCGGCCGGCATGGGCGCGGGCCTGGGCGCCGGGATGGCGATGGGCCAGATGATGCAAAACTCCTTCCAGGGCCAACAGGCCCAACAGGCCACCCCGGTAAGCCAGGTTGCCTGCGTCAACTGCGGCGCGTCCATCGCGGCCTCCAGCAAGTTCTGCCCCGAATGCGGCGCCGGGCAAAATAAGGTCAACTGCGTTGACTGCGGCAAGCCACTGGCCGCCGGCGCCAAGTTCTGCCCCGAGTGCGGCGCGAAGCAGTAAGGAGACAAGATGAGACCGAAGTTTAAAGGATTCCGCTTTGTCGGCGGCTATTGGGTGCCCTATCAGGAAGCCGCGGAATGGTCCCGCAGGGTCAAGCGCAGCCGCAAAGCCGCGATGGACGCGATGGCGACCTATTGCCCCTATGTTATCTCCCAGTGGAAGGGCAGCGAGGACGGCGAAGCCGTGTGCGGCCTTGACAGCAAGGGCGACCTGGTCAGCGTGATTCACCTGGATGTGGACGGCGTGGACCTGATTGAGCAGGGCATCAAAGACGGCAACCTGGCCGAGGTGCTCCGCGACAGCAACGAAGCGGACTGCAAAGAGGAAGACTAACCCTCAATTATCAGCCACTTTCGGGTGGCTTTTTTGATGAGAAAACACAGCGGAAATCCCTCGCGGCTCCTGTGTGGACAGCGCGCTTCGTGCTATAATTTGACAATCACAGGATGAGATAAAGGAGAGCGTCATGATTGATTTGCGCAGCGATACCGTCACCCACCCCACGCAGAAAATGCGGCAGGCGATGCTGAGCGCCCCGGTGGGCGATGATGTCTACGGGGATGACCCCACCGTCAATGAGTTGGAAGCCCTGGCCGCCCGTGTCACCGGCAAGGAAGCCGCGCTGTTTGTGGCCTCCGGCACCATGGGCAACCAATTGGCCATCATGTCCCACACCAGGGTGGGTGAGGAAATCATCACCGGCAAAATGAGCCACATCATCCAGCACGAGGCCGGTGCCTATGCCAGGCTGTCCGGCGTGAGCGCGATGATGGTGGACACGGCCAAAAACGGCTGTATCACGGCGGAGGACGTCAGGGACAACATCAGGGCCAAGGACATCCATCACCCGGTAACGACCCTCTTGTGCCTGGAAAACCCGATGAGTGACGGCACGGTGGTGCTGCTTGAAAAAATCAAGGAGGCGGCGGACGCCGCGCATGCGGCCGGCCTTATGGTACACATGGATGGCGCTCGGCTGTTTAATGCGGCGGCGAAGCTTGATAAAGAGGCGGCCGAGGTGGTCAGGGAGGTGGACTCCGTCATGTTCTGCCTATCCAAAGGCCTGTGCGCGCCGATTGGCTCCATGCTCTGCGGCAGCCGGGACTTTATAGAAAAAGCCAGGCGCAACCGCAAGGTCTTGGGCGGCGGGATGCGCCAAGCCGGCGTGCTGGCCGCCTGCGGCATCATCGCCATTAAGGAGATGAGCCTCAGGCTGAAGGAAGACCACGACAACGCCCAGTATTTCGCCAGGATGCTGGCTGACTTCCCCCATGTCGCCATCGGTTTTGACAGCGTGCAGACCAGCATGGTCTGGGCGCAGGTTACCAAGCCCGGCTTTGATGATGAGGACTTTGTCGCTTACCTCAAGGAGCGCGGCGTGCTCATCAACGGCGACCCCGGTCTGTACTACCGATTTGTCACCCACCACGATGTGAGCAAAGAGGATTTGGAGAGCGCGGCCAACCTGATTGGCACCTACCTGGCCGGGTAAATAAGCCCCGACAAAACTCATACTTGCATTTCACGCAGGGGCGTGCTAATATTTCTTTTGCGGCTCATGGTTGCGCGCCATGAATCCGAAGATTAAGGCGCAGTGAGG
>CAZHPW010000115.1:0-4963 GCA_964534515.1 uncultured Christensenella sp.
CAGCGTGACATGGTAAACGGAGTCCAAAGTTGCGAACTTGATTTGACAGTACCTTGAAGATTGCTCAATAATATAAATTTTTACAATCGTTTAAGGATATATCCCCCATTAAAAGTTTTTGGCCATACCTTTTTTCAAAAAGGTATGCGTCCTCCCCCGTCCCCTATCCCTATCCCTTACCTTCACAAAAGAAAAAGCCGGAGCATGACTCATGTCCGGCACTATATATCCCCATTAAAGTTTTTTGGTCTCACCTTTTTCTCAAAAAAGGTGAGCGTTCCTGGACTGCGTCCCTGTCCCCCGTCCTCCTACTTTCGTAGAAGCTGCTTGGTGATGTCGCTGACGGCGGCCTTGATGGGCGCGGCGGTCTGGATGAGGCCTTCAATCTTAGCGCAACCGTGAAGAATGGTGGAGTGGTCGCGGCCGCCCAAGAGGTCGCCGATGCGCGGGAGGCTGACATCGGTGAGCTGGCGTGAGAGGTACATAATCATCTGGCGGGGGATGGTGATGTTGCGGCTGCGGCGCGGTCCGATGAGGTCCTCAATCTCAATGCTGTAATAGGTCGAGACGGCATTGAGGACATCCTGGGGTGTGACGCTGCGCGGCTGATGCTCGGTGATGATTTCACGGAGCGCTTCCTGGGCGAGCTCAACGGAAATGGGCCGACCGGAGAGATTGGAATAGGCCGAGAGGCGGGTGAGGCTGCCCTCCAATTCGCGGATGTTGCTGTCCACGTTCTGGGCGATCATCTGAATGACGTCCTCGGAGACATCCATGAGCTCTTCCCGGGCTTTGGAGCGCAGGATGGCACAGCGAGTGTCCATGTCCGGGCGCTGAATGTCAGCGATGAGGCCGGAGAGGAAGCGGCTGCGGAGTCGCTCTTCAAGGCGCGCGATTTCCTTGGGCGGGCGGTCAGAGGAAATGACAATCTGCTTGCCGGCATTGAAGAGGGCGTTGAAGGTGTGGAAGAACTCTTCCTGGGTGGAATCGCGGCCGGCGATGAACTGGATATCGTCAATGAGCAGGACATCCACATTGCGGTATTTCTCGCGGAACTGGACATTGCGGTTGGTCTGGATGGCGGTGACCAGTTCAATGGTGAAGGTTTCACTGGTGACATACTCAAGGCGCGCTTCGGGGCGCTGTTTTAGGATGTAGTGCCCAATGGCGTGCATGAGGTGGGTCTTGCCTAGGCCGACGCCGCCGTAAATGAAGAGCGGGTTGTAGGCGTCAGCGGGCGCCTCGGCGACGGCCAGGGAGGCGGCGTGGGCAAAGCGGTTGCCGGAGCCGACGACGAAGGACTCAAAGGTATAGCGGTCATTGAGGTTCACTGTGGGCTTTTTAACCTCAACCGCGCCGGACTGATAATCCGCCGCTTCCTTGGGGTTGAGAATGGACAGCTGAAAGACATCACCGCTGGCCTGGTTGATGGCGTTGTTGATGAGCAGGGAATAGCGGGGAACGATGAACTGATGATAAAAATCGGTCTCTGCTTTGATATAGAAATTCTGGCCGCTCAAGCCAAGGGGCTTGAGGGCATTTTTAATCCAGGTGGAGTAGGTTACCTCGGCCATCTCCCCCTGCATGAGTTGACAGGCTTTTTGCCAGATTGTCTGATAATCCAAGCTTTCGTTCTCCCAAGCGGTGATTTATACACTCTGTATGCGACAGAAGGGGTAAAAAAAACAGAACTTGACTGTTCTTTCCTGCGAAGTATTGTGGATAACCTGTGTGGATAAATAAGGGAACGGTTGACCACTGCCATATTCTAACACGGATAGAATCAAGAATCAAATTGATAAAACCGCATGTTTTCTGAAATAATGACAGGCTGTTGATAAGTCCCAACCCCACAAATTGTGGTCACTTGCTCCCCCACACCCAAGAAATGGGAAAACGCGGAATTTTTTATGCAGTATTCATGCATATTGTTAAAATGTATTTCTTTTTCCCGCCAAATATTAATTTGCTGTGTCAAAATGTTAAGGCATATTGCCCTCAAAGGTAGGACAATAACGACCGGAAAGAAAGGAAAACAAGGCGGACAAAGGCAAGTGATTGTGTCTTTTTCAAGAAATTAAGCGCGCTATTGAGCGTAATCGTTCAAACAAGCCCTAAAGTTGAAGCTGGGCTTTCCCGGAGACACGTAGAAACCTCAGGTTTTACTTTGCAGGAAGCGCAAAAACCGATATACTACATTTAACCGGAATATCAAAGCAGGAGGAAACCGATGTCCACAACGAATGAAAAGCGGTTTACCAAGAAGGAGAGAAGCTGGATTCTCTACGATTGGGCCAATTCTGTCTACGCGACCAACATCATGGCCGCCATCTTCCCCACCATCTTTGTCACCATCGCGGGCGACCAGGGCGATATCTGGTGGGGCTACGGCACCAGCATCGCCACCTTTATCATCGCAGTTTTAGCGCCCTTCCTGGGTTCCATCGCCGACTACAAGGGCATGAAGAAGAAGCTGTTTACCGGCTTTATGCTGCTGGGCGTCATCGCAACGGCGCTGATTGCGGTGACCAATGACTGGCGTTTTATGCTGGTAGCCTATGTGCTGTCCAAAATCGGCTTCTCCGGCTCCAACCTGTTTTATGACAGCTTTTTGACCGACGTCACCACCGATGAGCGCATGGACAAGGTATCCACCTGGGGCTACGCGATGGGCTACATCGGCGGCAGCACCATCCCCTTTGTCATTTCCATCGCCGTCCTGATGCTCATGGGCTACTCCAGCCCCTTTGCGCAGAAGTTCTCCATCCTGATTACCTCGGTCTGGTGGCTGCTGTTCAGCATCCCCTTCCTGAAAAACGTGGAGCAGGAGCACTACATCGACAAGCCGGAGAAAATCTCCTTTGGCAATGCGCTGTCAAACGTTCTGGGCACCGCCCGGGACATCGCGAAATCCCGCGGCATGCTGCTGTTCATCATCGCCTACTTCTTCTACATTGACGGCGTGGGCACGGTGATTAGCATCTCAACCGCCTACGGCACGGCACTGGGCCTGGGCGCAACAGGGATGATACTGGCGCTTTTGGTCACCCAGATTGTGGCCATGCCCTGCTCCATCCTATTTGGCAAACTGACCAAGAAGATTTCCGCGCGCAAAGCCCTGTTGATTGCCATCGCGGTGTATATGTTCATATGCCTGGTGGGCTTTTATATGGGCTTCTCCCTGGAGCCGCACCAGGACAAATACCAGCAGGCGTATGCCGCCAAACGTACCGCCTGGGAAGAGAAACTGAACGACTACACCTTTGAAGACAAGGACGGCGCCAAGAACGCGCTGGACACCTACCTCAACGCGGCGCAGACCGAAATCCGCGCGGAGGACACCGAGGCCTTTGAAGCGCTTGAGATTCACTACGCCGCCGGCAGCCAGACCGAGCAAAACCAGCTGGCTTTGATTCAAGCCATGCTCAAGCCCGAGCTGCTGGCGTTCAGGGCTGAAAATGAAGGAATTATCACGAACTACCAAGACGCCATCCGCTTTTCAACCACCCTGTTCTGGGCGATGGCCGTGATGGTGGGCACGATGCAGGGCGGCATCCAGGCGGTCAGCCGCAGTTACTTTGGCAAACTGGTGCCCAAGAAGCGCTCCAATGAGTACTTTGGCTTCTTTGATATCTTCGGCAAGTTCGCCACCGTCATTGGCCCCCTGCTGTATGCCCTGGTGGGAGGGATGACCGGCCGCTCCTCCTATGGCGCGCTCTGCCTCATCCTGCTCTTCCTGGTTGGTTTTATCATTTTGCTGTTTGCCAAGAAGCCTCTGGAAGAACTGGAAGCCCAGCGTCTGACGCAAAAGGCGCTTGAAGAATAAATAAATCGTTAAACAGCGGGTTCCAGACGGAGCCCGCTGTTTTTATTCACATACACATGAGGATAGTATAAACCCTTGGTTTTCATTGTATATCCTGTTAGGTAAGGCGTTACCTGCTTAAGCAGTAAAGACAGATAAATCTACATACAAAAAGACCGCGGCGATTACCGCGGTCTCAGACTGTCAAAAAAGTAAATTCAGGGAGGTATCGGAGGGCAAAGCCCTCTGATGGTCATCTGCGGCAGCGACATGTGCGGTGCCGCAGGTTTGGGCTTTCAGCCCAAACATTCCGCGAATTTCTGCCGACCGTGAGCAAAAGCGAACAGGCTGAAACTCCCGCTCCTCTTTCCTCAAAGAAGTGTCCGCAGACACTTCTTTGACACGAAAAGACCGCGTCGATTGCCGCGGTCTTTTTGTGTCAGCGAGGATTACTCTTCGACTGAGAACTGGTCCTTGGAAGCGCCGCAGAGCGGGCACTCGAAGTCTTCGGGGAGGTCTTCCCACTTGGTGCCGGCAGCGATGCCGCCATCGGCATAGCCTTCAGCCTCGTCATAGACCCAGCCGCAGACGTCACAAACGTACTTCTTCATGCTATTCTCCTTAAATTAATTAAACCTCGGCCTTCCAAAGGCCGTGAAGGTTACAGTGTTCATAGGCGGCGACAGCCTTGTCGCCATCGGCCAGGGCGAAAACCGCCACGGGCTCCTCATTGGGCTTGAGCGCTTTGTACTGGTAGGCGTTTTCGCTTTCCAGGGCCACGAAGGTGATGTAGTGCTTTTCTTCCATGGGGTGGGCGACAGAACCGACCTTGACGGTAACGACATTGCCGTTCACGCTCACTTCGGGCACGTGCTTTTCACGGGCGGCATCCACGGTGCCGGGCACCATTTCCTGCATTTCTTCGCCGCAGCAGACAACCTTGACGCCGGCATCATAAGCATAGGCGATGATGTTACCGCAATGCTTGCAAACGTAAAACTTCATTTCATTTCCTCCTTTTAATTTGTCACCATCATAAGAAAAACCAGGCCCGCTGTCAAGCGGAGAAAAGCGTGCAAAGACACAGGGTTTGCCATCGTTTTTGTTAGTGTAAAGTTGTTGTAGGTAGCATCTGGACAAGTGGAGCCTCGCAAGCTC
>CAZHPW010000116.1:0-4879 GCA_964534515.1 uncultured Christensenella sp.
GCAGGCCGCCAGCGCGCGGCTGACCTCATAGGGGAAGTCCACGTGCCCGGGGGTATCAATGAGGGTTAAGGTATAGGTTTTGCCGTCTTTGGCGGTATAGCTCATGTTGACAGCCTTGGATTTGATGGTGATGCCGCGCTCTTTTTCAAGCTCCATGCTGTCCAAGACCTGGTCTGTCATCTGACGCAGTTCAAAAGCGCCGGTCTTCTCCAGAATCCGGTCCGCCAGCGTGCTCTTGCCGTGGTCAATGTGGGCAATGATGCAGAAGTTTCTGATGTTTTCAAGCCGTTTTACTGACATGTGTCCTCCGATTAATGTGACAGGCGTTCCTGTTCATGCTTCTGCATCTGTTCATTGAGCAGATTGATGTTGCCGCAGCCCATGGTGATGACAAGGTCATTTTCTTGTCCGTTTTGTAGCAGCCAGGCTTCCGTAGCGTCAAAATCCGGTGTGTGATGCGCCTTTACCCCATGCTGTTTCATGCCGTCGATCAGCATGCCGGTATGAATATCCCCGGGGTCAACTTCCCTGGCCGCGAAGATATCCGTTACCAGGGTGATGTCCGCCTTGGCGGTACAGGTCAGGTACTCATCAAACAAGGTTTTCACCCGGCTATAGGTGTGCGGCTGCATGACGGCGATAACCCGCCGGTTTTGCAGCTTGGCCATGTCAATCGCCACCCGCATTTCAGCCGGGTTGTGGCCATAATCATGGTACATATCCATTCCCTGCACAGCGCCGGTGAACTCAAAGCGCCGGTGCGCTCCTTTGAAGCGGGCAATTGACTCCGCAGCTTTATCAAACGGCACTGAAAGCCGATGCGCGGCCGCCAACGCGGTCAGGGCATGCAGAGCGTTGAAGTAACCGGGCACAGACAGATGAACATGGCCCAGTTTTTCACCCCGGTGTACAACAGCAAAAGACGCGTTGCCCTTGTTGTCATACTCAAGGTCTTTAAGAACGTAGTCCTCATCATCTTCGCCAAAGGTGTAAACCTGACGGTTCATGGGCTTTAGGTGACTTAAAACACGGCGAACCCGCTCATCCTTCCCCAGCGCCAGAACAAGGCCATCAAACGGCAATTGCTCCAGGAAATGAAGATAGGCTTCTTCCACCTTGTCCATGGTACCGTAACAATCCAGGTGGTCTTCCTCGATATTTAATAAAATGGCGAAACTGACAGGCATGTGGTGGAAACTGCGGTTGAACTCACAGGCTTCCGCGACAAACAAGTCATTACCGCCAACGCGCACGCTGCCCCCGATGGCATCCAGGCTCCCGCCTAAATGGATGGTGGGGTTGGTACCGGTTTCAGTCAGGATTTGGGCTATCATGGATGACATGGTGGTTTTTCCGTGGGTGCCTGCAACACAGATTTGCTGAGAGGCTGAGGTCATCAATTGCCCCAGCAGCACTGCACGCTCCATCTGTGGAATCTGCAATTCTTCTGCCCTGACACGCTCAGGGTCTGTGGGGGCGATGGCCGCGGAATAAACCAAAAGGCCGGCGCCGTCCACCATGTCAGGGTGATGGCCTACGCGGATATCAATCCCTGCTTCACGCAAGCGCTTCACCGCATAGCCTTCTGCTGAGTCTGTTCCGGAAACATGAAAGCCATCTTTAATCAGCATCTCCGCCAATCCGGACATGCTGGAGCCGCCAATGCCCACCATGTGGACACGCCGGTCTTTAAGTTCCCCAATGCTGACTGCTGACATGCTCTGTTCCCTTCAAAAACTTCAGGCATATTATTATACCTATGCGGCTTCAGATTGACAAGTTTGCCTTATCCCCGCCCGGCCAGATGGCGCGCGTAACAAAACAGGTATTGCTGCAAGATGCCGGTGACGCCGTCAAATTGCTCATAAGGAAACCCATCCTGGTACTGGCTGTCCAACACCTTTTGTATCCAGGTATCCACAGGAAAGACATTCATCCGCCCATAGGAGAACAGCATCACACAGGCAGCGACCTTCTTTCCCACCCCGGGGAAACGCAGCAGTTGATGCTCCAACCCCGCATCGTCAAGTTCCGCAATCGCATTTGGGTCAACTTCACCGGAAGCCACCATCTGAGCGCTTTTCTTGATATAAGGCAGACGGTAACCCAAGCTGCACTCCCTCAACGCCTGGTCATCCGCGCTTGCCAGTGCCACAGGCATGGGAAAAGCATAGCTTCCATTACCCAAAGGCTCACCAAAGCGCTCACTGAGTTTTTCAACGCAGGATTTGATGGAAGGAATGGTTTTGCGTTGGGAAATGATGAAAGCCATCAAGGTTTCAAAGGGGTCCTGGCGCAGGATTCTGACCCCTTTGGCAAAATCCGCGGCTTTTTGCAGATAGGTGTCCCCGGTAAAGGCGAGGCTGTGCACCGCTTTGTAATCTCTGTCCATATCAAAGTAGCGATGCCAGACAGACTCAAACTCATTTTCGCCACAGGAGAACTCATACAGGTCATTTCCAAGGTCAAAAATTTTCAAGACCCTGCCTTTTGATATCAGGACAAAGGAACTGTCTTCCTGCTCATTGAACCGGAAGCATTGGCCGCTGTTGGCGGTTAGTGGTAATTGAAACTGCGGAATTGTAATCTGCATGTCCCCCTCCTTACAATTTTGATTGTATCACAAGCCTGAACGCTTTCATCGGCTGACGCAGATTATGTTATAATATGAGTGGAGGGTTGTATGGATAAAAGACAGCCGATTGGCTTTTTTGACAGCGGTTTAGGCGGACTGAGCGTCCTGGCTTATGCCAGGCATCACTTGCCAAATGAAAACTTCTTGTATCTGGGTGACAGCGCCAACGCGCCTTATGGCACAAAGAGCGACACCCAGGTTTTTGAGTTGGCCAAAAACGCGGTCAATCGCCTGGCGGAGGAAGGCATCAAAGCCCTGGTCGTAGCTTGTAACACTGCCACAGGCGTCGCCATCAATGACCTCCGGGCAATCCATCCCTTTCCCATCATCGGCCTTGAGCCCGCCTTAAAATACGCGAATGATACCCATGTTGAAGGGAACATCCTGGTTCTTGCCACCCCTTTAACCCTGGCCAGTGACAAATATCAAGCCCTTTATGAAAAGCACGGAGAGCAGGCGCACTCCCTGCCCTGTCCCGGGCTGATGGAGTTTGTTGAAGAAGCGGATTTGGACAGTCAGGCGCTTCATCAGTATATAGATACGCTTTTAGTCCCTTATAAAGACAGCAAGATTGATTCCCTGGTGCTGGGCTGCACGCACTATGTATTTTTAAAGCAGGCTTTTAAAGAGCATGTGTCTAAGCACACGCGCATACTGGACAGCAATGAAGGGGTTACCAGGCAATTAATCCGGAAACTGGATGAGTTTGATTTGCGGACCGACAGCAAGGAAAAGGGAACGGTCTCTTTTATCAGCACTGGCGGCGAGGAAAAGGTTGAACAGATGCGGCAAATGCTATCCCTGGCTCAGTCTGTGCTGGGGTTGTCCTGAAAGTATTGCCGGGATTGCCGGATATCCTCCAGCATCACCAGGCGCATTTCTTCTTTTGTTTCAAATGTTAATTCAGGCCGCAGGTACTTCAGGTAGCGAATCAGCACCTTTTGGTCATAGATATCTTCATTAAAGTCAAATAGATATATTTCAACAGCGGGAATGCCGCCGGGAACCGTGGGATGGTTTCCCTGGTTGAGCACGCCCTGGATAACGCGGTTATTCTGTTCAAGCAGCACCAGGTCAGCCACATAAACGCCATCCGGCTGCCCGGTCTGACCCGGAATAAAGGGAATATTGGCTGTGGGGACGCCCAAGGTGCGCCCAATCTTTTTTCCGTGGACAACAAATCCTTCCAGTACCGCCAGAAACCCGTCTTTGCTCATGCTACACCCTTCAAGGTTTTATCACGGCTAACTTATCTTCTGCCCCCTGCCTTGTCAAGCGTTGATGAAAACACAAACAGAACAAAGTTCATTCCGGTAATGATTGACCGTATAACCTTGTTTTGCTAAGGTAAACCAAACATTGTAGCAGGAGGAAGCCATGGACAGAAACAGCGCGATGAGCCTTTTGAAAGAGCACAACAAAGAGCCTTTTCATATTCAGCACGCCATCACCGTATCCAGGGTCATGGGTTGGTTTGCGGATGAGCTTGGTTTTGAGGATGAGAAAGCATTCTGGGAAACGGTCGGCTTGCTGCACGACATTGACTTTGAGGAGCACCCTGAGCAGCATTGTGAGATTGCGCCCCAGTGGCTCAAGGACGCGGGTTATGATGAGCGTTTCATCCATGCCGTCGCTTCCCATGGCCATGGTCTGTGTGCGACCAGCCCTGAACCTGAACACTTAATGGAGAAGGTATTATTTGCCACTGATGAATTAACCGGGCTCATCGGCGCGGCCGCCCTGATGCGCCCCTCCAAGTCTGTGCAGGATATGGAACTGAAGTCCCTTAAAAAGAAGTACAAGGACAAGTCCTTCGCCGCCGGATGTTCACGGGAGGTGATTGCCCAGGGAGCGGAAAAACTGGGCTGGGAGCTGGACGACTTGCTGCAAAAGACCCTGGACGCGATGAAAGCCAGCGAATCAGCCATTGCAGAGGAGATGTTAGCGCTTAATTGATTTATCCTGAAAGAAGCCGTCTTCATCTTGGTATGAAGGCGGCTTTTCAAATAAAAAACCTCCGATTAAGGAGGTTGTGGTGGTCGCAACAGGACTCGAACCTGTGACCCCATCGATGTGAACGATGTGCTCTACCAACTGAGCCATGCGACCGTGTCATTTCTGACGCGAAGATAAGATTATCACAAGCATTTCACCCTGTCAAGGCATATTTTCACAAGTAGGTCGGCATAATGTAGAAGTGTCAAACATAGGTAACACATTGGCCTGCAATCTGAGCAGCTGGTG
>CAZHPW010000117.1:0-4687 GCA_964534515.1 uncultured Christensenella sp.
AAGTCTCTCTGCTTTCTTGTCACTAAGTGTTACCTATGTATCGTATCTCAACAGCAACCTATCTTTTTCAGTAAAAATTTTGCCGAATATTCGAAATCCTTTTCGCACGGATTTGCTTTTTTTCTGTTATTTCCTTGTTATGTAGGATGAATGAAAAAAATGTGCAAATTTTGTAGCACGTTTGACTTTCGACCTGATTATCCTTATATTGAAATCAGTAAAAAATGGAGGTTCAAATGGCAAAGAAATCGGGCGAAAAGCTCTACCTGCGCGTTTTCCGCCAGGTCAGGGCATACATTCTCCAAAACAACCTGCAGCCGGGTGATTTACTGCCCACAGAGCAGGCTTTGGTAGAAATGTTGGGGGTCAGCCGCAACGTGCTCCGCGAAGCCATCAAATCCATGGAGCTTTTGGGCATGGTTTCCGCCCAGCCCGGCCGCGGCACCATCTTAAAGGCGTTTAACCTGGAGTTCGTCTTCCAGAATGTTCTGTTTGCCGCCGCGGGCGAGGAAGACTACGCCATTTCCGAGATGCTCGAAATCCGCAAGCGTCTGGAGCTGGGCTATATGCGCCAGGCCTTCCATTCCCTTGAAAAGGACGACATCATCCGCATCCGCGGTATCATGGATGACATCCACAAGGCCTTTAATGAGCACCGCTTCTTCCATGGCGGCGACAAGGCCTTCCACCTGGCTATCTTCTCCAGGGTATCCAACAAAACGTTGTTGGCGATGCTGGAAGCCATCTGGGATGTGGATGAAAACTTCAAGACCGATGAAAAAGCCAAGCACCTGGAAGACACCCTCATCAAGCATGAGAACATCGTGCGCGCCCTGGAATCGGGCAATGAGGAAGCCTTTGAGGCGGCCATGATGGCGCATTTCGCCTCCGGCAAGTACTTCCGGCAGTCCACCAGCTTCGCTGAGTATTAATTTCTTTTATTTAATGAAGGAGTCCTTATGACGAACATCGGTGAAATCCACGCTTACATCAAGGAAGAGTTGGACAGGTGCATCCGTTTCTGGCTGGACCATGGCATGGACCGGGAGTACGGTGGGGTGTATACCTGCCTGGATCGCAAGGGCGAGGTGTTTTCCACCGATAAAAGCGTCTGGATGCAGGGTCGCTGCGCCTGGACTTTTTCCAAACTGTGCAACCAGTACGGCGAGCAGCCCGAGTGGCGTGAGGCGGCCGAGTCCTGCCTGGACTTCCTGGAGAAATATTGCGTCAACCGCGAGAAGGGCAACCGCCTTTACTTCACCGTCACCAAGGATGGCAAGCCTCTGCGCCAGCGCCGCTACAATTTCTCCGAAGGCTTTTATGCCATCGCCAACGCGGAGTATTACATTCTCAGCGGTAATGAAGAGCACCTCAAGCGCGCTCAGGACGCCTATGAACTCATCTGGAACTTGAACCACGGACTCATTGAGGACCCGGTCAACATGGGCCCCAAGACCATCGCGGAAACCCGCACCGGCAGGGCGCTGGCCGACCCGATGATTTACTTGAACCTGACCGCTGTCCTGCGCAAGGCCGACCCGGACAATGCCGAGCTATATAATGAAAGAGCCAAGCAGTGCGTCCACGACATCTTCACTTACCACCGCAAGAAGGACATGAAGTGCACCCTGGAGTCCGTCGGCTTAAACGGCGAGTTCCAGTCTGAGTTCACCGCCGGCCGCGTCGTCAACCCCGGGCATGATATTGAGTGCGCCTGGTTCCTGATGGAAGAAGCCAACAGGACGGGGGACAAAGCCCTGCACGAGGAAACCCAGGAGTTGTTCTTGGACGCCATCAACGCTGGCTGGGACCATGAGTACGGCGGCCTTTTGTACTTCATTGACTGCCTGGGCAAGCCCCCGGAGGCCTATGAGCACGACATGAAGCTCTGGTGGCCGCACAATGAAATCGTCATCGCCTCCCTGATGGCCTATCATGACACCGGCAATGAAGTGTTCTGGGATTGGTTCCTCAAGACCATCAATTACTGCCGTGCCCACTTCTCCGACCCCGAGTACGGCGAGTGGTATGGCTACTTAAGGCGGGATGGCCTGCCCACCCAGCCGCCCTGCAAGGGCAGCACCTTCAAAGGCCCCTTCCATTTGCCCAGGATGCTGCTAATGGCTGATGACCTGCTGACCAAAATCCGGGCAAACCAGGCAAGCTAAGCCTCACAATGGACGTCAAACATTATTTTATCTTCAATCCACAGGCAGGTTCGCATAGCGCCCTGCCTGTTTTGCAATCCCAGCTGGAGAAGATTGCCCCCAATCCTTACACCGTTCTGATTACTTCGCAGCGCGGGGACGCCACCCGCCTGGTGCGCGAGGTCTGTGAAAAGGATGAGGGCAGCCTGCGCTTTTACGCCTGCGGCGGGGATGGCACCCTGGGGGAGGTCGCTTCCGGCGTCGCCTCAAATCCCAGGGCGGCGGTCGGCTTCTGGCCTTGCGGCAGCGGCAATGACTACACCCGCCTCTATGGCGGGGCCGAGCGCTTTCTCAATATCAAAAACCAGTTGGACGCGCCAACCGTGCTTGTGGATTTAATCCGTGTCAACAAGCGCCATGCCATCAACGTGGTCAACCTGGGATTGGAGGCCATGGCGGCCGGTACCATGCTCAAGTTCCGCCATCACCCCATTTTGGGCGGCAAGCGCGCCTACCTGCCCGGCGTTCTCTCGGCTGTTATCTCCTCCATGCGGACACCCTGCGGCGTTTGGGTGGATGGGGAACTGTTGTATGAAGGGGATGTGCTGACCGCGTCATTTGCGTCGGGGCAGTATATCGGCGGGGGTTTCCGCTGTGCGCCCAGGGCTGTCAATGATGACGGCTTGATGGAGGTCAGCCTCATTTTGCCCTTTACGAGGCGGGAGTTATTCCGCCTGCTGCCCATCTACAAAAAAGGGGAGCACCTGGACCACCCGGCGCTCAAAGGCCGTGCTCTCTATCAAAGAGGAAAGCAGGTCACCATCAAAGCCGAGGAGGAGATGCTGCTCTGTCTGGATGGTGAAATCGCAAAAGGCAGGCATTTTGAGCTGGGTGTTTTACACAAATCCGTGCGTTTTATTTTGCCAAAAGAAGGCTGATATTCTCCGAAACTATAAAATCGCCCCGCTTCCGTGCAAATTTCGCGCGAAAACGGGGCGTTTCTCATCAAATAAAACACTCTTGAAAATTTTGCCCAAAAATTCGCGATATTTTTATTAAATTTTTGGGCTTTTATTTGCCATCACGCCATTTTCCCTTATTTTACAAGGGAAAACGGTGAAGCCGAAATTGTTCAAAATCCTTGACAATTTAAGTGAACTGTCGCTATACTGAGAACGCCAGTATAGGATGATACCCTGTATCAAAGTAAAATAACACAACCGGGAGGAAAATATGGCAAAAAAAATGTTCACCATTGACGGCAACGGTGCCGTCAGCCACATCGCCTATGCTTTTTCTGATGTCGCGGCGATTTATCCCATCACTCCGTCCTCAACCATGGCGGAATATGTGGATGAATGGGCGGCTCAGGGACGGAAGAACCTGTTCGGCCAGACGGTCAATGTTTCCGAGATGCAAAGTGAAGGCGGCGCGGCGGGTGCGGTGCATGGCTCTCTGGCGGCCGGCGCTCTGACAACCACCTACACTGCCTCCCAGGGCCTCCTGCTGATGATTCCCAACATGTACAAAATCGCGGGTGAATTGCTGCCCACCGTTTTCCATGTGTCAGCCCGTACCCTGGCGACCCATGCCCTGTCCATCTTTGGCGATCATTCCGACGTCATGGCCTGCCGCCAGACCGGTTTCGCCCTGTTGGCCAGCAACTCTGTCCAGGAAGCCGAAGACATGGCCCTGGTTGCCCACCTGGCAACCCTCAAATCCTCCGTTCCCTTCCTGCACTTCTTTGACGGCTTCCGTACCAGCCACGAACTGCAGAAGATTGAAGAAATCTCCTATGAAGACATCGCCAAGATTGTTCCCTGGGACAAGGTCGATGAATTCCGTGCCCGCGCGCTCAACCCCGAGCGTCCCCGCCAGAGCGGTACCGCGCAGAACCCCGCCGTCTTCTTCCAGAACCGTGAAGCGGCCAATCCTTATTATCCGGCCGTCCCCGGCATTGTGGATGAGTGCATGAAGCAGGTGAAAAAGCTCACCGGCCGCGGCTACAAGCTCTATGAATATGTTGGCGATCCGGAAGCGGAAGACGTCGTGGTCATTATGGGCTCCGGCGCTGAAGCCGTGCACGAGACCATCACCGCGCTCAACAAGAAGGGCAAGAAATACGGCCTGCTCAAGGTCCGCCTCTACCGTCCCTTCGCCGCTGATTATTTCCTCAAAGCCCTGCCCAAGTCCGTCAAGCGCCTGACCGTCATGGACCGCACCAAGGAGCCCGGCGCTCTGGGCGATCCGCTGTACACCGATGTGCGCACCGTGCTGGTTGAAGCCGGCCGCAATGACATCAAGGTTTATGGCGGCCGCTATGGTCTGTCCAGCAAGGAATTCACCCCCACCATGATCAAGGCCATCTACGACAACTCCGAGAAGGCCCGCCCCAAGAACCACTTCACCGTGGGCATCGTGGACGACGTGACCAATTCCTCCCTGCCGCTGGGCAAGCAGTTCAACGCCGCGCCCGAATCCACCGTCGCCTGCAAGTTCTACGGCCTGGGCTCTGACGGCACCGTGGGCGCCAACAAGAA
>CAZHPW010000118.1:0-4409 GCA_964534515.1 uncultured Christensenella sp.
GAAGCCCTTGTGCTCCCCGTGCAGGTCGGAAAAGAAGTACTCCGTGCCCTTGGGCAGGCGCATCCAGGTCTTCAGGCTCACAATCCGCGCGGCGGCCGCCTTCTGGGAGGGATATTCCTTGGACATCTGTTTGAGGTACCGCAGTTTGATATCAAACTCGCCGGGAGAGCCAAATGGCGCAGGCATCATAACACCCCCTATGTCTAAAAAATGAAGCCATCTGTATTGATGGCTTCATTCTATTCCATTTTGCGGGGGGATACAAGTCAAGCTTGTGTCAAGGCCGGTGGCTTAACGGTTTTTGCGGGTTATCAGGGCTTTCTGACCGCTTCCTGGGAGAACAGACGGGTCTGGGTGTCCTTGCCCGCGATGCCGTCGGCCTTTAAGCCGTTGGCCTGCTGGAAGGCGCGCACGGCGGTCTCCGTGCCCGTGCCGTAGCTGCCGTCGTTGGAGCCCTGGGCCATGTAGCCCAGTTCGATGAGCCGGGCCTGCAGGTTGACCACATCAATGCCCTTGGCGCCCTTTTTCAGGCTGACGATTTCAGCGGGCGGCGGGATGGGCGTGGCGGTGGGCTCGGGCGTGGGCGGCGGGGTCTGGGTGGGCTCTGCGGTGGGGGCGATGGTGGGCGGCGGCAGGTTTTCCAGCGCTTCATTGACGGTGGCAAAGGTGGCTACCGGTGTGGCGGTGGGGCGCGCCTGGGGCGGGGTGATGTCCCCGAAGAACAGGAAATAAAGCACAGCCAGCAGGATGATAATCAAAAGGGAAAGCACCAGAATGCGCTTCTGGGTGTCGTTCATCGGCTCGTGCTGCGTCATAATTCCTCCTTGAACATGATAGTCTTATCCATTTAACGCTCAGGAGACCTCGCTTCGTGCAAGCAGGCGCTCCTGCGCGTCCATCTGCAGGGGGATAATCAACAGGGCCAGGTCCCCGTCCATGATGAACTCAATCTGGTAGAGCGTCAGCCCGATGCGGTGGTCGGTCACCCGGCCCTGGGGGAAGTTGTAGGTGCGGATGCGCTCGCTCCGGTCGCCCGTGCCCACCTGGCTTTTGCGGTTGTCGGCATAGGCGGCGTCGCGCTCCTCCCTCGCCTGCTCAAACAGGCGCAGCTTCAACAGCTTCAGCGCTGTCTCGTGGTTTTTAATCTGGCTGCGCTCATTCTGGCAGGCGACAACGAGACCTGAGGGCAGGTGGGTGATGCGCACGGCGGAGTCCGTGGTGTTGACGTGCTGGCCGCCCTTGCCGGAGGAGCGGTAAACGTCTACCCTCAAATCCCCCGGGTTGATGTCCACCTGCACATCGTCCAATACCGGGAGCACGGCTACCGTGGCGGTGCTGGTGTGGATGCGGCCGGCGGACTCGGTGGTGGGCACGCGCTGGATGCGGTGCACGCCGCTTTCGTATTTCAGTTTGGAGAAGGCGCCCCGCCCTTTGATGGTAAAGACCACTTCTTTTACCCCGCCCAGGTCATTTTCGGAAATGGACATCAGGGAAACGGTGTAGTTTTGCCGCTCGGCGTAGCGGGTGTACATGCGCAAGAGGTCAGCGCCAAAAAGGGCGGCTTCATCCCCGCCCGCGCCGGCTCTGATTTCCATGACCACGTCGCGCTCATCATCTTCATCCTTGGGGAGGCGCATGAGCTGCAGCTCCTGCTCCCTGGCCTCCAGTTTAACCTTGAGCTCGTCCAATTCCTCCTGCGCCATCTCGGCAAAATCCGGGTTGGACAGCAGTTCCTGAAGGGAGGCCGCTTCATCCTTCATCGCCTTGTAGGCGGTATAGGCATCCACCTGGGGCTGAAGGTCGGCCATCTCTTTCATGATGGCGGTAAAGCGCGGCTGGTCCATAATCACCTCGGTCTGGGCGGAGGTGACGGCCAGCTCCTCATAGCGGGCAATCAGTTGTAAAAAATGTTCATCCATAAGCTTAGTGTACACAGTCTTTCAAGGCTGTTTCAAGTACGCGGGGCTTGCCGGCCAGGTCTTTGTGCAGGCGCGCTTTGTGGAAACGCTCATCCAGCAGCGCGCTGACCGCGTCGAACTGGCTGTGGCCGATTTCAAGCAGCAGCCGCCCGCCCGGCTTCAGGTAATCCGCGGCTTCATTTGCTATCCTGCGGTAAAAATCAAGTCCGTCCTGCCCCGCTAAGAGGGCCAGGTTCGGCTCCCAAGTGACCTCGGGGTCCAGTTCTGTCATCTCATGCTCAGAAATATAGGGCGGGTTGGACAGGATGAGGTCATATTTCATGCCCTGGTGGGGCTTGAACAGATCCCCTTGCAGGATGCTCACCTGGGCGTTTAAGCGCTCGGCGTTTTGGGTGGTGACCTTGATGGCGGTGTCGGAGACATCGCTCAAGGTGACCATGACGCCCGGTTTTTCCAGCTTCAGGCTCAGGCCCAGGCAGCCGCTGCCGCAGCACAGGTCCAGCGCGCTCTCCCCGTCCCTGATGAGCTCAATGGCTTTCATGCACAGGGTCTCACTGTCCTGGCGGGGGATGAGGACGCCGGGCTCCACAATAAACTCATGGCCCATAAAGGGCGCGGTGCCCAATATGTACTGCAGGGGCTCCCTGGCCTTGCGGCGCTCCAGCAGGGTCCAAAACCGCGCCTGCTGCGTTTCATTCAGGCCGGTATCCTGGGCGGCCAATAGGTTTAAGGGGGCGGTGTTCAAAACAGCAGCCAGTAATTGCAAGGCGTCATGGCGGGCTGAGGGAACTTCCCTTGATAAAAGGGAGGCCGTGGCCTCCCTTAACAATGCTCTGGTGTTCAAACCGCTTGCGCCTGGGGCTGGTTTAAAATGGCGTAGCCCTCTTGTGTGCGCTCGCCCTCGGGCAGGCCGTACAGCGCGGCTTCCAGCGCCGCGATGGACACTTCCAGCATCTCATCCGTCGGCGGCTTGGTGGTCAAGCGCTGCAACTGCATGCCGGGCCAGCGCAGGGCGCGGGTGAGCGGCGTGTTGGCGTGGGCCAGGCCTTTTAAGGTCTCATAGCCGATGCCGGCCCCGATGGGCAGCAGCAGCAGGCGGGAGATAACGCGCATCAGGTAATTGGTGCCCATGTCAAAGCCGGTCAGGCTGAAGAGAACCTGGTCCACCACCGAGTAAAACAGGATGGAGACCACAAAGGTAAGCAGCAAAAAGCTGGTGCCGCAGCGGGGGTGCAGGGTGGTGAAGGTCTGCGCGTTCTTGGGGGTTAAGGGTAGGCCGGCTTCATAGGCGTAGACCGCCTTGTGCTCCGCGCCGTGGTATTGGAAGGTCTTCCTCATGTCCGGCATCAGGCCGACCAAATAGAGGTAAGCCATCAAAATCAGGATGCGGATGAGGCCGGAGACCAGGTTGACGGACAGCAAGGACCAGCCGGCCGCGCGCATGGCGCGGGCGGGCAGGTTGGGCAACAGGATGAAAAGGCCGACGGACAGCACCACGGCAAACACCATGGCAAAGGCCATCATCACCTTGTCAGCGCCTTTGCCCAGTTTGCGGCTGAGCCATTCCTCAAACCTGGACGGCTTTTCGCTCTCCAGGGCGCCGGTCATCTTGGTGGAGTCCTCCAGCACCCTCATGCCCAGCTTCATCATCATCACCATGTTGACAGAGCCGCGGACAAAGGGCTTGGACCAGAAGGAGCCTTTTTTGATTGGGGAGACATAGGGCTCGCGCTTGACCAGGATGGTGCCATCCTCCTTGCGCACGGCTACCGCGATGGCGTCGGGCGCCTTCATCATCACCCCGTCCAGGACGGCCTGACCGCCGATATCCGGTTTCTTTATTTCTTTGCTTGTATCAATTGAGTTCAATCTTTCCTCCTAAAGCCGCGCCTTGCGGCCGTCCTTCTATTATACCCCAAGGCCTTTTGGACGCAAGTGAAGGCTTTGTAAACATCAAAAGCCGGAAGTTTTGCTTTTGATTGTCTTTGGGGTCAAGGGGAGTTTTAGAGGGCAAAGCCCTCTAAGAAGTAATCGTACCTGCCGGCTTTGCCGGCAGTGCGGGGAATTGCGCAGCAATTCGTTTCTCGCATTTTCGCTGACCGTGAGTGAAGCGAACAAGCGAAAATGCCCGAACCTTAGCCAATCAAGTGTCTGCAGGACACTTGATTGATTTAAAAAACCGCTCGGGTTGAGCGGTTTTAGGCTGTTAATAAAATCAGCCGTTGTTCTCTTGCTTGCCGAAACGCTTCTTGAAGCGGTCAACGCGGCCGCCGGTGTCCACCATCTTCTGTTTGCCGGTGTAGAAGGGATGGCATTTGGAGCAGATGTCCACGCGCATTTCCTTGCGGACAGAACCGGTTTCAAAGGTCTCGCCGCAGACGCAACGCACGGTGGCGGGAGCGTACTTGGGATGGATGTCTGTTTTCATGGGATTACCTCACTGCGCCTTAATCTTCGGATTCATGGCGCGCAACCATGAGCCGCAAAAGA
>CAZHPW010000119.1:0-4344 GCA_964534515.1 uncultured Christensenella sp.
CCAAGGACATCAAGGCCTTCTACATGCGCATGAACGACGACGGCAAGACCGTCGCGGCCGTTGACCTGCTGGTGCCGGGCGTCGGCGAGATGCTGGGCGGCAGCCAGCGCGAGGAGCGCTACGACCAACTGCTCGCGCGCATCAAGGAAATGGGTTTGGAGGAGAGCGAGTACGGCTGGTACCTGGATTTGCGCCGCTTTGGCACAGCCAAGCACGCGGGCTTTGGCCTGGGCTTTGAGCGCTTTGTGATGTACTTAACTGGAATCTCCAACATCCGGGATGTCCTGCCATTCCCGCGCACGGTCGGACACGCGGAATTCTAATCTTTCGCAGAAGGGCAAAGCCCTTCTGCGTTTTGGTTCCGGCATTTTCGCCTGGTCGTTTCACTCCCGGCCGGCGAAAACGCGAGGAATGAATTGCTTCGCAATTCCCCGCCCGCCCGGCAAAGCCGGGCGATGCGATTGTGGTCAGAGGGCAGCGCCCTCTGAATCTCCTGAATATTAGAAAAGCCCTCAGGCAAACGCCTGAGGGCTTCTTGTGATAGTTGTTTTACGCCTTCTTGTACCCGTTGGGGTTTTGTTTCTGCCAGTTCCAGGCGTCCCGGCACATGTCAGAAATATCCATTTCCGCTTCCCAGTGGAGGACTTCCCTGGCCTTTTCGGGCGCCGCGTACACCGTGCCCAGGTCGCCCGGGCGGCGGGGCCCGATGGCGTAGGGCACCTTCACGCCGTTGACCGCTTCAAAGGCCTTCACGATGTCCAGCACGCTGTAGCCGGTGCCCGTGCCCAGGTTCACGGCCTCGCAGCCCGTCCTGTTTTCGGCGAAGGCCAGCGCCTTCATGTGGCCCTGTGCCAGGTCCACCACGTGGATGTAGTCCCGTACCCCCGTGCCGTCATGGGTGTCATAGTCATCGCCGTGCACGGTCAATTGCTCGCGCCGGCCCATGGCGGTCTGGGTGATGTAGGGCAGGAGGTTGTTGGGGATGCCGCTGGGGTCTTCCCCGATGCGGCCGCTCTTGTGCGCGCCGATGGGGTTGAAGTAACGCAGCAGCACGATGGACAGGCCCTTTTCCGCGTGCGCGAAATCGCGCAGAATCTGCTCGCACATGAACTTGGTCCAGCCGTAGGGGTTGGAACAGCCAAGCGCCGCTTCCTCATGCAGGGGCATCTCGTTCTTCTGGTCATACACGGTGGCGGAGGAGGAGAAGATGAGGTTCTTCACCCCATGCTTTTTCATCATCCTGCAAAGCGCCAGGGTGCTGTTTAGGTTGTTGTCATAATACTCAAGCGGCTTTGCGACGGACTCGCCCACGGCTTTGAGGCCGGCAAAATGGATGATGCTGTCCAATTTGTGCTTGGCAAACACCTCATCCAACCTGGCTTCGTCGCACACATTGAACTCATAAAAGGTGATGCTCTTCCCGGTGAGTTCCTCCACCCTGATGATGGCTTCCCTGTCGGAATTGCGCAGGTCGTCCACCACCACCACCTCATAGCCCGCCTCCAGCAGGCTCACACAGGTGTGGGAGCCGATGTAGCCCGCGCCGCCGGTTACCAGAATCCGTTTCATGCCTCTTGTCCTCCTCTTATTCAATCACAGTCATCAGAATGTTTTCCATCAGGTCATTTAGGTCCCTGTCCGGGCCTACCGTGGTCATGGCCAAGCCAAAGTGGTAGGAGGAATAGGGGCTGTCCTTGGGCTCCACCTTGAACTGCTCATAGCCCTGCTGGGTGCGGTGGTGCAGGTAGGCTTCCTTGGCTACCTCAAACCCGGTTTTGCCGTCAAAGGCGCTCAAGGGCTGGTCCCAGTCCATCACAAGGGGGTTGTCCTTGTACAGGTGCAGGTAGAGCTTGCTCATCTGGAAGGTGCCAAATTCCTTGGCGCTCTCGGGGTAGCGCGCGGCGCTGGCCGCCGCCTCAAAGGCGTTTAAGGCTGAGTCCGCGCACATCTTGTGCATCCCGTGCTCGTATTCGCCGTTCACGTCATGGGTCACCATCACATAGGGCCGGTACTTGCGTACCACCTCCACCACCCAGCCCTGTACCTTGGCCTTGCCAAAGTCCTTGTATGCCGTCTCAAGCCTTGTTGAATGCTTGTCGTGGAAGGGCCCAAAGACCGGGTAGTTCCGAACGCCCAGCGTCCAGAGGGAATTGAGCAGCTCGCTCTTGCGGGTGGGGGTGGAAGGGGTCAAGACCGCGGCCACCACGTCCCGTTTCTCCTGCCCCGCGTAGCGCGGCAGCAGGCCGCCAAAGAACAGCGCTTCGTCATCCGGGTGCGCGGTGAGCAGCAGCATCTCGCAGCTGTTGTCCGGCGTCTGCCAGTCTTGGACATAGGGTGGCAGTTCACCCTCACCCAGGACAAACAATTCGGACACACCAAACCAGCTCTTGCGGTTGCCGCTGGGCAAAATACGCAGCTCGGTCGCGCCGTTGGTCCGGTAGACCTGGTGCTTAAAGGCCTTCGGCTCATATTCGGTTCTCTGCCAGGCGCCGTTGATGTTTTCCTCAATTGCGAACGCGCGCGGCTCCGTCAGCCAGCAGATGTACAGCGCGTGGACGGGCTGCGGGCTCTTGATTTCGATGGTTTTCTGGCTGTCGGTTCCGTTCCAGTAGGTGTCCCAGTTGCGGTCAGTCAGCCTGTGCTGGGTCCAAAGCTTGGATTTGACGGTGATTTCGCTGTCCGCGCTCAGGTCGCGCGCCTCCTGGGCCAGGGCCTGGGGAAAAATAAATAAAGCGGCCAGTATCAGGGCCGCCATCACTGCTTTTTTCATCGGAGTACCTCACAAAACGTACTTTAACCAGTATAGGTTGACGGCAAACCGCTGTCAAGGCAAGGCCGCGTCTGCGCTTTTTTGTCAAAGCAGCCGGGAATACCCTATTTATCCGATTCGCGGCAAAAAAGCCTGTCAAAGAAAAACATTTCCACCCCTTGCGGTTTTATCCAACACGCTGTAAGATAAAAACAAGAAAAAAACAATACCGCTTGGAGGAGGAAGAACATGTTCGACAATCGTTATCCCGCAGAGCCGTTCCGCATCAAGACCGTTGAAGTCATCAAGATGAACACCAGGGAAGAGCGCCTGGACGTCATCAAAAAGGCCGGCTACAACACCTTCTTGATTGACTCGGAGGATGTGTACATCGATTTGCTCACGGACTCGGGCACCAACGCCATGAGTGACAAGCAGTGGGCCGGCATGATGCAGGGCGATGAGGCCTACGCGGGCAGCCGTAACTGGCACCACCTGGAGAGCACAGTACAGGAGCTCTTTGGCTTTGAGCACATCGTGCCCACCCACCAGGGCCGCGGCGCTGAAAACCTCTTAAGCCGCATTGCCATCAAGCCCGGCCAGTATCTGCCCGGCAACATGTACTTCACCACCACCCGCTTCCACCAGGAGCATTTTCTTTGACATCATCCGGGACGAAGCCCATGATGCCCAGGTAGACCTGCCCTTTAAGGGCGATGTAGACTTAAACAAACTAAAAGGCTTGGTTGAAAAGGTGGGGGCGGAGCAGATTGCCTATGTCTGCGTCGCGCTCACGGTCAACCTGGCGGGCGGCCAGCCCGTCAGCATGCAAAACATCAGGGAAGTATCCGCCTACTGCCGCAAGCAGGGCATCCGCGTCTTCTCAGACGCCACCCGCTGTGTGGAGAATGCCTATTTTATCAAGGAGCGCGAGGCCGGTTACGCCGATAAGAGCATCAAGGACATCGTCCATGAGCAGTTCTCCTATTTTGACGGCTGCACCATGTCTGGCAAAAAGGACTGCATCACCAACATCGGCGGCTTCCTGTGCTTGAATGATGAGGATTTGTTCTTAGCGGCCAAGGAATTGGTTGTGGTCTTTGAAGGCATGCCCAGCTACGGCGGCATGGCCGGGCGCGACATGGAAGCCATGGCCATCGGCCTTCGGGAAGCCATGCAGGAGGAATACATTGAGCACCGCATCAAGCAGGTGCGCTACCTGGGCGACAGGCTCATGGAAGCGGGCGTGCCCATTGTCCGCCCCGTTGGCGGCCACGCCGTCTTCCTGGACGCCAGGCAATTTTGCCCACACCTTGACCAGTCCCAGATGCCCGCCCAGGCGCTGGCGGCGGCCATTTATGTGGAAGGCGGCATCAGGAGCATGGAACGCGGCATCGTCTCCGGCGGCCGCGACAAAAAGACTGGGCTGGACCACGCGCCCAAGCTTGAAACCGTCCGCCTCACCATCCCGCGCCGGGTTTACACCTACCGCCACATGGACCTGGTGGCCGACACCATCATCAAACTGTTCCACCACAAAGAGGACATCCGCGGCCTCAAATGGGTCTATGAGCCCAAGCAGCTGCGCTTCTTCA
>CAZHPW010000120.1:0-4333 GCA_964534515.1 uncultured Christensenella sp.
CCGCTACACCGGCTCTGCCAAAGAAAAGATTGAGAAGGCCGGCGGCAAGGCCGAGGAGGTCTGAGATGTGGGAAACGCTCCGCAACGCGTGGAAGGTACCCGAGCTTAAGAAAAAGCTGCTCTACACCTTCATGATGCTGTTGATTTTCCGTCTGGTCGGCGTCATCCCCGTGCCCGGCATCAACCCCGGCGTGGTCGCGGCTCTGTCTGAGCAGTACGACATGCTGGGCCTGGTCAACATGATGACCGGCGGCTCCTTCAGCCAGATGAACGTCATGGCCATGGGCATCACCCCCTACATCAACGCCAGCATTATCATCCAGCTGCTCACCATCGCCATCCCGGCGCTTGAGCGCCTCTCCAAGGAAGGCGGCGAAGAGGGCAAGGCGAAGATTAACAAGATTACCCGTTACTCCACCGTGGTTCTGGCTGCCATTCAGGCAATCGGCATCATCTCGGCCTTAAACGGCCAGGTGGACCCCGCCACCGGAATGCGCGTCCTCAAGGACGGCTACAACAGCGCCTTTGGCCTCATCTCCATCGGTGTTGTCATGGCCGGCGGTACCGCGCTTGCCATGTGGATTGGTGAACGCATCACCGCCAAGGGCATCGGCAACGGCATCTCACTGCTCATTTTCGCGGGCATCATCTCCAACATCTTCTCCGGGCTTTTGACCGCCCTGACCGATGTCCTGGGCATCACCCGCTACGGCACCACCCTGTCCGGCTTCATCATCCTGATTGTCACCACTTTGGTGCTCATCACGGTTGTGACCTTCATCGACCTGGGCGAGCGCCGCATCCCGGTGCAGTACGCCAAGCGCGTTGTCGGCCGCAAGATGTACGGCGGCCAGTCCACCCACATTCCCATGAAGGTGCTCTCAGTCGGCGTCCTGCCCCTGATTTTCGCGTATTCCTTCATGGCCTTCCCCGGCACTGTCATCGCCATGTTTGGTGTTGAGTCCGGCGCTTACAAGTGGTGGAACGCCAACATGGGCCAGGGCGCGCCCCTGAACCTGTTTGTGACGGCCCTTCTGATTCTGGCCTTCACCTACTTCTACGCTTCCATTTCCTTTAATCCGCAGGACATCGCCAAGAACATCCAGCAGCAGGGCGGCAACATCCCCGGCATCCGGTCCGGCCCCAGCACGGTGGCCCACCTGGCCAAGATTTCCAAGCGCCTCCCCCTGTTCGCCGCCATCTTCCTGGCCATCCTGGCCACCCTGCCCACCCTCTTGTCCGCCTGGCAGAACGTGCGGATTCCCTTCGCTGCGTCCTCCATGCTCATCGCTGTGTCGGTCTCCCTTGAGACCATGCGCCAGGTGGAAGCACAGATGGTGATGCGCAACTACAAGGGCTTCCTGTAAGCCTGAGAGGGGCAAACATGAAATACATCTTCCTGGGACCTCCGGGTGTGGGCAAAGGCACGCACGCCAAGCTCTTTTCCGGGAAGCACGGTATCCCGCAGATTTCCACCGGCGACATGCTGCGTGTGAGCATCAAACAGGGCACCGAACTGGGCAAACAAGCCCAGGTTTACATCGACAAGGGCGAACTGGTACCGGATGACCTGGTCATCCAGATGGTCAAGGAACGCCTCGCCGCGCCGGACTGCCAGAAAGGTTATATCCTTGACGGCTTTCCGCGCACGGTGGCCCAGGCCGAAGCGCTTTCGGAGTTCGCGGACATTGACCGGGTGATTGACCTGGTCGCCGACAACTCCATCATCCTGGGCAATCTCTCCGGCCGCCGCGTCTGCGGCAGCTGCGGAGCCACCTACCACACGCGCCGGCTGAACGGGTCCATGACCTGCGCCGCCTGCGGCAGTCAACTGGTTCACCGGGTGGATGACCAGCCCGAGACCATCCTCAATCGCCTGGAAGTCTATCACAAGAAGACCGAACCCCTGATTGAGTACTACAAAAAGGAAGGTCTGCTCACGGACGTGGTCGTGGAGTCCTCCATTGAACACGACTTTGAGATGATTGAGAAGGCACTGGGACTTTAGGATGATTTCGATTAAAAACGCCGGGCAAATCGACAAGATGCGCCAGGCAGGGCACCTGCTCCACTTTGTGTTGACCAAATTGCGTGAAGTCATTCACGCGGGCGAAACCACCGCCTCCATTGACGCCTACGCGGAGGAACTGATCCGCCGCCACGGCGCCGTTCCCTCCTTCCTCAACTACCAGGGCTACCCAGCCAGCATCTGCGCGAGCGTGGATGACGAGGTGGTCCACGGCATTCCCAGCGACCAACAGGTGCTCCATAACGGCAGTATCCTGAGCGTCGACTGCGGCCTCATCCTGGATGGCTGGCAGGCGGACAGCGCCTTCACCATGGCCATCGGTGAAATCAGCCCTGAGAAACAGAAGCTGATTGAGGTCACGGAAGCCTGTTTCTTTGAGGGAGTGCGTCAGGCTGTCGCCGGCAACCGCATCGGCGACATCGGCCACGCGGTCCAGACCCTGGCGGAATCCCATGGCTACGGCGTCGTCCGCGACCTCACCGGTCACGGCATCGGCAAGGCCATGCACGAGGATCCCTCCGTCCCCAACTTCGGGGAAAAAGGACAGGGAGTCCGCCTCAAGCCCGGCATGACCATCGCTGTTGAGCCCATGATTACCCTGGGCACCTGGCAGGTCAAAACCCTGGATGACGGCTGGACCATCAAAACCCTGGACGGCTCAAGCTGTGCCCATTATGAGCACACCATCGCCGTCAACGAGGCGGGTTTACCGGAAATTCTGACCCTCCCCGGCCACACCTGGTCCTGAGGCAAAGAATGAAGCCGGAAATCAAAAGCGGAATCGCCGCAATTTCCCTGAAAGGGCGTGACAAGGGCAGAGCCTTTGTGGTATTATATCAGTTGGACGCTGATTTTGTACTGGTCGCCGACGGCAACTTAAGGACGCTCACGCGCCCGAAGAAAAAGCGCCGCAAGCATCTGTGCGCAATCGGTCATGAAATGCCCGGTTTTGAGCCGGCCTACGAGGCCAAGACGCTCAGCGACCAGGCCATCCGCGCCTTTCTGATTTCCCTGAAAGACCCATTCCCCACAGACCCAGCCTAAAGGAGGCCCTTTTTGTCCAAAAGTGACGTCATCGAAATCGAAGGCAAGGTCATAGAAGCCCTGCCCAACGCCATGTTCCAGGTCGAACTGCCCAACGGGCACAAGATTATGGCACATATCTCCGGCAAAATGCGCATGAACTTCATCCGCATCTACCCGGGCGACAAAGTAACCATCGAACTGTCCCCCTACGACCTTACGCGTGGCCGCATTACCTGGCGCAGCAAGAACTGAGCCAATCTGAGGAGGTTTAACCCATGAAAGTCCGTCCTTCCGTGAAAACGATTTGCGAGAAATGCAAGATCATCAAACGCAAAGGCCATGTGATGGTCATTTGCGAAAACCCCAAGCACAAGCAGAAGCAGGGCTAAGGGGTCCTCTTTGGCATGGCCTGCTGCGCGGGCGGCTGCCTGGAACGCGAGTTTCGGGACCGTGCGGCTCCATCATATAAACCGTTTCATATTCTACATTGGCAAACAAGCACTAAATTTGGAGGTGTTCCCAGCACATGGCACGTATAGCGGGCGTTGACCTGCCCAGAGACAAGCGCGTGGAAATCGGCCTGACCTACATTTTCGGCATTGGGCTGACCACCAGCAAGAAAATCCTTCAGGAAACAGAAATCAACCCGGACATCCGTGTTCGCGACCTGAGCGAGAACGACATCAGCAAACTGCGCGAGTACATCGAGCATCATGTCAAGGTTGAAGGCGACCTGCGCCGTGAAATCAGCCTGGACATCAAGCGTCTGGTCGAAATCGGCTCCTACCGCGGGGTGCGTCATCGCCGCAGCCTGCCCGTGCGCGGACAGAACACCAAGCAGAACGCGCGCACGCGCAAAGGCCCCAAGCGCCAGGTTGCCGGCAAGAAAAAGGCGACCAAGTAAGGGTTCACAATAAAGCCCTCAAGGGGCATGGAGGAAAAGCATGGCAAAACCCAGTCTGAAAAAGGTATCGCGCAAGCGCCGTGAGAAGAAGCTCGTCGAGCGCGGCGTTGTGCATATCCAGTCTTCATTCAACAACACCATCGTCACCATCACCGATACCCTGGGCAATGCGCTCTCATGGGCATCCGCCGGTGGCATGGGCTTCCGCGGCAACAAGAAATCCACTCCCTTTGCCGCGCAGATGGCTGCTGAGACAGCCGCCAAGGCCGCGACCGAATTTGGTCTGCGCACCGTGGATGTTCTGGTCAAGGGCCCGGGTTCCGGGCGTGAGGCCGCCATCCGTTCCCTGCAGACGGCAGGTTTGGAAGTCACCA
>CAZHPW010000121.1:0-4317 GCA_964534515.1 uncultured Christensenella sp.
CGGCACTGCAATGGTAATGACAAAAATAGTACGCCACATTTTCTTCAGCCGCACGCCCTTTTTGTTGATCATCAGCGCCACGATCATGCCAAAGAGGTAGTTGGTAAAGGTGGCGAACACGGCCCAGACCATGGTCCACCCCAGAATTTTGCCGAAGGTGCCCGCCTTGAGGGGGTCGCTCCAGAACACGTCGGTAAAGTTCTGCAGCCCCACCCAGCCAAACAGCTTGCCCGGGGGCTGGTGGTCCGCGTCAAAATTGGTAAAGGCGATGAGAATCATAAAGATGATGGGCAGCACGGTAAAGGCCACCACCATCAGGCTGGGCAATGTCAGCAGGGACACATGGTACTTTTCGTCCAGCAGGGTCTTGACATCCTCCATGAAGCCGGGCTGTTTCAGCCCTTTTTCCTCGTTAACCTGGGCTTTGTAACAGGCGCGCAGGTTGGCGCGCCACAGCATGATAAAGGCGATGGCCAGCAGCAGGCTCATCACGGAGAAGAGCAAAATCAGCATGGAGTTGTCCCCGGGCGTGCGCACGAAAATCTGCCGGGCTTCGCTCCATTCCCTGCGCATGGCCTCTGTGCCCAGGGTGTTTACCTTGCTTAGGTACGGCCAGGCAAAGCCCGCCATGTACAACAAAAACAGTACCTGCGCGGCCAGGAACAGCAGCCCCTTGATGTACTGTTTGCGCTTCAGGCAGCCAAAGCCCATCACCAGAAAGCTGGTCCTGGTGGCGGCGTCTCCCTGCCGCCAGATGCGGGCAATCTCCTGCAATCCGCCTTCCCTGTTCCTGCTTTTTCCTCTTTGTTCCACGGTAATCCCAGACAAGTTCAGGCACCTCCTTGTTTGTTAATGAGAAGGGAACAGCCTGTGAAGGCTGTTCCCTGATGGTTTAAAGGGTGTTATTGGGTAATCTGAGCGACCATTTCGTCCAGCAGGGTCTTGACATCCTTGGCATAATCCTTGGCTTCCATGGTGGTGCCGAAGGCTTCCGCGGGCGACCAGTAGTTGCCCAGCACGTCCTTCTGGCTGACGGCGTACTGCGCCTGCAGGGCTAGGGCGGCCAGGGCTTTGTTGGCCTGGACGGCTTCGCTGGCGGCTACGTTGATGTTGGAGGGGCCCATGGCGCGCATTTCAAAGCGCTTCAGCTGGTTCTCTTCGTTGGTCAGCCACTCGGCCAGCGCCATGGCCTCTTCCGGATACTCGGTCAGGGAGTTGACGCCCATGAGTTTGAAGCCCGCGAAGGAGCCCATCTGCACCTGTTCGCCGTTCATGGTAAAGGTTGGCAGTTTGGTGGCGGCGTAGTTGTCGCCCAGGATACCCTTGATGTCCGCGGCATTCCAGGTGCCGGACACGCCGGCTGAGATGGTGGTGCCGATGCCGCCCTTTAGGATGTTGTCATCGCCGGTCAGGAAAGCCTCATTGGCGGTGAATGCCTTGATGGCTTCGCCAGCGGCGACACCGTTTTCGTTGTTGAAATCGCTCAGCTGGTTGCCTTCCTCGTCCAGGCTCAGCGTTCCGCCGGCGCCCAGGAAGAAGGAAGCGATGTACCAGCCGTTGGACACATCCATAAACATTTTTTTGCCTGCTGCATTGCTGGCTTCCAGGATGCCGTCCAGGGTTTTGACATCTTCTTCGCTCAAGACAGATTTGTCATAATAGAGGAAGTAGCCGTTGTCCGCGGTCATCGGGTAGGCATAGAGTTCGCCGTTCGCGGTGGCGGCTTCAATGGAGCCAGGCACGTTGGCCGCGATGATCTCGTCCTTGTTGATGGTCACTTCGTACAGGGCGCCCGCTGAGACCAGGTCATACAGCTGGTCATTGGCAAAGGCGAATACATCCGCAGCTGCCATCGGGTCTTCCAGGTATTTGGTTTTCGCGTCAGCTTCGCTCACCACGCCAAAGGTGATGTTGTAGGTTTTTTCCGGGTGGGCGGCTTTAAAAGCCTCCGTCATTTCCTGGAGCATTGCCTGGTCTTCCTGCGATCCCCATACCCGGAGCGACACTGTCTCAGCCAAAGCGGCGGAGCCCAAAGACAGCGCCATGGCCAGTACCAAGAGGAGGGAAAGTAGTTTTTTCATGAATATTTCTCCTTTATTTATTACAGCCCCCGGCTGCGCGGGATTCCCTGTTTTGAAGTTCGTTTGTCTGAACTCGTCACAGTATACCCGGAGTTTCGCGTATGTGTCAATTAAAACCGCATCCTCACAAAAATATGAGAACGTCACAAACGGCGCGGTTCTGATTGACAAAAAGGGATGAAATCGCTACCCTTGGGCCAGACAAAAGACTGAATGCTTTGGCTCGGGAGGGATTGGCATGAAATATCTGCTTGGCATTGATTTGGGGACTTCCGGCACCAAAACGGTGCTCTTCCGGGAGGACGGCAGCGCCCTAGCCCAGGAAACCCGCTTTCCCAGCCGCAAAACGGCTGGGCGGAGCAGGACCCCGGGGACTGGTGGGACGCGGCGGTCAAAACCATCAGCGGGGTGGTCAAACAAAGCGGCGTAAATCCGGAGGATATCAAAGCGATTGGCATTTCTGGCCAGATGCACGGCTTGGTGATGCTGGACGAAGGGGGGGAGGTGCTTCGCCCCTGCATCATCTGGGCCGACCAGCGCACCGGGGAAGAGTGCGAGGAGATCACCAGGCTCATCGGGCGGGAACGCCTGATCGCCCTCACCGCCAACCCCGCGCTCACCGGCTTTACTGCCTCCAAGATCCTCTGGGTTAGAAACCATGAGCCCGAGGTCTATAAAAAATGCCGGCACATCCTCCTCCCCAAGGACTATCTGCGCTACCGCCTCACGGGGGACTTCGCGACGGAGGTGTCAGACGCCAGCGGCATGCAATTGCTGGACGTGCCCAAGCGGCGCTGGTCAAATGAGGTGCTGGACAAACTGCAGATCCCCATTGAACTCTTGGCCCGCGTGTATGAATCCCCGGAAGTCACAGGCCACATAAGCCCGGAGGCCGCGCGGCTCACGGGCTTATCCGAAAAGACGCTGATGGTCGGGGGTGCTGGGGACAACGCCGCGGCGGCTGTGGGCACGGGCACGGTGGAGGACGGGCGCGCCTTTACCACCATCGGCACCAGCGGGGTGGTGTACGCCCACACAAGCGATCTGGCGATTGATCCCAAAGGCCGCGTGCACACCTTCTGCTGCGCCGTCCCCGGCGCCTGGCATGTGATGGGGGTCACGCAGGGCGCGGGCTTGTCACTCAGGTGGATGCGTGACACCTGCTGTGAGAATGAGGTTCTTGAAGCCAAAAAACAGGGCGTTGACCCCTATGACCTGATGATCGCCCTGGCGGAAAAGAGCCCGCTGGGCGCGAAACGCTTGGTTTACCTGCCCTACCTGATGGGCGAGCGCACCCCGCACCTGGACCCGGACTGCCGGGGCGTGTTCTTCGGCCTCTCCGCGATCCATCAAAAGGCAGATCTGATCCGCGCGGTGCTGGAGGGCGTGAGCTACTCGCTCAGGGACTGCCTGGACATCCTGGACTTTATGGGCGTCAAGCCCGAAAGCATGCTCTTAACCGGCGGGGGCGCCCGGTCGCCCTTCTGGCGGCAGATGCTGGCGGACGTGTTTGATTGCCCCGTCCAGACGATTAAGAGTGCGGAAGGCCCGGCGCTGGGCGTTGCGATCCTGGCAGGGGTGGGCGCCGGCATCTACAAGAGCGTTCCCGAAGCCTGCAGGCAGCTGGTGGAAACGGGGCCCCGGCTGATGCCAGACCCCGCGCGAAGCGCTAGCTATCAGGACATCCACCGCCTCTACCAAAACCTGTATCCGGCGCTCAAGGAAAGCTTTCAGCAGCTCAAAGCCCTGTAAGCCCCGCCGCGGCGTTTGCGCGATCAAGCGCTTGTGATATACTGGAAAAAAGAAAATTATCTACGAGGAGGAAGCAACATGGACATTTTCAAAAACCTGCCCGAGATCAAGTATGAGGGACCGGGTTCCCGCAACCCGATGGCATTTAAATACTACGACGCGCAAAAAATGATCCTGGGCAAAAAAATGAAGGATCACCTGAATTTCGCGATGGCTTGGTGGCATAACCTCAGCGCGACGGGCGCTGACATGTTTGGCCCCGGCACCGCAGACAAATCCTTCGGCGGGACGGATGAAGTCATGGAGCATGCCCGCAAAAAGGTGGACGCCGGCTTTGAGTTTATGAAAAAGCTGGGCATCGAGTATTTCTGCTCCCACGATGTCGATCTGGTCAGCGAGGGGGACTCGCTGGAAGAAACCAACCGCCGCCTGGACGAGATCACCGACTACATCAAGTCCAAGATGGAAGGCACCAACATCAAAT
>CAZHPW010000122.1:0-4255 GCA_964534515.1 uncultured Christensenella sp.
TTGTTGTTCATGTAGCTTGGAATGTGGGCCGCGTTGGCGATGGTACCGCAGCCGATGACCGCAACTTTCATATGGAAATCCCCCTTTTTTCTTTAGATTATAGCATCAAAGCCAGCCTTATCTCAACCTGGGAAATGTTCTTTTTAGGCTGGTGGGCTGTTTTTGTCCCATACAATCTCATCCTTTTCATTTTGGCATGCAATATTTCCGGTCTGAGCTTCGTCTAATACTCGAAAGGGGTTGCCTGATGTCCTGCATACCAAGTTGTACCGGCGAATGTTAAATTAGTTAAAACATAATTGTAACTTAATTGACACAAAATTGAGCGCTCGGTATACTGAGCCCGGACAAGGCAGATTCGCTTTCACCAAAGGATTTCTATAAACTGCCTTCACAAAAGGAGGAAACATCATCATGACACATTCGTCCAGGAAAACGGCTCTTTCCTATTTAGGAAGGGTGCTTGCCCTTGTACTGGCGCTTTCCATTCTGCCCTTTGCGCAGGTAATGACCGCGGAGGAAAGCAAACTGCCCAAGAACCTCTTTGGCAGCGAGTTGATGGATAATTCAGAGACCATCATGTCTTCCGTCCTATTTGGGGACACCTACTATGTGCTTACCTATCAAAGCCTGTATGGCTACAAAGCCGGCGACGCAAAAGCCCAGAAGCTTTCTAACAGTCAGGTGGAGCAGCCGGAAAACAACACCGAGGCCATCCAGGTTTTGCCCTTGCTCACCAACATTTTTACCGATGGAGAGCGCCTCCTGGGCTTTGACAACCAGGAGCAAAAGGTGTACGAGGTGGCCGTCAAAGACGGCAAACTGGACCTCACCAATCCGGTTAAGATGGACATGGATGAGTTTGTGGAGGGCGAGGAGCCTTACAGTTATTTTACCATGCCCTCCTGGATGCAGGTTTTTGACGGCAAGCTCTATACCAAGTTCAACAACTATGAAAACAAAGAGGTGGACCTTTACTCATTTGACTTAAAGACCGGGGAAAAGACGGCGCACAAGGCCACCCACCTGCAGGCTTTAACGCCTTATAAGGACGGCACCTTCCTGGGCATCTATAAGGATCCCCAGCAGTATTTCAACGACGCTTCCGGCGAGCGCATCTGGCCTGAGCTGGTCATCTATAACCCTGCGGATGACTCGGTTACCAAGCATCCCTCCGGTTACAAGTTTGACAAGACCGAAATCGAAGTTTTCAACCTCTACTATGACGCGGCGGAGGACAGCCTCTACACCAACACCGATACCGACCTCTACCGCCTGGACGGCGACTTCACCGCCCCGCGCCTCATCGGCTACCTGCCCACTTTTGGTTCTTATGCGCAGGTGCCCAATGGCATCATGCCCTTCATGGACGGCCGTCTGGCGGTCTTGTCCGGGCAGAACGTCTTTGTCAGGGAACGCACCGAGGCCGGCTTGACCGACGCCAAGGTCCTGACCATGATTGGCAACATGGACAACACCCAAATCATCAACCGCATTATGATGGAGATGGATGATGTGGTCGTCCGCCGCATGGAGGGCACAGAGTATAACCAGCTGACCGCTGAGCAGACTGCTTCCCTGTTCCTAACCGGCAACATTCCCGCCGACATCATGAGCATGAACGTCCAAAACTTTGACATTGATAAATTGATTGAGAAGGGCTACCTGGCCGACCTCTCCGGCAATGAGAAAATCGCCGCATTTACGAAGTCCCTGACCCCCAACCTGGGCAAGTTCTTTGACCGGGAAGGAAAAATTTACAACATTCCCAGCAACACCATGGTCATGCCCGCTGTGGTCTACCCCGCCCGTTTTGAGGCTGTCGGCCTCAAGGTGCCCACCAGCCTGATGGAGCTGTTGGAAGCGGCGGAAGCCTGGGTGGACGGCGTGGGGGAACAGTTCCCCGATTATTCCTTCCTGGGCGCCAATGAAAACCTGGAAACCAGCCTGCGCCAGTATATCTTTGACCGCTACATCTCAAATGCCCTGGGCGCCAATGAAGAACTGGTCTTTGACACCCCGGTTTTCCGTGCCTTGATTGAAAAACTGGACAGCATTGACTTTGGCGACTACGCCACGGACATGACCGAAGAGCAGATGATGGACCCCAGCTTCTGGGAGGAGATGTCCACCAAAAAACAGCTCATTGAAATCAACATGGGCTATGACCTTAACTACATGGTCTCCAAAAACAGATACGAGCGGGGCGACAATGTCGGTCAGTCTGTGGTGCTGTCCATGGAAACAGGCGGGGACGCCTTTGTGGAGAGCGACTTCAGCCTCATGATGGTGCTGTCCACCAGCCCCAACAAGGACATCGCGATAGAGTTCCTGGGCCACCTGGTGGATAAATTGGACCCGGTTGTCAAAGCAGCGCTCAATCCCGCCATGACTGACCCCATCCCCAACCCTTACTTTGAGCAGGAAATTGCACAGTTCACCAAATACATCACCCAGTTGGAAGCCCAGCTGAAGACCGCGGAGGGCGCTATCAAGAGCAACCTGGAGCAGAGCATCAAATCCTTGAAGGACGAAATGGAGCACCAAAAGGATCAAAACCAGTACCTGGCCACTGCTGAAGCCCTGGCGATGACGCATTCCTACCTCGCCCACACCTACATCATGTCCGGCCTCAGTAACGCCCAGCGCCAGGCCTATTACGACGGCTATGAGCTGCGCGACCAGTTGGAGAACGGCGCCATCAATCTGGACCAGTACATCAAGCAGATGGATGACAAACTGCGCCTGGTCCGCATGGAATACCAATAAGTTTTAGGTCCGCCTGCCTCCGGGGCGGGGGCAGGCGGTAGTTTGTTTATCCCTTTCCTGTTATACTCAGATAATCCTTAGGTATTAGAAAGCGAGCTCCATGTTTGTCAAGAAAAAAAGCCTCTGGCTTTTCCTGTTGCCGGGCTTGATGGGATTGATGGTCTTCCATTTGGTGCCCTTTATCGGGGGCATTTATTTCAGCCTGACGGACGGCACCATCAACAACAACCTGGTCTGGTTTGAAAACTACCAGAGGGTCTGGGCTAACAAGGCCTTTCAGCAAGGCTTGAAAAACTCCCTGGAGCTGTCATTACTCAGCACGCCCATTATTTTTTTGTTCAGCTTCATCCTGGCCATCATGCTCAAGTCCCTGCGCACCCGCAGCCTGCCCTACCGCAACATCCTCTTAATGCCCTACCTGGTGCCTTCCTCAGCCCTTCTGATTATCTGGATGGTGCTGTTTGACTATGGCGGCATTGTAAACCGGCTGCTCACGGCCGTGGGGATTGAACGGGTCATGTGGCTGGAGTCAGGGGCCCTTCGCGTGCCCATCATCCTATTGTATGTTTGGAAAAACGTAGGTTTCTCCGTGGTCATTTTTTCCGCCGCGCTTCAATCGGTACCGGATGAGTATTACGAGTTCGCCATGCTGGAGGGTGCCGGCCCCATCCGCCAGGCGAGGAGCATCACCCTGCCCCTCATTTTGCCCACGGCCTTTTTGGTCCTGGTGTTGGCCTGGGTGAACGCCTTCAAAATCTTCAAGGAAGTTTATTTCATCGGCGGCGCCTACCCCAGGGATGAGGTCTATACCCTGCAGCACTTCATGAACAACCGCTTCTCCAAATTGGAGTACCAGGATGTCACGGCGGCGGCTTATTCCTTTGCCCTCATCGTCATGGTGTTCTTCGCGCTTTTATACTTAAGCAGGGGGGTGCGCGGCGATGACCGATAGAAGACATCAAAAAGGCCGCTTTGGCCGTTTTCTGAGCACCTTTTTCCTGGTTCTTATCTGTGCTTTGACGCTGCTGCCCATCATCCTGACCTTCCTGTATTCTTTCTTCCCGATGTCAGAGATGAAGGCCTTCCTCAATACGCTCAACAATTATGACCAGACCCGGTTCATGGACATCCTCCTGTCGCCCTCCATGGTGTCCCTGCGGCAATATTATGACCTGCTCATTGACAAGCCCCTTTACCTGCAGCTGTTTATGAACTCGGTGGTCTACACCCTGCTTATCCTGTTGGGTGAAGTGCTGTTCATCCCGTCTTTGGCCTATGCCTTGAGCCGTTTCCGCTTCCGCGGGCGCAACGCCTTGTTCTTCATGGTGCTCATGCTCATGCTCCTGCCCTTCCAGGTCACCATGGCGCCCAGTGTGCTCACCATGCGCACCCTGGGGCTGATGAACACGCCCTGGGCGGTTATTCTGCCGCTGATGTTCGCGCCGTTTTATATTTTCCTGATGCGGCAGTTCATGGTGGGCATTCC
>CAZHPW010000123.1:0-3967 GCA_964534515.1 uncultured Christensenella sp.
GCTAGGGAGTAGGAGTCGTTGCACTGGCCGGCGTCCAGGACGCGCGGGATGCCGCCGATATCGCCCAGGGGCAGTTTGTTGTACTTGAACTTGGCGCAGCCCGCAGTCAGGATGACGGTGCTGTCCGGCATGGCCTTGGCAAAATCGGTGTAGTAGTTGCGGCTCTTGGCGCGGCCGTCACAGCCGCCCATGACCACAAACTTGGTGATGGCGCCGGACTTGACCGCTTCCACCACCTTATCCGCCAGGGCGAAGACCTGGGCATGGGCGAAGCCGCCGATGATTTCGCCTTCCTCAATCTGGGTGGGCGGCGGGCAGGTCTTGGCCAGGGCGATGATTTCAGAGAAATCCTTATGCTCGCCGATGCCGCCCGGGATGTGCTTGCAGCCGGGGTAGCCGGCGGAGCCGGTGGTGAACAGACGGTCGCGGTAGGAATCCTTGGGCGGGACGATGCAGTTGGTGGTCATGAGGATGGGGCCGTTGAAGGACTCAAACTCTTCCTTCTGCTTCCACCAGGCGTTGCCATAGTTGCCCACGAAGTGGGGATATTTTTTGAAAGCCGGGTAGTAGTTGGCCGGCAGCATTTCAGAGTGGGTGTAGACATCAACGCCGGTGCCCGCGGTCTGCTCCAGCAGCATTTCCATGTCGCGCAGGTCATGGCCGGAGATGATGATGGCGGGGTTGTTGCGCACGCCGATGTTGACGCGGGTCATTTCGGGGTTGCCGTAGGCGGCCGTGTTGGCGCCGTCCAAAAGGGCCATGCCTTTGACGCCGTATTCGCCGGTTTCCAAGGTCAGGGCGACCAGGTCAGACACCGTGAGGCTGTCATCCAGGGTGGCGGCCAGGGCGCGCTGGATGAAGGCGTCCACATCCTCATCATCCTTCAAAAGCGCGTTGGCGTGTTTGGAATAGGCGGCCATGCCTTTTAAGCCGTAGGTGATGAGCTCGCGCAGGGAGCGGACATCCTCATCCTTGGTGGACAGGACGCCGACCACGGCAGCCTTTTCATCATACTCAGCCTCCGCCCCCTGCCAGATGACGGCTTCGGGCAGGTTGGACGTATCTTTGAGACTCTTTAACTGCGCGTCACGCACGGACATGGTTTCCTTGATGCGGGCGACAAAAGCCTCGTAATCAAAGTTGGCGTTGGTGATGGTGGTAAAGAGGTTAAGGGTAACCAGATGGTTGACCTCCTGGGACACAGGCGCGCCTTCATTGCGCAGGCGCGTGGTGACAAAGGACAGGCCTTTGGTGACATAAATCAGAAGATCCTGGATGTTGGCGACATCGGCCTTTTTGCCGCAGACGCCGGCCTTGACGCAGCCGACATTGCCCGCGGTTTCCTGGCACTGGTAGCAGAACATGGCATTGCTCATTTGGTTCCCTCCGTTTTGTTTTTCAATAAGGAAGACCGTAAAAACCCTGCGTTCGTCACACGAACGCGTTTACGATGACCTTGACTGTACATGCAAAGAATATTACAATCGGGCAAATTAGTATGTTGTTAAAACAACGCAGGAGGCGCTTTGGACACAAAATTTTTGAGCGGGACCGCCCTGTTCGCGGGTATCTGTGAAGAGGAGATCGAGCAGCTAAAGGCCTGCCTGGGCTTTGAGGAACTGGCTTTTCCAAAGGGTTCCTACATCTATCAGGCGGGTGACAAAATCAACGCCTTTGGCCTGGTCTTGTCCGGCGCCGTGTGCATAGAAAACAATGACATCTGGGGCAACAGGAGCATTTTGGACAGCTTTGAGCCGGGAGAGGTGTTTGCCGAGAACTATGCCTGCCTGCCGGATGAACCGCTGCCCATCCACGTGGCAGCAACGGAGAACACCCACGTGCTCTTTATCAACGCCAGGCGCGTGACCAGGATGTGCGAGCACGCCTGCCCCTACCACAGCCAATTGATACACAACCTCATTCACATCATGGCGCAGAACAACATGAAGATGGCCAGGCGCTGCTTTTACACCGCGACCAGGTCGCTAAGGCAAAGGGTGCTCAAGTACCTGTCCGACCAGTCCAAATTACATGAAAGCCGCAGTTTTCAAATCCCCTTTGACCGCCAGCAATTGGCCGACTACCTGAGTGTTGACCGCAGCGCGCTGTCCAATGAGCTGTCCAAATTAAGCCGGGAGAGCATCCTGAAGTTCCGGCGCAACCGCTTTGAACTGCTGCAGGAAATTGCCGGGGAGGACTGAGCCCCAGGGCATATTTCAGATAGCAAAAGCCGCCATCCTGCGTTGGACGGCGGCTTTTTAATGGTTTACGCGGTAAAGATTTCCTTGACCTTGTCCAGGAAGCCTTTGCGGCTTTCATATTCCCGGCCTGTGGAGTTCTTGTCAAACTCACGCAGCAGTTCTTTTTGTTTTTCATTAAGACGCTTGGGGATTTCCACCTTCACGCGGACCACCAGGTCGCCCCTTGAGGTGCCGTGCAATTGCTGGATGCCCTCGCCCTTGATGCGGAAGAGCGCGCCATCCTGGGTACCTTCGGGAATCTTGTGGGACACCTTGTTTTTAAGCGTGGGTACGTCCAGGGTGGCGCCCAGTGCCGCCTGGGTAAAGGAGATGGGCATCTCCAGGTACAGCGTGGTGCCTTCGCGGCGGAACAACTTGTGCGGCTTGACGGACAGGCCGATGAGCAAGTCACCGTTGGGGCCGTTGTTGACGCCGGGCTCACCCTGGCCTGACATCACAAAGACCTGGCCGTCATCCGCTCCCGGGGGGATGGTGAAACTGGCGGTGCGCTTGCGGCGCACACGGCCTGAGCCCTTGCAGGTGTCGCAGGGGTTTTTAATGGTCTGACCGGTACCGCCGCAGGTGGTACAGGTACGCACGGTAACCATAAAGCCGGAGCCGGAGCGGATTTGGCCGGAGCCTTTGCAGGTGGTGCAGGTCTCAGGCTGGCTGCCGTCCTTGCCGCCGGTGCCGTGGCAGGTGTCGCAGTTTTCCGCGCGCATGAAGTCAATGGACTTGGATGCGCCAAAGGCGGCCTCCTCAAACTCGATTCGGACGTTGACCTGGATGTCCCGGCCGCGCATGGGCGCGTTGCGCCGCTGCTGGCCGCGCGCGGCACCGCCGCCGCCAAACAACTGGTCAAAGATGGAATCAAAGCCGCCAAAGCTGCCGGCGTCAAAGCCACCAAAGCCGCCAAAGCCACCCATCTGTGGCGGGCCATCCATGCCGAATTGGTCATAGTTGGCGCGCTTCTGGGGATCGGAGAGCACCTCATTGGCCTCGTTGATTTCCCGGAAGCGGGCTTCGGCTGTTTTATCGTTAGGGTGCAAATCGGGGTGGGACTCCTTGGCGAGCTTGCGGTAGGCGCGCTTGATGTCCTCCGCCGTCGCCTTCTTGTCCAGGCCCAGCACCTCGTAATAGTCTCTCTTGTTTGCCATAGTCTCCTCACGCGGCAAAATGCCGATTTGTTGTTCTCGGCTTTCGCGCTGTATAAACAGGTTCAAGCCGGTCTGTCAGACCGGCTTGCACCCTTGGTGTCTTAGTGGACATCTCCTTCGACGTCCACACTGCCGTCGGGGTTGGTCTGGGGGCCTTCCTGGGTGTAACCCTCAGTGGGGCCCTGCTGGCCGTCCTGGCCCTGGTAGAGCTTGCCGAAAATCTCGTAGATTTTCTGGGTGGCTTGATCCATGGCCGTCTTGATGGCCGCGGCGTCGCCGCCTTCGCGAACCTTCTTGAAGGCATCGATTTCAGCCTGGACGGTCGCCTTGTCTTCCTCGGACAGTTTGTCGCCGTTGTCCTTCAACTGCTTTTCAATCTCGTACTGGAAAGAGTCGGCACGGTTCAAGGTTTCAACCTCTTCCTTGCGGCGCTTGTCTTCCTCGGCGAACTGCTCGGCTTCCTTCACGCGCTGCTTGATTTCATCCTCAGACAGGTTGGTGGAAGCGGTGATGGTAACATTCTGGGAGTTGCCGGTGCCCATGTCCTTGGCGGTTACGGACACAATGCCG
>CAZHPW010000124.1:0-3933 GCA_964534515.1 uncultured Christensenella sp.
CCATCACAAAACGGCAGTGGTTAAATGAGGCGTTAACGTTTTAGAGTAGTATTACGCAACTGGTTTGCAAGCCTATTCACTTAAACGCCATCTGCTGTATATCTCTGCATTTCTTATACAGGATATGGGGCTTTTGAGTGCAAAATGATCGCCCAGGGGAGTTGATAAACCAATTGTATACATCCTACATAAAACAATCCGGACACTTTCGTGTCCGGATGAACTGGGTGGATAATTTTTCAGGCATAGTGCACAAAGAGGAAGAGTGCGGCCATGATCATGAGCCCCAGCCCCATGAAAAGCAGGCTGTATTCTGTCTTTTTTCGGTTTTCCGCCTTCATGGTCTTGTAATCATAAAACTTGGGAAAATTCTCCGGCTTTACAAAAGGTGTGAACAGCACCAGCAGGCTTTTGAACGCGTAGTTGAAGATGTCAAAGAAGCCGGTGGTGCTCACCCAGGTCAACAGACCGACGCCGGTGACAAACATGCCGATGACAAAGAAACCATCGCTCAGGTGCCGCGCGTTGGTCTTAAGCGGCAGGTTCCACCTGAAGCCCTGCCCGCGCGCGATTAAAAATGCAATTACAATGAAAACGATCATCAACGCGCTTTTAAGCAAAACGCTTTTCAATGTTGTTTTCTTGGGCTTTTCTTCCACCTCACCCCAGGGGTTGAGTTTCTTGGTTACGTTCTTGTCTGTCATCTTCTTTCCTTCAAGCTTCATTTGAATATAGCCCCGCAAACAAGCGGGGCTATTGATTTCTTATTTGACCAGTTTCGTGCGGTATTGCTCAATTTCAGCGTCATTGGCATACACGAAGTGCCCGGGGGTTACCTCACGGAAGCTGGGCTTGTCCACGCTGTAATCATGGGACACCAGCGGGTCATACTTGATGCGCTTGCGGTCCTTCTCATACAGGGGGTCCGGCAGGGGAATGGCGGAGAGCAGCGATTGGGTGTAGGGATGCAGCGGGTTTTTGAACAGCTCATCCGAGTCCGCCAGTTCAACCATCTTGCCGTAGTACATGACGCCGATGCGGTCGGAGAAATACTTGATGACCGACAGGTCATGGGCGATGAACAGGATGGTCAGCCCCAGGTTGCGCCGCAAATCATTCATCAGGTTGATGACCTGTGCCTGGATGGATACGTCCAGGGCGCTCACAGGTTCATCCGCGATAATCAGTTCCGGCTCCATGATGATAGCGCGGGCGACGCCGATTCTCTGGCGCTGACCGCCGGAGAACTCATGCGGATAGCGGCTGGCGTGCTCGCGCACCAGGCCCACCATCTCCAGCACTTTGAACACCTTTTCATCAATGATGGCCTTGTCCTTTTCACCCCTGATAACCAGGCCTTCAGCGATGGTTTCATACACCGTCATGCGCGGGTCAAGGGAGGCGATGGGGTCCTGGAAAATCATCTGAATCTGGGTGGTAAAGCGCTGGTTCTTGGCGATGTTGCGGTCATAATTGAACTTCTTTTGAAGTTCCTTGCGCTCCGCCTCGTCCTTGGCCGCGGCAATCAGCGGCTGATACTTGTCTTCCACCGCCTTGACCATGAGGCTGGCGTACTTCTTGTCGCTGTTGTAGTGGTCGTCCCTGGCCTTTTTAGTCTCTTCCCGCTGCTGCGCGATAAAGGCTTTTAGCTCTTCCTTGCGCGCGCTGTCGGCGGTTTTCATTTCTTCGCGCGCTTCCCGGATTTTTTCCTTATAGGACATTGTCCCGGCCGCGATGCGCTTGCCTTTAAAATAAATGCTGCCGGAGGTGATGTCATACAGTTTGATAATGGAGCGGCCGGTGGTGGTCTTGCCGCAGCCGGATTCACCTACCAGGCCAAAGACCTCGCCTTTCTTGATTTCAAAGCTGATGTCGTCCACCGCTTTGGTGGTCTTAAAATACTGGCGCAGGTTTTCTACCTTCAACAGCGCTGTGTCATGATTGGACATTACTTGTTCTCCTCCGCTCTGGCTTTCATCTTCGCGATGCGCTCAACAACCAGTTCCGGCGGCGCTACCTTGGGAGCGTTTGGATGCAGCAGCCAGGTCGCGGCGGTATGGGTCGGCGAGATTTCAAACATCGGCGGTTCTTCTTCAAAGTCAATCTCAAGCGCGAAGCGGTTGCGGTCGGCAAAAGCGTCGCCCTTTGGCGGATAAATCATGTTGGGCGGCGTTCCGGGGATGGCTTCCAGCTTTTCTTTGGTCTCCAGGTCGGGCATGGAGGACAGCAGCGCCCAGGTGTAGGGGTGGGCGGGGGAGTAGAACACTTCTTCCGCCGTGCCCTGTTCCACAATCTTGCCCGCGTACATGACGGCGATGCGGTCGGCCATGTTGGCCACCACGCCCAGGTCATGGGTGATGAAGATGATGGACAGGTTGCGCTCTTTCTTGAGCTTGTTGATGAGCTCCAGAATCTGCGCCTGGATGGTTACGTCCAGCGCCGTGGTCGGCTCATCGCAAATCAGGATGTCCGGGTCTGCAGCCAAAGCAATCGCGATAACGATGCGCTGGCGCATGCCGCCTGAGAACTCAAAGGGGTACTGGCGATAGCGCTGGCGGGGCTCAGGGATGCCCACTTCTTCCATGAGCTTTAAGGCCTTGGCTTTGGCCGCGTACTTGGTCACCTTGTTGACAATGCCCTCAGCGTTCTCATTCAGGTGGGCCAAAAGCGCCACGGCCTTTTCCTTCTTGTCCTCATGGGGTTCCTGGACGTTGAGCGCCTGGTATTTCTCTGCCAGGTTGCTCATTTGCTTGTGGATATTGTCTTTGGTCAGCTCCAGATCAACCACTGCCGGGGGAATGACCTTCCAGCCGGGGTCTTTGCCCTTTTCTATCATGCGGTCGTGCTTGGCCTGTTTCTTTTGATAGGTTTCAACGCGCTTGGCGTTGTTCTTGACCCCGTCATCATACATCTTGATGAAGGACTTGATCGCGCCATTGAAGGTCCAGGCCGCGCTGTCCTTGACCGCCAGGATGGGCTCAATGGAGGCATCCACCTTTTCATAGATACCGGGCGTCACGGTTTTGAAGGCCTCAATGCCGCCTTCTGACAGCACTTTCATGCCGTTTTTCAGCGCGGCAATTGCTTCCTCGCGCAGGGTGACATGGTTCTTGTCCGAATGGTTCAGCGCCATGGCCACCTTGTCAATGAAACGGTTGGAGAACTCCTTCTCATAGTAATCCCGCGCCGCGGCGTTGTTTTCAACCAGGGAGCCGGTCATTTCACGGCCCTCGTTGCGGTAGGCGTAATAGGCCATGGGCAGCAGATCGGGAACCGGCTTCGCCAGGATGCTGGCGACCCCTAGTTTCATTTCTTCCAGCTTGGATTTTAGCTCGCCATAGTCCTGGTTCTTCTCCTGTGTGCGCAGGTTGTCGGTCAGTCCTGCGGCTAGGGAGGACAGGCTGTTTTCCGCTTCGGACAACACATAGGCGTCCTTCGCATCCTTGATGAGCTGCTGCAGTTCCTTGATTTGCTCAAACGGCTTGACCAGCGCGTTTTTCTCAATGTGAAAGAGCAGGTCATCTATCTCTTCCTTTGCGTTCACCGTCGCCTCATGCGCCGTCACATAGGTGCGCTCACGGGCGATGTACTTCATGATGGTCTGTTTGTAGTCATTGAGCAGTTTCTTGTTTTCCTCGGCGTTGGCCGGTTCAGCTTCCAGCATGTATTTTTCAAGTAGGGCCATCTTCTCGTCAAAGGTTTTCTTGCTGGCCGCCTGACGGGATTTGCCTTTTAGCAGCATGGCTTCGGTCAACTGTTTGCCGATGCGCATGATGGGGTTGAGGCTGGACAAGGGGTCCTGGAAAATCATGGCAATCTTATCGCCGCGCAACTTGTGGAAGTCCTCTTCCTCAATCTTTAACAAGTCCTGGCCGTCATAGAGCATTTCACCGCCCTCAATGATGGCGTTGCCGGCCAGAATGCCCAGGATGG
>CAZHPW010000125.1:0-3918 GCA_964534515.1 uncultured Christensenella sp.
TGCCCTACCTGGATGAGATGATTCCCAAGACCTGGGCGACGGACGAGAAGGACGTTGAGCGCCAGGGCATCCTGTCCACAGACATCAACAACTACGTCAGCACCAAGCTGGCGCAGTGGGTCAGCGGCGAAGCCGACGTGAACGCCGACTGGGATGAGTATGTGGCACAGCTGGACAAACTGGGCCTGCCCGAGCTGATGGAAATCAAAAACCGCCAGCTGGAACAGGTTAAATAACAAAAGACACCTTAGGGGCCGGAAACCGGTGTTTCCGGCCCCGTTTTATGCAAAGAGAAAGGGAAGGGTATGGCTGAGAAGCAAAAGAGAAAAAAGAAGGCGCCGCGGGGCGACGTCATCAACTACAGCCGGGAGGACGCCTACGTCTATCCCAGTGAGCCCGCGGTAATTGAAAACCTGGAATGGTTTCAGGACCAGAAGCTGGGCTTCATGGTGCATTGGGGCCCTTATTCGGAACTGGGCATCTGCGAGAGCTGGCCGCTGTCTGACGGGGACGCGGACTGGGCACGGGACGGCGTTGACTGGGCAGAGGGCGGCGAGCAAATCAGGGAGCGCTACTTCGCGCTTAACAAGACCTTCAACCCCCTGCGCTTTCACCCGGATGAGTGGGCTAAGTTCGCCAGGGACGCGGGCTTTAAATACCTGGTGTTTACCACCAAGCACCACGACGGCTTTTGCATGTACGACACCAAGCACAGTGAGTACAAGACCACGGCGCCCGACTGCCCCTTCCACACCCACCCCTATGCCGACATCGCCCGGCACCTGTTTGACGCCTTCCGGGCAGAGGGGCTTGAAATCATCCCCTATTTTTCCAAGCCCGACTGGCACTGCCCCTGGTACTGGGCACAGGGGCAGGAAAAGCCCATCGCCTTTAACCGCAACCCCACCTATGACCCCCGGGAAAAGCCCGAGCTGTGGAACAAGTTTGTGGACTTCACCCACGCCCAGATGATGGAACTGGTGCGCGACCTGGGCCCGGTGCGCGGTTTGTGGCTGGACGGCGGCCAGGTCAAGCCCCAAAACGGGCAGGATTTGCGGATGGCGGAATTCGCCAGGAAAGCCCGGGAGCACACGCCAGGCCTGATGATCGCCGACCGTACCGTGGGCGGGCCTTATGAAAACTACATCACACCGGAGCAGACCGTGCCCGACCACCACATCGCGGTGCCCTGGGAAAGCTGCGTCATCGCGGGCGGCGGCTTCTCCTTCGCCTACGGCGCGGACTACAAAACGCCCAGGCAGTTGGTACACATGGTGATGCGCGTGGTCAGCCGCGGGGGCAACCTGGCCTTGAACCTGGGCGGACAACCGGACGGCAGATTGCCCAGGCAAGGCGTGTTGGCCCTGCTTCAAATGGGCAAGTGGCTTGAGAAAAACGGCGAGGCCGTCTACGGAACAAGAACCATCGCGCCTTATGTGGTCAAGGCCAAAGCCGGCCGCAGAAAGGTGGAGTGCGTGCTGACCCAAAAGGAGAAGGACGGCCTGGTCTATGCCACCCTGCTCATTGAGGAAGGTAAAAAGCTGTCCGCCACGGTTGAACTGGACCTGCCTTTTGAAGTCAAAGACGCCTTCCGCCTGGCTGACAACAAAGCAGTCTCGATCACTAAACAGGACGGCAAGCTGGTTCTGGACTTGGGACACGACCACCCCGAAACCTCCGAATGGGCGGTGTGCGTGGGAATGAAGCTGGCCTAAAATACTGATAGGTCGGGTATAGCCCGGATGTTCCCGACCTATTAATGCACAAGGAGAAGCCTGCCATGTCAGAAAGCCGGATACCGGAGCATTACGGTGAAACGGTCAAGATGCGCCTGGTCTCCAACAACATTTGTTTTGGGCCACCGCCTGAGCCTGAAGAAGAAGTGGAACAGCACCTGACCATTTTGGAAAACGGGCAGGTGTTTTTGAGCAGGTATCGTTACGGAACCGGAGGAAACCACCTGTATCAGGGCATGGAAAGGCTGCGCATCCCGCTTGAGGAGGCACGCAGGCTGCTAGATGAGATAAGCCGCCATTTTTTGGTCAAAGGCGTCCTGGTTGGAGCGACGGACGTCGGCGTCTGGGAGCTTGAACTGACCGACCGGGACGGGCAAACCGTCCGGTTTGATGGTTCGCTCGTCCAGGATGAGCGCAAGCATTCACAGTCCACCTTGTCAACCCTGCTGCGCGACACGCTCAAGAGGCGCAACCTGTTTGTGTTTGACGGCGTTGTGGAAGAGGAGTCCGTCCTGCTGTTGCAGATTGACTACACCAAAACAACCGGCAATTCAAAGGCTGAAGACGATAAAACGCCGCCTTCGCCAACAACGGAGGTGTACAGAGAGCGGATTGTGATTAGCCGCGAAAATGACACCATCACACTGATAAGAAACCACAGCCAAGAAGGCGAAACCAGGCTCACCATGCCTTTGAGCGATTCTTCCACCGGGTTTTTTCTGGATGAATTCGGTGAGGACTTCTTTATGAACCTGCCCTACACAAGGGACGAAGCCGTTGTGGAAACAGGCTCAAAGCGGGAATACACGGCGGTTGTGGATTTTGCCAATTCCGGCAGGAAGACTTTCACCGGCCAATATGACAATGACGGGCTTCCGCGGCAATGGGCTGACCTGATGGAGCTGATTGATGAAGACCTGCAAAGCTTCCATCACATGGACATCCTAAACCCGGCCGTTTATCTGAAGCGCCGCAGACGCAAGGATGACCTGATGTTCCTCAGTGTGGTCTTTCAGGAAGAGGGCCGTGAATACACCTACCTGTGCCGGGATGAGAGCATCCTTGCAGGCGACAGGGTGCTGGTCCCGGTCGGGGACGGGGACAACACCATATGGGCGGAGGTTGTCGACATTCACTGGCTGCCGGAATCCCTGTCCCCCTACCCTTTTCACAAGGTCAAGACCATCATCTCCAAGGAAACGCCGCAAATCGATTCAAGCGGCGAATCCGTCCCTGCCCTAGGGATGAAGGAACATAAAACGGGTCTGAGGAGCACGATTCTCCTTTATGAGCCGCTTCAAAACACGGAGATGGAGGAAGTGCTGGACAAGGTCACAACGCATCCCACGGAAGCGGTCTTGGCGTCCGCTTTGGCCCAGGTCAGCAACAAAATTCTTTGGTATTATCAGAAAATATCCACGGCCGAAAACGAGAAGAGCGCAGCGCTCATCCAAGAAGAGCTGCTTCCCTGGCTATCCTTTAAGAACATCCTGGACAAGTTCGCGGACGCCTTTTCCCCGGAAGACAAGGGGCAGACTGAGGCCGGGACGGAGACGGGCACGGCCGCTGACAGGCTGATTCTGCGCAACAATTACATAAAAACCGGGGAGTGGTGGGAGTATCAGGGTGAAGGGGATGAAATTGTCTTTTTCAACCCCGCGTCCTGGCGGATTATCAGGGACCAAAAAGGCATAGACCGCTTGTTTCAGGAGTTTGATTTCTTTGACAGCCTGGTCAAGGAAATGCGGTATGACTCCGGGGCATGGGCCAAGAAAAACGGCGAGGTCAACAGGGTCAATGACAAGCGAGAGCTGTTTATGATTTTACAGGCCCGCAGGGGCAAGATTCCCGCGATAGAGATGGTGTTTGAGGATTTGGTGATGCTGCACCTGGCGCCCATGCCGCCGTCCCACGCCGCAGGCCTGTTCGGCGCTTTCATGGTCAAGGAAAACGACGCCCTGGTATGGTTTGATTACGAGAATTTTGACGAGTCCTACGCGGAAATGTACTTTAAATCAAACGTCTCCTGGGTGAAGGCGAAAACTGTCCGCTGGCGGGTCCGGGAAGAATTTCTCGGGAAACAAGACATTTATATCAGCCGGCCGGAAATGGAACAGGAGATATAGATATTGCTCCCCCGACTAAACAATGGACGAATTACGCGGCGTAAATTGTCGTCTTC
>CAZHPW010000126.1:0-3805 GCA_964534515.1 uncultured Christensenella sp.
CGGCTGTTCAGGGTGTTGAGGTTGTGAACCAGCGCTTCCATGGCCTGGTAGGTGGCCTTGACGATTTCACGGTGGGAGAACTTGCGGATGGTTTTGAGCATCTTCTGCGCCTGTTCAATCGTCATGTACTGGGTGAGGTGCTTCATGAGCGCCTCGTCAAAGGCGGGCTTCTCTTCCATTTCGGGGATGAGCCCGGTTTCTTTTTCAACGGTGTCTAAGATGGCGCGGCCGGCTTCATCGCTGTTTTCCACGTCATACTCGGCGTCCAACAGGCGGATTAAGTTGTCGCGGAAGCGCTTGCGGTAGGTCTTTTTCACGCCGGGCGCCATGCCGTAGTCAAAGTTGACCACGCTCTGGCCGCCGTGCTGGTCGTTCTGGTTGGCCTGAATGGCGATGCAGCACAGCGCGGAATAGGAGGCGATGTCCTGGGGCTCACGCAGGACGCCATGCCCGGTGGAAAAACCGTTTTTAAACAGCTCCAGAAGGTCAATCTGGCAGCAGGTGGTGGTCAGGGTGAGGAAATCCAGGTCATGGATGTGGATGTCGCCGTCCCGGTGCGCCTGGGCGTGCTTGGGGTTTAGGACATACATGTCATAAAACTGCTTGGCGCCCTCGGAGCCAAACTTGAGCATGCTACCCATGGCGGAGTCACCGTTGATGTTGGCGTTCTCGCGCTTGATGTCAGAGTCAACGGCGTCTGAGAAGGTGATGTCCTCATAGGTTTTCATGAGGCGGGTGTTCATCTCGCGCACGCGGCTGCGCTCGGCGCGGTAGAGGATGTAAGCCTTGGCGGTCAGCACAAAGCCCTTTTCAATCAGCACGCGCTCAACCGCGTCCTGCACCTGCTCAACCGTGGGGGACGCCGGGATGCTTTCGCTGGTTTCCAATTCATGGGTGACAAGGCGCGCCAATTCCGCCGCGGTCTCGCGGCCCTTCTGGCTGCCGGAGGCGGCCAGGGCACGGTAAATGGCCTGCTCGATTTTATCGCTTTCAAAGGGCACCACCCGCCCGTCCCGTTTGATGATGTTTAAAATCATGGCAAAGCCTCCTCATAACCCAATGCTTATATTCGAACAGCACGATTATAGGCAGAACCTGAGCACGCTGTCAAGCGCAATTCCGCCATAGATTGTATACAAATGGTACTCAACCACAAGATGTAGTGGGTGGGCGTACATGGTACAAAGTGTGATATGACTTGACAAATTTGTATTATACCCACTATACTGTGTCTAAACTCAGTTGCATCAAAGGAGAAAAATCGTTGACTACCCGCGCCAAAAAGAAAAGCAAGAACACCCTGTTCACCAGGGTCTTAAGTTTGTTCCTGGCCCTTTTGATTGTGGGCGGCTCGCTGATGACGCTCATTGACCTGTTTTAAAAGGCATTTGTACTGCGGAAACGCATGACAATAGACAAAAAAATAATTTCAAGGAGGAACCCCCATGGAACTGAAAGGATCCAAAACCGAACAGAATCTCTGGACCGCGTTTGCCGGTGAGAGCCAGGCCCGCAACAAGTATGATTATTTTGCTTCTGCCGCCAAAAAAGAAGGCTATGAGCAGATTGCCGGTATCTTCCAGGAGACCGCGCTGAACGAAAAAGAGCATGCCAAAATGTGGCTCAAAGCCCTGGGCGGCTACGAAAAGGGCGACACCGCCGGCGACACCAAGAAGAACCTGATTGCCGCCGCGGCCGGTGAGAACTACGAGTGGACCGAGATGTACAAAGGCTTTGCCGAGACCGCGCGCGAAGAAGGCTTCAAGGAAATCGCCCTTGAGTTTGAAAACGTCGCCAAGGTTGAGAAAGAGCACGAAGACCGCTACCTGAAGCTGGTCAAACGCCTGGAAGACAACCAGGAATGGGAACTGGAAAGCGACACCCTCTGGCGCTGCCGCAACTGCGGTTTCGTGTACGAAGGCCGCAAAGCCCCCAAACTGTGCCCCGCCTGCAAACATCCCCAGAATTATTTCGAGCGCGCGGCCGTCAACTATTAATTATTTATAACGGTTCAACTGAACCCAAACAGACCCGGAGAGCATTCTCCGGGTCTTTACATGTCAAAGAAGTGTCTGCGGACACTTCTTTGAGGAAAGCCCAAACCTGCGGCACCGCACATGTCGCTGCCGCAGATGATCATCAGAGGGCATTGCCCTCCGATACCTCCCAGGATTTGCTTTTTGACAGTCTGAGACCCGGAGAGCATTCTCCGAGTCTTTTTTGCGCGGAAGTGGTTTCGCTTGGGGGTATATTTGCGGTAGCACAAAAAAGGAGAATGCTTATGGACAGACCGGACATTTTTCTGGATTCCATCTGCCTGGACTGCGAATGGGAGCAGGTTCCGGACATGGTGCGCTTTTACGCGGAGCTGCTGGGTTTTGAAGCCCAAGGGCTGGAGGATGAGGACGTGATGCCCGCGGTGATTGGGGACAGCATCACCATCTCCTTTCAGCCGGTGAACGGCTACCGCCCACCCACCTGGCCAACTGAAATCAGGGGCCAGCAAAGCCACCTGGACCTGATTGTGAAGGACTTGCCCAAGGCCGTGGCCTTCGCCCGCTCCATCGGCGCCAAGGACGCGCCGGCGCAGTACGGGGACACCTGGTATGTGATGCTGGACCCGGCAGGCCATCCCTTTTGCCTGACGCTCAACGGCGACGCATACAAACACACCTGGAGGGAATGACAAACATAAAGAAGCCGGGCGTTTGCCCGGCTTCTTTTGATTGGTAATGTTTAGCGCGCGCCGGTTTGCAGCGGGCTTTTTTTCTTGCCGGCAGAGACGGAGCGCCAGGTATGCATGACCAGGGCGACCGCGATGATGCCATAGGCGATAAAGACGCGGAAGAACTCACCGATGTTGGGGTCATTGGCAAAGAGCTTAGTGCCCGCGTCCTGGGACACGGTAAAGAGGATATGGAAGAGGAGGCAGCCGATGATGGCCTGGGTGTTGGTAGCGCGGTTTAAGGACGCGCCGCCCACCAGGATGGCGGCGCCGGCGTAAAGGCCTACCATCTCATGGGCCGCGTAGGTTTGCAGCGTGCCCAGGTTCTGGATGAAGATGATTTGGCCCCAGCCGGCCAAGACGGTTGAAATCATGATGGCGATGATGCGCGTGCGGTTGACGTTGATGCCCGCGGCATTGGCTACCGTGCGGCTTTGGCCGACGGCGCGGAACTTCTGGCCTAAGCGGGTGCGCATGATGATGACATTGAACACGCACAAGAGGCCCATGAGCAGGAAGGTAACAACAGGCACGGTGGTGCCCCTGACAATCTGGTTGGCCTGGGGAACCAGGAGCACCAGAAGCGAAATGAGGACGGCTGGCCCGGCCAAGAAGGCAAAGCGCTTGACGCTCATTTTCTTTAGGGCCAGCAGGATGCCCGAGACCACCACAATCAGGGCGCTGACGCCGTACAGCGCGGTGGTAAAGGGCAGGGACCAGATGTTGTCCAGCGCCATGTACAGCCCGCCGCCCATCATGTTAAGCGTGTTGGCCACGCCGGTCGCGCCGATGATGGTCACCTTGTCAGAAAGCGGGATGATTTTGCCGAAGATGAACAGGAACAAAAGCTGGTAAGCGCCGTTGGCGAAATAGCCCAAAATGAGGGAGCCGATGGTTTCCTGACCCTTCATCTTGTTAAGCAGGGAACCGATGAGGAAGCCAAAGAGCGCGGCCAAGGGCAGGGTGATGCCCGCCGCGGCCACAAGACCCATGACCCCGGTCAATTCCCAGTTAATCGCCAGCATCAGGCCAATCTGCGCCGCCATGGCGCCGATGGTGATGGCGAAGTTGATGCCCATG
>CAZHPW010000127.1:0-3757 GCA_964534515.1 uncultured Christensenella sp.
GAGTGTCGTTGGTTCAAATCCGACCGCCGCTACCACGTCGCAAATCCGGCACCTTGAAGGTGCCGGATTTTTTGTTGGTTTTACTTATTCATTTCACCATAGAGGTGTGAGTCATAGACTGGCTCAAAGCTGGGCAAGAATCAGAGAATGTCCTGTGTCATATCCCCCCGGGCGATGAGGTCCCCCAGCATGTCCTCATGCAGTTTGGCGTCAATGCGGTAGAACTTCTTATAAATCAAGTAGCTGATGAGGATGCAGATGAGCGGCAGGATGAGCATGGCCGCCTTCATCATCATGATGCCCTCCGGAGTGACGTCACTGACACTCGCGGCTGAATTGATGCCCGACAAAATCAAGGTGACCGTGACAATGCCGGACGAGGCCGCACCGCCGATTTTATTGATGAGGGGCTGGAAGGAGAAGGTGAGGCTTTCCTGGCGCTTGCCCAGTTTCCACTGGCCGTATTCCACGCAATCAGCCAGGAACATGAGCATGAGCAGCTGGATAAAGGCCTGGCCGGTGAAGATGAGAAAGCCGGAGATGCCCAGGAAGAGCATGTTCATGGGCGAGAGGAAAAACCCGATGTAGCCCAGGAAGACCAAATCCATGGACCAGGAGAACAGCTTCCTGCGCTCAAAGCGCTTGGAAAACAGCGGGAAGACGAAGAGGGCGGACAGTTGTGCCACGCCCAGCACACCGGCAAAGACCGGGTACATGCCTTCATTGCCAAAGGCGTATTTGAAAAAATGAACGCCAAAGGCCGTGGTGGTGGTATAGCCAATCATGAACAGGCCCATGGAGATGATGGTGACGCGCAATTGGTCGTTTTGCTTCAGCAGGTGCCAGAAATCTCGCAGGGTGGATTTTTCCTCCTGTTTAAAAGCCTCCTTTTGTTCCTTCACGCCAAAGACGGTGGACATCTGGAAGAGCAGCATCAAAACCGACGTGCCAAAGGCAAAGACCGCCCAGGCCTGTTTGGCGCTGCCCAGGGCATTGGTTAGTATACCGGTGATGGGCAGGATGCCGACCACCACCAGGTACATGCCGATGTTGGCGCAGATGCGCGCGAAGGCGCCGATGCGCTCCCGCTCCCCTGGGTGGACGGAGAGCGCCGGGAGCATGGACCAGTAGGCGATGTCATTGGCGCCATAGAAGATGTCCCAGCCCAAGTACAGGATGGTAAAAAGGAGCAGGTAATTGGCTTCGGATAAGCCAAAATCCATGAACATGGGCACCATGAAGACAGCGCCCAGCACCGCGCCCAAGACAATCATGGGTTTGAACTTGCCAAAGCGGGAGTTGGTGTTGTCCACCAGCAAACCCATGAAGGGGTCATTGAGCGCGTCAAAGACGCGCAAGACGGTTAATATCATCGCCATCCACCACATGGTGCTGTCCGGAAGATTCAGGATGTCCGTCAGATAATAGATAAGGTAGGTGGCGACCGTGGTGTAGAACATGTCCCGCCCGATGGTGCCCAAACCAAAGAAAAGCCTGTTTTTTGACTGTTGATTCATGGACGCTGTCCTCCGTGTTTCTATGGCTGATTTTAGCACAAACCGGACAAACAATGATATACTATGGGCAATCATATCAGGAGGCCAACAAAGGAATGAAGCCCGATTTTGTCTTTCCCAACAACCCGGAATATCTGGACATGGCCGTGATGCGCGATGACCTAAGCTTCGTGTGCGAAGGGCAGCAGCAGCGTATCACGCTTATTTTACCTGCCAAAATGGCGCAAAAGGAGAACACGGAGCGCTACCCGCTGGTCGTTTTCCTGCAGGGCAGCGGCTGGACCGCGCCCAACCGCTTTACCCAATTGCCGCAATTGTGCGCCTACGCGCAAAAGGGCATCGCCATTGCCTCCATCACCCACCGCAACAGCTTGGAGGGCAACCCCTTCCCCGCTTATTTAAAAGACGCCAAGGCCGCCATCCGCTTTTTGCGTTCCATCAAGGACGAACTTAAGATTGACGAGAACCGCATCGGCTTTTTCGGCACCTCCTCCGGCGGCAACACCGCCCTGCTGATTGGCTTAACCGCGGATGACCCCCGGTATGAAACCGAGGACTATAAAGGGTACTCCGACCGCGTGGCCTGTGTGGTGGACTGCTTTGGCCCCAGTGACCTCATCCACTTTGAAGGCGGCCCCCTGACCTCTGTCGCCCAGAGCGGGCAATTGCCTGACCTTGAGACACTCAAGGCCATGTACCAGGGCGGGGACAATGGGCTCTTGGACATCATGTTCTCCCTCTTTGGGCAGGACAAGCCCCTCCATGTGCTCAAAGCCATGAGCCCAACGATGGAAATCAAGGAGGGGCAGCCCTATCCCCCCTTCCTCATCGCCCAGGGCACAAAGGATGACGTGGTGCCATATAGCCAGTCCCTCATGATGCATGAGGCGTTAAAAGCCGCCGGGGCTGACAGCACCCTCATTGAGATTACGGGCGCTGAGCACGAGGGCACCTTCTGGAGTGCCCGGCTGCATGAGATGATTTTCTCTTTTCTGCAAAAGCACCTGAGCCAGTAGAAGCGTTTTGACGCTCAGCACAGGCTGTGCTATCCTGTGAGACGGCTTTTTTCCAAGGAGGATGAACAGGCATGATTGCACCGGACAAGGTAAAGCAGACGCTTTTACCCTGGCTGGGCTCCCGGTTTATGGAGGACAAGATGCCCCTGTGCGAGCAGGTGGCGATGAGCCTGTTTGCCTTTAGGAAGGAACGCGACAGCCTGACGCACCTGGTGCAGGGCATTGACAACCTGCTGTTTATGACGGTCAGGGAAGAAACCAAGGCCAGGATGGCCCTGCTGATGGATACGGGCGACCTCATCCGTTTGCGGATGAATGACTTTAGCCTCATGGCGGACGAGGTGCTCTACCTGCTGCTTGAAACCATGGAGAAGACGCCTGAAAACCAGGCCTACCTGCGCGAATTCGCGCTGCGCTCCGGCAGCCTGTCCGCCCTGCGCGCGCTGTACCTCTTATATTACGATATGCATTCCCCCGAAGAAACCGAAACAATACGCCGCATCATCACCACCTGCCATGAGCCCTTCCGCTACCGGCAGTGGATTACGCGGATAAGCGAGGAGCACGACCCTTGGGAAAAATGATCGCGATTGCCAACCAGAAAGGCGGCGTGGGCAAGACCACCACAGCGGTGAGTCTGGCCGCGGGCCTGGCCGCGCTTGGCAAAAAGACCCTGTTAATGGACATGGACCCCCAGGGCAACGCCACCAGCGGCCTGGGCATTAGGGCCAGCGGCAAAACGACCTATGAGGTGGTCATCAACAACCTCCCCGTCATGGACGCGGTGGAGAAGACCGCGCAGAAAAACTTGTTTATCCTGCCCAGCGACATCCGCTTGGCGGCGGCCGAGGTGGAACTGGTGGACCAGACGCGAAGGGAATACCGCCTGCGCGAGGCCACGGGCACTCTCCGGGCGGCCTTTGACTTTATCATCATTGACTGCCCCCCGTCTTTGAGCCTGCTCACCATCAACGCCTTGACCGCGGCGGACAGCGTGCTGGTGCCCATCCAATGCGAATATTACGCGCTGGAGGGCGTGACCTCGCTCAACAGCACCATCGCCCGCGTGCAAAAGACCTTAAACCAGGACTTGAAGCTGGAAGGCGTGCTGCTGACCATGTTTGATGGGCGCACCAACTTGAGCCTGCAGGTGGCCGACGAGGTCAAAAAGCATTTCCGCAACAAGGTTTTCCTGTCCATCATCCCGCGCAGCGTGCGCCTGGG
>CAZHPW010000128.1:0-3747 GCA_964534515.1 uncultured Christensenella sp.
TACTTGTCATAATTGCAGATCAGGTAGTATTTGCCGTTGGTGGCAACCATCTGGTAGGGGTTGACGAGGTATTCCCGCTGTTGTCCATTCTCACTCAGGCGGGGATGCAGCTTCTTGTCCACATCAAAGGTGCTGTAGTTAAAACTGACCTGGCGCCGCTTGCTGAGGGCCTCATCCAGCACCTCAATGGTCAGGAACAGAGCCCTATTGGAGGGAAGGTTCTCCGGCAGATTGCGGATATGCTTGACATGCGATTTAAAGTGGTCGTTTGATAAGCTTTCAAGTTTCCCAATCAGTTCCATGCACTGGCTATGTGGTATGTGCTTGGAAAACAGCAGGCTATCAATCAGCAGCCTCAGTTCCGCATCCGAAAACTCATGCTCCAGATACCAGTCTGTACAGATGGGTTCATCCTCACCCGCTTTCCCCTTGCGAAGGATTTCCGTGTACTCGATCTGATAACCGTATTCAATCAGGTCCATCAGGTTGCGCTTGACGGCTTTTCGGTCAACGATCATGGCATAATCATCTCTCAGGATGCGGATGATATCCTGCTGGCTGAGCCGATGGTCGGCGTCCGTGCGGCGCTTCATGATGTCCAGAATGTTGAGGATCAGCAGTTTTTTGGGCTGCGCAGTATACATATGATCACCTCTGGAGATGAGTATACCTTTTACCGGAAGGCAGTGCAACCTCCAATGAGACAAAAACCGAACATCATCTGCCGTACTATCCTGTCTCATGCACCGAATCCAATCGTTCGCTGCGAAGGTGCCATCACGACGCCGACACTCATGTTAAAATCTTCGGCGCATAAGGTCATTACGTCGTCTTTGCTAATGTTATCAATGTCCTCGCGCAGAAGCCGGCTTGCCTGGGACAGGCGCGCCTTCTCAAAAGCATTCCGTACAAAGCGGCCGTTCCCATAATCTTGCTCCGCTTTGGCGGTTTCAAACACGTTGAGTAGTTTTTCTCTCACACTCGGGGCAAGTTTCATGTGATTGTCTTCCGCAATGGACGCAAGAATACTGAAGAGTTCTTCCGTGCTGTAGTCAGGAAAGTGGATCCTGAAGCCTATGCGGCTGCGCATCCCCGGATTCTTCTTCAGAAAACCTTCCATCTTTCCTGGGTAACCTGCAAAGATGACCACCACCTCGTCCCGTTGATTCTCCATTTCCTGCACAATGGCATTGATTGCTTCATCGCCGTACATCCCCTCCCTGTCGTCGACCAGAGAATAGGCTTCATCGATGAACAGCACAGACCCTTTTGCCTCTTTGAACTTCTCTTTGACCAGACGGGCAGTCCAGCCGACATACTTGCCCACCAGATCGGCCCTTCCCACCTCCAACAGCCTACCAACCGAAAGAATGCCGTTATCCTTCATGATTTGCGCGAAAAGTCGCGCGGCAGTTGTCTTGGCCGTTCCGGGGTTTCCAGTAAACACCATGTGCATAGGCAGGCTGTTCATCTCGGCGCCTTTGCTCCTGAAAAGGCGTTGCGCTTTGCAGTAGTTCAAGAGTTTATCAATGATGCTCTTTGCATCCTGCAAGCCAATCATGCGCTGCAACTGATCGTATGCGCTTGATATTGGAATGGTTTGCTTGGCTGGCGGAGGATCTGCTTTTCGCAGCAGCGTTGCATATTGAGGGTAAGCATTCCTTTTCAAATAGACATCATACCAATTATCAAAGTATTCCTGCAGTTCAGTTATTGTGAATCCATCTCGATCCGTTCTGATCCAACTCGTCAGGCTGTCATCCGGCGATGCCTTTGCGATGTCGGCCAGGTTCTCCAGATAAGATAACGCGCCTTCCCGATCAAAGCCTTCCTTCGCGATTCTGACGAATGTAAAGGAAGGCAAGCGTTTTATGATTAATTGCTTCACAGCTTTTTGTATTGGCGAAACGCAGATGATCGTCAGCACACTATGCTTGAATCTACTCATCGCGCTGCAAACCATGCCAATTGCATCTTCCTCGGGCTGTCCCGGATCTTCATTGCCCCTATCTCCTGAGACATAGTCAATCACGCATGTTCCGCCCTCACATGAGCTGAACATACTTAGCAGGTATGATTCGTTGATAGGCTCAACGGATGCGTACTTCTTAACCACATACCTCTTGCTTCTGATGCGTCTGTTGGCATACAGGGCGCTTAGCAGCAGCTCTGTCATCTGGAGGTGCTGATCCTGGCAATCCATTTCAATGATATAGTGAACTGGATGCCCGGTGTATGGGACAGCGCTGCTCTGCTGGTAAACTCTTTCAACCTCCTCCAGCATGCTTGGTGTGTCGGAGAACACAGCAGCTTGCTGGAGTACCGCTTCCTTGTTCACGTTTGTTGAGATCATCTTCTCCGCCATGCTGCCCTTACCGATCCAGCGAATATCAAGCTCATCCAGAATGGGGTCAGCATCAGTCACATAACCATTGCCGGCGGCGGTGCGGAGTTTTCGTATCGCCGCAGAACATGTGATTTCGTTTGTCTCCATTACGTCCGGCTCAATGTGGAGATAGCCCAGAAACGCAAGAATTGTATCATCAAGAGACTGATTTCTGAGATGATCTCCACTGAGCATCGCAACACACATCAGCCTCTTATCCATGATCGTCTCAGCAAAAATGTACGCAGGGTAATCTGACCTTTCATAGAATCGCTTGCTTGCCAGCGAGACAGTCTGTGTCAATGTGAGGAGTTCATCTTCATCACTCGAACGGATGAATTTGACCGCAACCGAGAAGAACAGCATCAAACGTCACCTCCGTCTGTTTATGACTTCATGATACTTCGGACGGTGTTCTATAAATGTCGCATCCCCTCTTCTACAATAAAATCATCAAACAGGAAAGAAGGATGGACATGGACATTTATCCTTACTTCAACTCACCTGAGATTGCCATGCATTGCCGAAAGATTGGTAAAGAGTTTTCACCCGGGGAAAAGCAGATGCTGATTGCGATGTCCCACAAGCCGATGGAGGATCGCTTGAATGGTTACCGCGCTCTTCTGCCTGAAACAGAGGGCATCATCCATCCCAATGATTTCTTCTCCACGGGAATGCTTGACCTGCACAAGTATATGTTGGATGTGCTGACCAATGAGCAGCGACGGGCGGAGCGACTCCAGAACGGAAATCCTGCCATAGGGTTTTACCGAGCGATGGCAAGCGAGCAAAGGGAACGGTACTCGCTAAGCCTGGATTCGCCTGAATACCGGAGCATCTGCTACAGGACCTACACCGAAGCCATGAATGACCTGATAGAGCGATACCAGGATAAGATAGGCAGCTTCTATTATCATTACGCTATCGTATATGAAGAGATTGGTAACGGACTGACTCTCAAAGCAGATATTGACCTTGATGGGACGATTTATCGCATTCAAAGTAATCACAATTCATTTGAAGAGCTGGATGAACAAACACTGAGAAGTACATGCGGGTATATCGATCTGCCGACTCCATTTGCCAAGGGTGACCTAGTCGAGGTGTACGATGGTTTCGAAAAGGCCGGCGATCTGTATGTGATCGACCGTTTTTGCTATGATGACACGGAACGTCATGTCCAACTTCTAAAAACCGGAACTGATTCTGATATGGTCTTCCATGGCTACCATATGGAAAAGGGTTTCTTGAGATGCCACGTTGGTTCAACCGGCTACGACACTATGCGCAGAGTCTCCGAAACCGAATACATGAAGATGGAGCATTTTTGCAATGTCCTGCTGGCGGTGAAGGATTGCCTG
>CAZHPW010000129.1:0-1993 GCA_964534515.1 uncultured Christensenella sp.
CGCGCTACATTCGCATTGTAGAGGTCAGCGGTTCGAATCCGCTATGCTCCACCATTCCGGGGTTCCCTGATAAATCAAGGGACCCCGGTTTTTTGTTGCTACATAAGGGATTGCGGGTTTCCACGCAGGTGGACACCTTCTTTTTCCTTTTGCTTAGAACAAGGCTGATAAATGCACTTGAACATGGGCCATTCCTCCAACAACATGCTGCACAATGTCTACCAGCACATCCGTGCTGATGTCGGAGGCGCTTAGCGGGAACAGCAGCAATAAGACGGCTTAAAGCAGGGCTGCCCCCTCAACAAGGATGGCATCAATACTTTACTTCCTCGCTCTCAACATGTACAATTAAGAGCGAGGAAGTAAGGTGATTTTATGAGCAGGTTTGGCATGTTGGATCATTTGGTATCTCAGGGCAATGGCTATTTGCTCACATCTCAGGTTTTGCTCAGCGGCGTGTCAAAGCCTACGCTTGCCGAATATGTCCGCAAGCGCAACATGGAGCGTGTCGCCCGGGGTGTTTACCTGGCAGCGGATGCATGGCCGGATGAGCTGTACCAGTTGCAATTGGCAAACTCGCGTATTGTTTACTCCCACGAAACGGCTTTATTCCTTCATGGCTTGATGGAGCGCGAGCCAAGGTTCACAAGCGTGACGGTCAACGCTGGCTACAACGCAACACATCTGCGCAAAATGGGAATCCGTGTCCACCAGGTCAAGGCAGACCTTGCAGGGCTTGGTGCAAGCGATGTGAAAACCAGCTTCGGCAATACTGTCCGTGTCTATGACAGGGAGCGAACCATCTGCGATGTGCTCCGCTTCAAGGACTCCATGGATATCCAGGTCTTCCAACACGCCATGAAGGAGTACATGGCCAGCCCACAGAAAAACCTGAATCACCTGATGGCCTATGCCAAGGCATTTGGTTTGGAGGATGCTGTGCGTACTTACACGGAGGTCATGCTATGATCAGGACAGCCACACAATTGAAAGCCAAGGTGCGCAACCTGTCCGGTGGCGACAGTACCAAAGCACAGACGCTCATCAGGAATTTCATCATGGAGCGCTTTCTGGAGCGAATTGCTCTCTCCCCCTATCGCGACAGCCTTATTCTAAAGGGCGGCATGCTTGTTGCCTCCATCGTTGGTCTTGAAACCAGAGCCACGATGGACATTGATACCACAGCCCGACTGATCTCGCTTTCCAGAGAGACTGCCATCAAGATGGTGGACAAAATCATTGCAGTATCTGTTGATGATGGCATCACATTCTCTGTCACCAAGGTCACCGAAATCATGGAAGAGCATGACAATCCCGGCATTCGCTTTATGCTGGAGGCGACACTGGATAGGATGCAACAAGCCATCCGGCTGGACATCTCAACCGGGGACATCATCACCCCAGGCGCAGTGGAGTATGCTTATCCCTTGATGTTTGAGTGGCGCACCATCCCGCTTTGGACCTACAACCTGGAAACCTTGCTGGCAGAGAAGCTGGAAACAGTCATGACCAGAGGCAACACCAACACACGGATGCGGGACTTCTATGATATTCACATCCTGACACAGCAGGAGACTGTTGATGCCCCTCTGCTCAAAGCAGCCTTCCTGGCAACGAGCGAAAAGCGCAACTCGCTCCATCAAGTTGCTGCTCTTGATCAGATTCTCCAAACCCTTGAGCAGGATGAAACCATGCAGAGCCTTTGGGAAAGATACCGGGACGATTCCTTCTTCGTAGGTGAGCTGACATGGGCAGTGGTTGTGGGGAGCGTAAAGTGGCTTGCCAGGCAGGTGACTTAGGCATACTCTAACAAAACCAAGCCTTGCTATGAGTGTCATCGATGCTTTTATCTGCTAAGAACACTCAAAAATCATTGAGTCCTGGAGAATATGTTAGGCCGCCTTCTCCTTCAGCTGTTGAAAGAAGCAATATACACGGCTGCCAGCTCTTCATACTTACCTGGATTCTCCATACGCAAGCGGATCAGGAGCAG
>CAZHPW010000129.1:2003-3624 GCA_964534515.1 uncultured Christensenella sp.
AGAGAACTGAAGGACGGTACTGTTCTTTTAAGCATTCATCAATGAATGTTTGGTCCAAGTATTCTAACATCATGTCCATATGCTGCGCCGCTTTGCGTTGATGGGCCTGATCCAGGATACGGGCGAACTGCGGGGCTTTGGAATCTGGAACACCCCTTTGAATCAGTTCATGATACAAATCCTCCCGAAATGGAAAAGGTCTCTCGTAACCAGGAATTGTCCATACACCCAACTGCCAACACCTGGCCAAGGCAACGACATCACGCGGCTGCAAGGCCTTCAAGTGCGCCATGGTCCGCTCGTTATCAAAGCCCCCAATGCATCCATCGCGGATGAGGTATTCAAACACCTCGTCATCCAGAATATCGGCCTCTCCAATCCATTTTTGTGCCTCGCCGGCCGCTTCCAGCAGCGGTTTTCGCAACAGAACAACTTCGCTTACGGTTACATTTTCTCCGCCTGCTAACTCATATGGCAAGCCATAGCGATTGTTTCTTGCCGACTTTTTTGCATAGGAAGCGCCACCAGAAGCAACAATCAGACGATTCTCAGTCTCTGGATGAAGCAAGAGATTATCTTCACCATACTTGCTCTTCAGCGCATTGAGAATGAACGCCTCCGAGCAGCTGCATACTTCAAGATCAATTGCCTGAAAGGGTTGTGTAAAAGCCAAGGGTACCAGTGGCACCGGATCAACCTTCACCAAACCCAAGAGTGACGCAATGAAGCTGGGTTGATACGGTGTAGGAGAATTGATGGGATGCTCACATAATTGGACAGCCCCCATGATTGTGAGATAGACATCCCGTTGTTCTGACGCAAGGGCCTGAATGCTATTAAGTTCGGCCGCCAGCCGTGCCCTTACATCCTCAGAAACTTGATTGCCATATCGACTCTCCAACAAATTATTAAGTGACTTTGCGAAACCTTCAAACATGCGCTTAACCTTCTTTCGATTGTTATTCCGAACCAGGCTTCAATACATCTGGCACCACATTGGCGGGACATTCCCTCCAACTCATGCTGTCATTTCTACAAAGGCCTCATAAATCATCACCATGGCCAGGGTGTCCAGCTCGCAGTACTTCTTGAGGGCCGCATTGATCTGGGCGCGCTCGTACTTGCTCATTTCTTCAAACTGCATCCGGGCATAGGCGGTCAGAGCCGCGCCACCGTCACGGATTTCGTCGTTTTGACTCATCAGGGTGTTTTCACGCGCGGTCAAGTCATCAAACATGGGTGGCAGCAGCTTGTAAGGATCCAATATGCGGCCTTCCTCGCTTCGCTGAACCCAGGTCCAATCCCTGAAGTTCAGGCTTGGGATGCCGTCTTTGGCGCCATAGATGGGTTTGCTATACTTTTCCTGCAAGAGGGCAGAACTGCCCAGGACAGCAGGCAGCACCTGCTTGACGGAGTTGGAACCCCGGGTGGATGGGTGGTAATAGTAGCGCTTTACCAGCTCCAACATATCCACCATGTTGCGCGGCCCCGCCCACTCCATGGCGCTGGCACCGCCGGATTTGCTGATGGAGCGGATGAAGGCGCAAAGTTCCAAGCGGTCCGGGATCGGGTCAGGGTCATCAAGCAGCTGTTGGTGAATCATGTTCAGATAGGTGTTTTC
>CAZHPW010000130.1:0-3544 GCA_964534515.1 uncultured Christensenella sp.
CAGAAGCATGCAGAGGTGTTCACAGCCGAGCGTGAAGTGAACGCCATGTTGGACCTGGTGAAGCAGGAGACCGAGCGAATAGAGAGCCGATTTTTGGAGCCAGCTTGTGGGGATGGAAATTTCCTAGCCGAAATATTGCGCCGCAAGCTGGCTGTGGTGTATAGGAAATATCACCGCAAGTCATCAGATTATGAAAAATATAGCCTGCTGGCGCTCAGCAGTATCTATGGTGTGGAACTGCTTGAGGATAACACAGAGATGTGTCGTGAGCGTCTGTTCCTCATATGGAACGAAGCTTATAGTGCTGTGTGTAGAAAGAGCCGTCTAACAGAAGATTGCAGGGAAACGGCCCGTTTTCTCATGGAACGAAATATCCTCTGCGGAGATGCATTGAGCCTTCTGGGCAGGGATGGTCAACCTCTGGTGTTTTCTCAATGGAGCCTGATTGGTCGCCAGTTTAAGCGCGCGGACTATACCCTGGATGGGCTAATAAATGTAAAACCAAAGATTGCAGACCAAATACCCCTGCCCAAGGCACCCCCTGCTATTCAGCAGCAGAGCCTATTGAAGCAGGAACCTCTCATACAGCAAACCAGTTTGCTGGAGGGACTTAGCTTAGTCCCGGATAATGTACCAACAGATACAGAAGATGAGAAAGGGGCAGTGCCTCCCTCCGCTTTGCCGCGGACAGATGAAGAAGGCCGCCTTTTATTTGAGTATCCACTGACCGATTATTGGAGGATTGCCAATGAGCATCAGCGCCATCAAAGCACAGGACTATAACCCGGATATCTTGAATACACTGGCCAATCTGTCCAATGACGAGGTGTTCACCCCACCGGAGGTGGCCAACCAAGTGCTGGATTTATTGCCCCGGGAAATATTCCGGAGTCCGGATACCACTTTTTTAGATCCGGCCACAAAATCCGGGGTCTTCCTTCGGGAAATAGCCAGACGCCTGATGGAAGGTCTGCAGGACGTCTTCCCGGATGAGCAGGAGCGGCGGGACCATATCTTCCACCATCAGCTCTACGGCATCGCTATCACAGAGTTAACAAGCTTGATGAGCCGCAGGAGCTTGTACTGCAGCAAGTTTCCAAATGGACGGTATTCGGTGAGCAAGTTTGAGACCGTTGAAGGAAATATCCGTTTCAAGCAGGTAGAGCACCGCTTTATTGGTGGTCGCTGCGCCTACTGCAGTGCAAGCGAGAACCAGTTCGGGAAGAAGGTTCGAGAGGGCTTAGAGTACCATGCTTACGAGTTTGTTCATACCCTAAAACCGGAGGAGATATTTGGTATGAAATTTGATGTCATTATTGGAAATCCACCATACCAGTTGGGTGATGGTGGAAATCAATCCAGTGCATTACCGATTTATCAGAAGTTTATTCAGCAAGCAAAAAGGCTTCAACCTCGCTACTTATCGATGATTGTACCCTCGCGTTGGTTTACCGGTGGGCGCGGTCTTGATAGTTTTCGCGATGAAATGTTGACTGATAACCGAATAAGAACTATCCACGATTTTGCGCGCAGTTCAGATTGTTTCCCGGGCGTCGAAATAAAGGGAGGCGTCTGCTATTTCCTGTGGGATAGGGAGAATAGGGGTTTATGTTCCGTTTTTGAACATGATGGAGATGAAACAACATGTTCAGTACGCCCTTTGCTTGAGGAGGGCATGGATACTTTTATCCGAAATGAGCGAGCTATATCTATCTTGCATAAAGTACGTTTAAAAGGGGAGAAAAGCTTAAGTGATATATTGAATGGCGGACGCTTTTTTGGATTCCATACAAGAATTGTTTGGAATAATAGCACTCATGGCACCATACAAACAGCAGATGGACAAAACGCTCTGCCAATTAGTGCAAAACAATCCGAACAATGCTCTATCAAAGTATACATTGCACATGGAGAATGCTGGATTAATAAAAAGAATGTACCTAAGAACACTGAATATATCAACAAATACAAAGTTCTCATCCCGCGTTCTGGGAATCCGGGTAGCACTATTATTGGGAAGCCGAAAATTAGCGAACCAGGATCTTGTAGCTCAAATACATATGTTCTATTACTGTTGTCTGATGCTGGTGACCAGAAACAAAAAGCAAATAACGTATTGTCGTATCTCAGAACGAATTTTCTACGCTTTCTCGTTTCAATAAAGACTAGTACGCAAGACACGCCGCCCAAAGCATACACTTTTGTTCCGCTTCAAGACTTCTCCAAACCCTGGACGGATGCGGAGTTATATGCCAAATATGGTCTTTCGGATGAGGAAATCTCATTTATTGAGAGTATGATTCGACCAATGGACGCCGAAGGCGGTGAGCAGGATGGCTGACCAGCTTGATCTGTTTGTCAGCGAGAAACCTCAGGCCCAACCGATGGTCTATGCCTATGCTGACAAACACTACCCCGGCATGTTGAAAGTGGGTTATACCGCGCGAAATGTGGAACATCGTGTGGCCCAGCAATACCCCACAATTGTGCCGGGGGGGAAGCCCTATACTATTGTATTTCAAGACAGCGCGATGTACGAGGACGGGGGTGTATTTTCCGACCACGATTTGCATCGGGTGTTACGAAAAAAAGGTGTTCCACATAAAGATGGAGAGTGGTTTGCCTGCACGGTAGAGCAAGTGAAAGCTGCCTACTTAGCACTGAAGCACAGGCAGGGCAACGAAGAAAACCGTGATTGGGATTTCGCCATGCGTCCAGAGCAACGTGAGGCTGTGGAGAAGACTTCCTTGTACTTCCGCTCCGCCCGGCAGGATTACCCGGGGCAGGCACCCAGGTTCCTTTGGAACGCAAAAATGCGCTTTGGCAAGACCTTTGCTGCCTACCAACTGGCCCGGAGGATGGCCTTCAAGCGCGTGCTGGTGATGACCTTCAAGCCCGCGGTAGAGAGTGCTTGGGCAGAGGACATCAAACACCACCTGGATTTCGCCGGCTGGCAGTTTATTAGCAGACCAAAAAGCGGAAATGAAGCCGGCATGGATGAACAATACGAAAAGGCAGACATGACTCGGCCCATCGTATGCTTCGGTAGCTTTCAGGACTTCCTAGGGGTCAACAACCAGACAGGTGGCATCAAGGCCCGCAATGAATGGGTACACGCTACCAATTGGGACCTGGTCGTCTTTGATGAGTACCACTTCGGTGCCTGGCGGGATAATGCCAAAAAATTGTTTGACCAAGAGGACGAGGATGCCTTTGATGCCCTGGACCTGGAGCAGTACAAAAAAGAAGAGGCAGACAACGCCTACAACGAAACATTCCTCCCTATCACCACAAATCACTACCTCTTTCTTTCTGGTACGCCTTTCAGGGCGCTGAATACCGGTGAGTTTTTGGAAGAACAGATTTACAGCTGGACGTATTCTGATGAGCAGCAGGCAAAAGCCGCCTGGGGTGATGCGCCGGACAATCCCTATCGCGCCCTGCCCCGTATGGTAATGCTCACCTACCGTATGCCAGAGGAGTTGCGCCGGGTGGCGGAAAAGGGGGAGTTTAACGAATTTGACCTCAATCTCTTTTTCAAGGC
>CAZHPW010000131.1:0-3466 GCA_964534515.1 uncultured Christensenella sp.
GCTTTTCCGCCGTCGCCTCCTGCATGTCCAACATCGGCCCCGGCCTTGGCCTGGTGGGCCCCATCGGCAATTTTGACATCTTCTCCCCCCATGTAAAGGTGCTCCTCACCTTCCTGATGCTGGCGGGCAGGCTGGAGTTCATCCCCATTTTGACCCTCTTCCACCGCGAGCTGTGGAACAAGAGCCACTAAGCCAAGCGCTTTAAAGAAAGGAAGTCACCATGAGCAAAATGACGCAAATGAGCATCGATGAACTGCGCGCCTTTTTGAAGGATGACATCAGGGGCGCGGTCAACTTTGACAACACCGACCAGAGCCTGGGCCTGGCCATGCCGCCGGTTCAAAAAGCGCTGAGGGACAGCGACACGCTCCTCCCCCTGCCGCAATGGCGCGGGGTGGTGAAGCCCCAGGGTAGTTTTGAGGACATTGTTCTAAACCGCAAATCCGTCCGCCGGTTCGCGGAAGCGGCCCCCACGGCTCAGGAACTGTCCTTCCTGCTTTATATGACCCAGGGTGTGCGCAATGACCACCCCAACCGCGTGCTGCGCACCGTGCCCTCCGCCGACAACCGCCACAGCACCGAGACCTACCTGGCGCTCACCCGCCCCGTCCTTGATCAGGACGGCAAACTGGCCTTTGAGCCCGGGCTTTACCGCTACGCGCCGCTTCAGCACGCCCTTCTTTGCTTGGGAACAAAGGACAACCTGTCAGAAGCGGTGTCAAAAGCCGCCCTGGACCAGACCTTTTCAGGCGACGCCCCGGTCATCTTCTTCTGGGCGGTGCTGCCCTACCGCACCGAGTGGCGCTACGGCGAGGCCGCCCACAAGGTCATGGCGATTGACCTGGGCCACATCTGCCAGAATCTTTACCTGGCCGCCACCGCCATTTCCTGCGGCACCTGCGCCATCGCCGCCTACCGCCAGGAGGTCGCCAATGCCCTGTTTGACCTGGACGGCAAGGATGAGTTCATCGCTTACCTGGCGCCCCTGGGCAAACTCAGATAAAGAAAACGCACAAAGCCCCGGGACACGCGCCCGGGGCTTTGTTTTATGGTACAATGACCGCATAAAATGATGAGCGCAAGGAGCGGACCATGTTGTTTTTCGTTGTGATTCAGACAAAATCGCATAAGCCGCTGTCTTGCCCTTCAGGCAGGTTTGTATGAACGGCCGGCTTATTCTCAATATCTTAAGCCAGCTGTTGCTCTTGGAGGCGGGCATGATGCTGCCCTCCCTTTTTCTGGCCTTCATTGACAAGGGCAGTGATGTTCTGCCCTTTGTCTATACCATTCTCATCATCCTGCTCTTTGCCCTGCCCGGCCTGCTCTTCCGCAGCAAGAACCGCGAAATCCGCGCCAAGGAAGGCCTGGTAGTCGTTTCGCTCACCTGGGTACTGTACTCCGTCTTTGGCGGCCTGCCCTTCATGTTCCACGGCACCATCTCTGACCTCATCAACGCCATCTTTGAAACGGTGTCCGGCTTCACCACCACCGCGGCATCCACGCTGTCCGATATTGAAATTTTGCCCCGCGGCCTTATCCTCTGGCGCTCCTCCACCCTCTGGGTGGGCGGTATGGGCGTCCTCATTTTGACCCTGGCGGTCATGCCCAACCTGTCAGCCCGCTCCTCCATCCTGGCGCGCGCTGAAAGCCCGGGGCCCACCTTCATGAAGGCCGTGCCCAAGATGCGGGACACCGCGCGGCTCATGTACGCCATTTATACTGTCATGACACTCATCCAATTGGGGCTCATGCTCTTAACCGGCATGCCGCTGTTTGATTCCATCATCCACACCATGGGCACCGCGGCCACCGGCGGCTTCTCCAACAAAAACCTCTCCCTGGGCGCTTACAACAACCCCTGGGTGGAGGCCATCACCACCATTTTTATGCTGCTGTTTGGCATGAACTTCATGGTCTACTTCAGGCTCCTGCGCGGGGAAGGCCTCAAGGCCTTCAAGTCCGATGAGGTGCGCGTCTACTGGTTAGTGGCCATTGGCGCCATGGTATTCATCGCCTTTGAGATTTTGCCCGAGTACGGCAATTTCCTCACCGCTTTCCGCTACTCCAGCTTCCAGGTCTCCTCCATCATGTCCACCACCGGCTTTGCGACCGCCAACTACACGCTCTGGCCGCAGTTTTCCCACATCCTCCTCCTTCTTTTGATGCTCATTGGCGGCTGCGCCGGCTCCACGGCCAGCGGCATCAAGTTCAGCCGTGTTGTCATCCTGGGCAAGGCCGCGAGCCGGGAGGTCGGCCAGGCCGTCGCGCCCCGGAAGGTGCGCCTGTTGCACATGGACGGCAAAATCCTGCCGGAGGAGACCCTGCGCTCCGTCCTGGTGTTTTTCTTCATTTATATCGCCTTCCTCTTTCTGGGCACCCTTGCCGCCTCCACCGACGGCCATGATTTTGTCACCAGTTTTTCCGCCGTCGCTTCCTGCATGTCCAACATCGGCCCCGGCCTTGGCCTGGTCGGCCCGGTCGGCAATTTTGGCATCTTCTCGCCCCATGTCAAAATCATCCTGACCTTCCTGATGCTGGTAGGCAGGCTGGAGTTCATTCCCATCATCATCCTCTTCCACCGGGAGATGTGGAACAAGAGCCGTTGATTTCCTCCCCGAATACTTCATCTTAAAGGAGCCCGTATGGACGCAGCCTGCAACCATCACAACAGCAATTACTCCTGTCTGTCCGCCGTGCCCATCTTCCAGGGCTTAACGCCCCAGGAGCAGGCCGAGGTCGCGAACATTACCCTGGCCAAGACCTACAAGCGGGGGGAGCACATCTATCACGCCGGGGACGCCGGCGGGGCGCTCTATGTCCTCCACCAGGGACAGGTTAAGCTCTATCGCCTCAGTGTCTCCGGACGTGAGCAGGTGCTACGCGTCCTGGGCCCGGGCGAGTTCTTTGGCGAGCTCTCCCTTTTCTCCAACCAGATTCACGCCGATTCTGCCCAGGCCCTGGGCGAGGTCACCATGTGCGTTCTGGAAGGCGAACCGATGAAGGAACTGATGACCCGCCTGCCCATTATCGCGCTCAAGGTCATGGATTCCCTCTCCCGTCGCCTGGAGAAGGCGGACAGCCTCCTGGAAGCGGTCAACTTAAGCTCCGTCGGCCAGCGCCTGGCAACAGCCATCCTCGATTTCTCCCAAGGCAAACAGGCCTTTTCCCTGCCCATGAGCAAAGGCGACCTGGCCTCCCAACTGGGCATGAGCCAGGAGACCTTGAGTCGCAAGCTCACCGCCATGGCGGAGGAAGGCCTTCTGGAATTGGAAGGCCAGCGCGGCATTGTGGTTGTGGATAGGGAAGCATTGGAAGAATTGAGTACCGAAGGCGAGTAGGGTGACGAGAAATTACGAAAGCCGCTTTTTTGAAAAAAAGCGGCACAAAAAACTTTAGAATATTTCCTCTATTTAGGGCCTGCTGAAAATCCCTAAACCCATTGAAAACACTGGATAAATCGCGTGAT
>CAZHPW010000132.1:0-3421 GCA_964534515.1 uncultured Christensenella sp.
GGTGAAGATGTGGCCTTCGGTCTCAATGCCCAGGCTCAGCGGGGTGACGTCCAGAAGGAGGACATCCTTCACTTCGCCGCCCAGGACACCGGCCTGGATGGCTGCGCCGATGGCGACGCACTCGTCGGGGTTGATGCCCTTGAAGGGCTCTTTGCCGGTGATGTTCTTCACGGCGTCCTGAACCGCGGGGATGCGGGTGGAGCCGCCCACCAGGATCACCTTTTCAACCTGGGACGCGGACAGGCCGGCGTCCTTCAAAGCGGTCTGCATGGGCCCGATGGTGCGCTCAACCAGGTCATGGGTGAGCTCGTTGAACTTGGCGCGGGTCAGGGTAATGTCCAGGTGCTTGGGGCCGTTGGCGTCGGCTGTGATAAAGGGCAGGTTGATGTTGGCGGCCATGACGCCGGAGAGGTCAATCTTGGCCTTCTCCGCGGCTTCTTTCAGGCGCTGCCAGGCCATGCGGTCCTTTTTCAGGTCAATGCCGTTTTCTTTCTTGAAGACTTCGGCGATGTAGTCCACCACGCGGTCATCAAAGTCGTCGCCGCCCAGCTTGGTGTCGCCGTTGGTGGCCAGCACTTCAAACACGCCATCGCCGATTTCCAGGATGGAGACGTCAAAGGTGCCGCCGCCCAGGTCATAAACCAGAATCTTGTGGGGCTCGTCCTTGTCCAGGCCATAGGCCAGGGAAGCCGCGGTGGGCTCGTTGATGATGCGCAGCACTTCCAGGCCCGCGATGCGGCCGGCGTCCTTGGTGGCCTGGCGCTGGGCGTCAGAGAAGTAGGCAGGCACGGTAATAACCGCCTGGGCCACGTTTTCGCCCAGGTAGGACTCGGCGTCCTTCTTCAGTTTCTGCAACACCATGGCGGAGATTTCCTGGGGGGTGTAATCCTTGCCGTCAATGCTGGCCTTGAAGTTGGTGCCCATCTGGCGCTTGATGGAAGAGATGGTGCGCTCGGGGTTGGTGATGGCCTGACGCTTCGCGATCTGGCCGACCAGGCGCTCGCCTTCTTTGGTGAAAGCGACGACGGAAGGGGTGGTTCTGCCGCCTTCGGAGTTGGGGATAACGACCGGCTCGCCGCCTTCCATAACGGCGACGCAGGAGTTGGTGGTGCCAAGGTCAATACCGATGATTTTAGCCATGAGAAATTTCCTCCAAATGATATCTTAAAATTCGTTGTTTGCGTTGTGTTTAGCCGGCTACGACACGCACCATGGCGTGGCGCAGGACGGTTTCGCCCATGATGTAGCCTTTGACGACCACCTCAGCGACGGTGCCGGGCTCGCCCTCATCCGGTGAAGCCTGGGCGATGGCCTCTTCCAGTTTGGGATCAAAGGCTTCACCCAAACGGTTGATGGGGTTGACGCCGCGCTGTTCCAACACGGTCATCAGCTGACGGTGGACCAGGGAGACGCCCTGGTAAAGGGGGTCATCCGGGCGCTGTTCCATCAGTGCGCGCTCCAGATTGTCACAGACGGGGAGCAGGGTCTTGATGAAGGCGCGGGCGCCGTCATCAAAGCTTTCGGCGGACACCTGGCGGTTGCGGCGGCGGAAGTTATCAAAATCCGCCTGGACACGCTGGGCCATCTGCAGGTACTCATCCCTTTGCTGCTGAACTTGCTGCAGCTCCTCCGGGGTGACCTCCATGACGGTATCCGGGGTTTCTGCCGTTTCGGGCGTTTCCGTCCCGGGGCTCTGGTCGTGCGGTTTCTTTTTTGACATGATGTCCTCCAATTTATTTCGGCAGCTTAGCGGGTCTTGAGCATGTCGCTCATGGCCTGGCTGATGAGCCGTAAAGTCGCGATGGCGCGGTTGTAGGGCATGCGCGTGGGGCCGATGAGCCCGATGGCGCCTTTCTGCCCGCGTCCCAGATGGTACTGGGAGAGGAGCACACTGCACTCCTCCATCTCGGGGATGCCGTTCTCAGGGCCGATGTGGACCGTGAGCGCGTCATCGCTGCTGCTTCTGATGAGGCCCAGGAGGCGCTCCTTGTCATCCAGGGAGGACAACAATTGCCTGGCCTTAACGGCGTCCTGGTACTCAGGGAAGCCCAGAATGTTGTGGGTGCCGGAGATGGTGAGGTTGTCCTGGGTATTCTGTCTGGCCATCTGGCCGGCCAGGTCCAGGATGCCTTCCAACACCTGGGGATCGCCCGGGGCGTGGTCGGCAAACTCGGTGAGTGCCGTCTGCACCTCCTGCAGGGTTCTTCCGGCAAACTGCTCAGTAAGCATGCGGGAGATGGCGTACAGGGCGTCCGCGTCCAGGGAGCCCGCCACCTGCACCATGGTGTCCCTGATGATGCCGCCGTCCGTCACGATGACCAGAAGGGCCAGACCGCTTGAAACGGGGACCAGTTGCAGGGCGGAGATACGCAATTCCTCCTGCCGGGGCAGCATGACGAGGGAGGCATAGCCGGTTAAGTCTGACAGCGCCTGGGCGGTGGAGCGAACGACGTCCTCCAGGTGGCTCATGCGCGCTAAGTACTTGCCTCTAATTTCTTCCTCTTCATGGAGCGTTTCGGGCTCTGAGGAGAGAAGGTGGTCCACATACAGGCGGTAGGCCTTGGCGTTTGGCACGCGGCCGGCGGAGATGTGGGGCTGGCTTAGGAAGCCCAGTTCCTCCAGGTCACTCATCTCATTGCGGATGGTGGCGCTGGACAGGTTGGACAGGTACTTGCGCGCGATGGTGCGCGAGCCAACCGGTTCGGCGGTCTGGATGTAGTCATCAATAATGGCTTGCAGGATGCGTGTTTTGCGCTCCTCCATCTGATGGCCACCTCCTTCCCTTCCGTTTTGTTAGCACTCGGATGCGTTGAGTGCTAACCTGTATCCAAGATACCATCAAAGAAGGGCTTTGTCAACAGATTTTCCCGGAAGATTAAGGAATTCTAATAATGGTGTTTTACCAGGCATGGACAGAGGAAACTGCGTGGGCACGAGATATGTGGAAATGAAAAATTTGATTGCTTGTGGGGTATAAGTAATGTCCCAGGTGGATATCAAACTCAGCGGAAAGACAGGCGCCAGCGAAGGAAATATCTTATCTGAACAAAACACAAATACAAATACAGAACGCGCATTGACACTAATCCAAATAGTATAGTACTTTATGGCTATAGAACTTCGTAAAAGGGCTCAACAATTGATGAAAAGTAATATTACACATCGCAACACAGCACAACATCAAGGATTATTCTATTTAGTCATACTTTTTTTAGCTTTGTTTATTCTTTTACCGCAAAATAATGTGAATGCTTTAGAAGACGAAGATTTGGTATTTGTTGCGGGCGTCTTAAGATACGGTTCAGATTCCGATGATTGGGATGTGATTAAAGATGATTCACACACATCCCTAAATATAGAATCGGTAAAATCTGAGAATAACAAAATAATTATTAAATATAGTTTTGCTGCAAAAAAAGTA
>CAZHPW010000133.1:0-3282 GCA_964534515.1 uncultured Christensenella sp.
ATTCCCGCTCCTCTTTCCTCAAAGAAGTGTCCGCAGACACTTCTTTGACGCGCAAGCGCCTCTGACTTATTATCAGAGGCGCTTTTGTGTGCTTTTTTATTTCGCTTTCAGCAGCCCATAATCCCTGGCGCATTGCCTGAGTCCCTCAATGGTATCAGAGAAAGCCAAACCATTTTGGACCATTTTGTCCGGGTCCATCCACAGGTCGCGGTTCTTGGGCTGGTCAACAACCTGTGGCCTGATGCCCAGCATCTTTTGCAGGGCGAGCGCGGTGTCATACATGCTGGCTCTGGTCGGGCTGCCAAAGTTGTAGGCCCCGCCCGGTAGCGCCTTAGCCTTTAAGGTCAATTCGGCCACCTCCCGGGCATAGGTCAGGCCTCGGAATTCCGTACCGCTAAAGGAGACGGTTTCACCCCGCAGCCCGGCGCGCAGGATGTTCATGAAGAAATTGCCGGTCTTGTCCCCGCTGTAAATAGGCAGGTCATACATCCAGGTCGCGCGCAGCATCACGCTCTCAGGGGCAATGTCCAGCACACGCTCCTCCATCTCCAACTTGTGCTGGGCGTAGGTGTTGGCGGGGGAGAGGGGTTCATCCTCTTTGAATGGCTTGTCGCTCCTGTTGCCCGTGTAGACCTGGTCGCTTGAAAACATCAGCGTCTTGATACCTTTTCCGGCTTTGGCCAGCATCAGGGGCAGGATGACATTGGCGCGGTAGGAGGCCTCCCCATCCTTCTCACAGACCGCGATGTCGGAGATGGCGGCGGTGTGCACAATCAAATCCGGCTCAGCCTGCTCAATCAGCCGCTTGAGGTCATCCTCGTTTGCCCCGCGAAGGGACGGCGCGCAAAAGCAGTCCTCAGCCGCCTGCGCGATGCGCCGCCCGACAAAGCCATTCGCCCCGGTCAAAAATACCTTCATGGCGTTCTCCTGTTAAATAACGATGTATTTATAAGTCAGTGAAAGTTCCCTGGTGGGGTTTGGGGAGGGCGGTTCTTAAAACCACCCTCCCCAATTCTAAATCTCAACTATTCTTTTAAAGCTGTGCCTTATTGCAATTTGAACTTGGCCCAAATTTCTTGGTACTTGCTCTCGGTCTCGCCCACGTCCATGATGAACTCGGTCTCGCCCAGGATTTCCTTGGGGATTTTAATGGCCGGGTTCTCCCTTAAGTACTCGGGGATGAACTCATAGGCGGTCTTCACGGGGGAGAGGTAGTACTGCCAGGCGACGGTGTTGCCGGCCACTTCGCTGTCCAGCAAGAAGTTGAGCAGCGCGTGCGCGTTATTGGGATGAGGCGCGTTCTTGGGGATGACCAGGGCGTCAATGCCAAAGCCCATGCCTTCCTTGGGATAGACAACCTTCAGGTTGGGGTTGCCGTCCATGGCCAGGAGGACAAAGGGGGTAAACATGTAGCCGACAGCGACCTCGCCTGAAATCATGTCGTTGTGCGGCGTGTCATAGTTAAAGGAGCGGATGTTGGGGCGCAGGCTCATCAGTTTTTCCTCGGCTTCGGCCAATTGCGCTTCATCGGTGGTGTTGAAGGAATAGCCCAGGGTCTTGAGCGTGATGCCGATGATGTTGCGGGCGTCGTCAATGACCACCACGTTGTCCTTCAGTTCGGGGTTCCACAGGTCTTCATAGCCGGTGATTTCCACATCGGTCAGGTCGGGGTTGACCACGATGAGGGGGGTGCCGGCGGTGTAGGGCACGGTGTACTCGTTGTTCTCGTCAAAGTACTGGCCCAGGAAGTCCGGGTCCAGGTTGGCGTAGTTGGGCAGCAGTTCTTTGTTCAAGGGCAGCAGTTTGTCGTCCTTGCGCAGCATGTTCAGCGCGTAGTCGCTGGCCAAAATCACGTCGTACTCGTTGTTGGTCGTCGCCATCTTCAACAGCATTTCCTCATTGGAGGCAAAGGTGGTGAAGTTGATTTTGATGCCGGTCTGCTCCTCAAACTTGGCGACCGTTCCGTCATCAATATAGGTGGCCCAGGTAAAGAGGTTCAATACCTTCTCTTCCTCGGCCTGGCCGATGACGGGCAGGGTGAGGCCAAATACCATCAGAGCGGCCAGCATCAGGGAGAACAGTTTTTTCATTTGGTTTTCCTTTCTTTTCAAGCGTTGGCTTGGTGCCTTAAAATATCTTCCGCTTGCCGGATATCAAAGCCGGCTGCGCGGGCCAAGCGGTTCATCACGGCCAGTCCGAGGCCGTCCCTGGGCAGGGCCTGGGCAAAGATGCGGGTCACGCCTTCCTCATCCGCCTGGCGCAGGAGATAAAACAGGTTGTGCGCGGCGGCCTTGGCGTCAGGTCCCAGGCTCTTGACCTTCACGTCTCGGGCTCCGTCCATCACCCCGTCCAGCGCAAAGACCCAGGCGTTTTCCAGCTTCTCGGCCATCTGGCTCAAGGCCTGACGGACCTGCTCTGGTTCGCCCTCCACCAGGGTCATTCTGGCCTTGGGCGCGTAGTGCTTGTGGCGCATACCGGGGGAAGGGGCCTGCTCATCCTCGCGCAGCTGGCGCATCACGGAGTCGGCCACCTGGCATTCGCCCACCGCCATCGCTACCATTTCAGGCGTCACGGCGCCGGGCCGCAGGATGAGGGGCACCTCGCCGGTCACGTCCAGCACCGTGGATTCCAGGCCCACCTCGCTGGGTCCGCCATCCAAAATCAGAGGGATGAAACCTTTCAGGTCGGCCAGGACGTGCCTGGCGGTCGTGGGGCTGGGCCGGCCGGAACGGTTGGCGCTGGGCGCCGCGATGGGAAAGCCGCAGGCTTTTATCAGGGCTTGGGCGGCGGGGTGGCTGGGCGCCCTCAAGGCCAGGGTATCAAGCCCCGCGCTTACGCGGGCGGGTACCTGGGGCTGCCTTTTGACAATCAGCGTCAGCGGACCTGGCCAGAAGGCCTCGGCCAAAGTCTGCGCCAGCTCAGTCCATACGCCGTACAATTTGGCTTCGCCGCTTCCGGTCACATGGGCGATGAGGGGGTTGTCCCCGGGGCGCCCCTTGGCCTCAAAAATGGCTTTGATGGCGTCCTCGTTTAAGGCATTGCCGCCAAGGCCGTACACGGTCTCTGTCGGGAAGGCGACAAGGCCGCCCTCGGACAGAATCCGCGCTGCTGTGATTATACCCTCCTGGCTGACCGGAATGACGAGTGTTTGCACGCCTGGCCCCCCTTTCCCAATAATTAAACCGGAATAAAACAAAACGACGGAATCATCCCGCCGTCTTTTGCGATCAAGCCTTTGGGATGCCCAAAGTGCCGCTGTCAACCATTTTTTCACCCGCTATG
>CAZHPW010000134.1:0-3255 GCA_964534515.1 uncultured Christensenella sp.
CAAACTCGCGCGTTCTGAAGGTGAAGTTACCCGGGGTGATTTCATTGCGGAAGGACTTGCCGATTTGCGCAACACCCATGGGCATCTTGCGGCGGGTGGCGCGGACGATATTTTTAAAGTTGACGAAGATGCCCTGGGCGGTTTCGGGCCGCAGGTAAATCTCAGCCGCGGTGTCCTCCGTCACGCCCTGGTGGGTCTTGAACATCATGTTGAACTTGCGGATGCTGGTAAAATCCATCTTGCCGCAGGAGGGGCAGACCAGGCTGTGCTCCTTGATGTAGGCTTCCAATTCCTCATTGCTCCAGCCGTCGGCCTGGATGCTCTCGCCCTTTTGCTTGGCGGCGTCCTCCACCAACTGGTCGGCGCGGAAGCGCGCCTTACAGGCTTTGCAGTCCATCAAGGGGTCATTGAAGTTGCCGACATGGCCGGACGCGACCCAGACATTGCGGTTCATTAAGATAGCGCTATCCAGACCGACATTATGCTCGCTCTCCTGGACGAACTTCTTCCACCAGGCGCGCTTGACGTTGTTCTTAAACTCCACACCCAGGGGGCCGTAATCCCAGGTGTTGGCCAGGCCGCCGTAAATCTCGGAACCGGAAAAAATAAATCCACGCACCTTGCACAGGGCGACCAGTTTATCCATTGTGAGTGACACAGCAATTCCTCCTCATCATTTAGCGACTTTATCATATTAGTACAGCGCGTTTTTGTCAAGAAAACAAGGCGTTTTGAGCCCTTTCAAAAAGCGGCGCGAGGCGGGGAAACACCACACAATCCGGGCTAAGAACTGTCCCTTCCAAAACGCAAATTGATGAAAAAATGCTTTACAGGGCGGATAAATTGGTTTAGCATAGTTTTTTGAAAGAAACAACGAATTTGGAGGGCGACATGAGCGACAATGTCTTTATCTTCGAGCATCCCTTGATTCAGCACAAGGTATCCCTGCTTCGTGACAAGAACACCTCCATGAAGGACTTCAGGGAACTGGTGGACGAGATTTCCATGCTCATGGTGTACGAGATTACCAAGGACTTTGAGCTGGTAGAAAAAGAAATTGAAACCCCGATGTCCCTCGCCAAGACCAAGGTGCTCTCTGAGCGCAAGGTGTCCCTAATCCCCATCCTGCGCGCCGGCATCGGCATGGTGCACGGCATTCAGCAGCTGCTGCCCAATGCCCGCGTAGGCCACATTGGCCTTTACCGTGACCACGACACCCATGAGCCCATTGAATACTACTGCAAACTACCCACCGACGTGGCGGACAGCACGGTGATTGTGTTAGACCCCATGTTCGCGACCGGCGGTTCCATCGCGGCTGCCCTTAAAATCCTCTATTCCAAGGGCTGCAAGGACCTGCGCCTGGTCTGCCTGGTCGCCGCGCGCTACGGCGTTGAGCGCATCTCCAAGGAGTTCCCGGATGTGAAGATTTACTGCGCGGCCTTTGATGAGGTGCTCAACCCTAACGCCTACATCGTGCCCGGCCTGGGCGACGCGGGCGACCGCCTGTTTGGCACCAAATGAACTGACCGATAATCAGACAAAACCCCCGGAAAATTCCGGGGGTTTTTTGATATCCGTTTTATTTAGTTCTGAATGGCCGCCATCATGTCCGCCACCACCTCAGCCCAGGTGAATTGCCCCAGGCTGGAGGGCGATTGGGCGGAGAAGACCTTGTTTTCATTGCCCTGGTAGTAGTTGCTGGTGGTGGTGATGTGGATGAGCGCGCTTTCCCCGTTGCCCCAGACCATCTGCTCAAAGGGCAGAGAGGCCGCCTCCAGGTCGCGGGGACGGATGTCCCGGGGGTCTGAGAACAGGTGCCAGGTGCGGTAGCGCAGCAGGGTGGGCTCAGAATCCTTGGAGAGGGAGACGGTTACGCCGCCGGAAGTCACGGCGATGGTGGCCTCGCCGATTTTATAGTTGTCCTGGGTGACCAGGGGGAAGACAGTTGTGGAATCAGCCTTCAAATCCAGGTAGATGAACTGCTCAGTCCGCCCGCGCAGGGAATCGTTGACCTGGTTGGCCGGGATGCCGTAGGCCTGGGTCTTGACCTCATAGCGGTAGCCCTTGGGCGCGTAATTGTCCGTCTTGGCGTACTTGCCGCAGACCAGGCAGGTGGTGACCTTTAGTCCCGGCTTTGACATATCAGGCGCGCGGACAATGACCCATTTTTCATCGGATTTGTGGCCCAGGGCCGGGATGGAGCGGGACTGGGTGTCGCCGCAGCGGCTGCAGGTTCTGGTTTCAGTACCCTTATTGGTGCAATCCGGCGCCTTGGTCAAGACATAGGGGCCCCAGTTGTGGCCCAGTTCCGCGATGCCGCGGGAGCGGATTTCACCGCAGATTGAGCAGGTGGAGGTTTCGCTGCCCCAGCGCGTGCAGGTGGGCGCCTCAAACACCACCCATTTGCCCCAGGAATGACCTATGGCCTGCATGTGCTTGGTCTCCTGGATGCCGCAGACAGAACAGGTTTTAACTTGGTAGCCAGGCTCGGTGCAGGTGGGCGCAAGGCCGATGGTGTAAGGGCCAAAGCTGTGCCCGGCAGGCGGCAGGTACTTGCTTTCCACCGTCCCGCAAAGGGCGCAGGTGCGGATGTTGGTACCGGAATTGTAGCAATCCGGCGCGACACCCGGCCCCCAGGGGCCAAACTGGTGTTTTAATTTGGGAATGGACTGGGTTTCTATCGTGCCGCAGAGTGAGCAGGTGCGCTTGGTGTAGCCGGCTGAAAAGCAGGTTGCCGCCTCGCCCGCGCCCCAAGCGCCAAAATGATGGGTCAGTTTGGGGATGGGGTTGGTTTCAACCGTGCCGCAATCCGGGCAGGTGCGCTTGGTATAGCCAGCCTCAAAACAGGTCGGCTCTTTGCCCGGACCCCAGGCGCCAAAGGAGTGGCCTTTGGCCGGGATGCTTTCATAGACAGCGTCATCCCCCGCGGTGCAGACCTTGACCCTGCGCCCGGGCGTGGTGCAGCCGGGCTCGGTCACAATCTCCCAGGGGCCGTAGGTATGGACATGGGGCTCGGCATGGGCTTCATGGGCATGCAGATGAATAGCGCCACTCAACAGCAGGCAGAGCGCCAACAGGGCAGACAGGCCGCGTCTGGATTTCATTATGCTACCTCCATACATTCAAAAGAGGATAGGTTCCTTACTGCCTGTAAGATAGCACGCGACCCGGCCTTTGTCAAAAAACGATTGACTGCAGATAGCGTCAAGATGTTGTAGGCGATCTAGGCGACAGGAATGGCGGAAAGACCAT
>CAZHPW010000135.1:0-3241 GCA_964534515.1 uncultured Christensenella sp.
GGGTGGCGGAAAAGGGGGAGTTTAACGAATTTGACCTCAATCTCTTTTTCAAGGCTGAAGGCCGCGGCAAGAATGCAAAATTCATCTATGAAGACGAGGTGCAAAAGTGGCTGGGGCTCATCCGCGGCGCCTACCTGCCCGCCAGCATGGATGACATGAAGCTGGGCGGAAAACCCGCTATGCCTTTCAGCGATGCCCGCTTGCTCAGCGTGCTCAACCACACCTTCTGGTTCCTGCCGGATGTGGCCAGCTGCGAAGCCATGGCCAACCTAATGCGGCAAAGGCAGAATGTCTTTTACCATGAGTATAAAATCAATGTCTGCGCAGGCTACGGCGCGGGCATTGGCTTGCAGGCGTTGGGTCCGGTACGTAAAAGCATGGAAGAGCCGCTAAACAGCAAATCTATCACACTATCCTGCGGTAAGCTAACCACTGGAGTCACCGTGAAACCCTGGACCGGCATCTTCATGCTGCGTAACCTGCAAAGTCCGGAGACCTACTTCCAGGCCGCCTTTCGGGTGCAAAGCCCTTGGGAAATTGCTTCAGGGGACGGCATGACAGAGATCATCAAACACAATTGTTATGTGTTTGACTTCGCCTTGGACCGTGCGCTCAGACAGATTGCCGACTATGGAACCAGGTTGAATATCAATGAGCCCAATCGTGAGAAGGCTGTAGGCCAGTTCATGAACTTTCTGCCGGTACTGGCGTATGACGAAGGTGTCATGCGATCTATCGATGCCGGGGAAGTGCTTGACATCGCCCTTCGGGGTACCAGTGCCACCATGTTGGCAAAACGCTGGGAGAGCGCTTTGCTGGTTAATGTTGATAACGACACCCTCAAGAGGATCATCGCCAACAAGGCAGCCATGGACGCCATCATGCGCATTGAGGGCTTCCGTAGCCTGGGCAGCAGCATCTTGGAAACTATCATCAACAAGTCAGAATCCGTCAAGAAAGCAAAAAAGGAAAAAGAAAACCTTACGCCACCGGAAAAGAAGGAACTGACACAAGAGGAAAAGGAATATAAATCTCTGCGCAAGCAGGTGCAGGAAAAGCTCATTAAGTTCGCAACCCGTATCCCCATCTTCATGTACTTGACGGACTACCGGGAAGCATCACTGCAGGACGTCATCACACAGCTGGAGCCCGGGCTTTTTAAGGCCGTGACGGGGCTGGATGTGAAGGATTTCGAGCTGCTGGTCAGCCTTAACGTGTTCAACGCCAGCCTGATGGGGGATGCCATTTTCAAGTTCCGTCGCTATGAGGACAGTAGCCTTACATATACCGGAATCAACCTACACGAAGGCGAAAAGGTCGGCGGTTGGGACAGCAGCATCACACGGGAGGATTTTGAGAAAATGTTCGCCCAGCAGCAGGCCAGCATGGCCGTTCTAGAAAGGGCGATGGAGGATTTGAAGAATCTCCCCACCACGTACGAAGCCGATGAAGATTTTGAAGATGAAGAAGAACCTGTTGTACTGGTTCAGAAGAAGACAGCCAAGAGCAGCGTAAAAGCTGAGGTTGACTCTACCAGAAGCACTATCGTTCCATCTGCTTTTAGTTCATCGCCGGCGAAGACTACTTCACAGGGCGATATGCGGTTTGATTCATTCTCCCCCAGAAAACAGGAGCGTGTGCAGATGCAGAGCGTCCCAGTTAAAGATGTGGCGCAATTTGCCTGGGTCAAGCCCGGTGTACAGGTGGAGCATCGTAAGTTTGGAGTAGGCCGGGTCATTCAGATGGATCGTGACCTTGCTGTCATCAAGTTCTCAGGAGGTACTAAGAATATGGAGTTTCCAGGGGCTTTTGAGCGTGGTATCCTGGGCAAACCCGGAGAGATAACGTAGACATGAGATTTTCTATCTTGGATAAGAATGAAATGGCATAATCTTTGTGAGGAGATAATTGGACATCAACGCTAGAAATCTAGGCACAATCATCCATTACCCAGATTATGAGAAGTTGAAGGCCGAGGTTGAAAAACTCCGGACCGAGTTGTCCATGCTGGTGCTTGAGAAGGATGAGCTCCTCCTTGTTGAATGCAAGAATATTGAGATGATGTACATGCTCGCGATTGGCAGTCTGGAGTATAAGGCGTATCAGCTCGAATGCCAGTTGCTCCGGCTCAAGCGAAAAGTTGAGCTTATTCAGGCAAAAAAGAACAGGCAGGAAAAGATTTCAGCTCCCGAGATAGAAGAAGCGCTGGACGCAGAATTCGCTGACTATCAGGCAAGGATGGAAGAGAAAATCAACAAGGTGAACGCAGCCATTGAGCGCAGCCACGGCCAGGCTTTGTCCGATGAGGACGCCCACGATCTAAAGATGCTATACAGAAGCATTGTGAAGGCCCTGCATCCTGACCTGCACCCGGAATTGAGCGACGCAAAACTCCAGTTGTTCTACAATGCGGCCAGGGCATATGAGAATGGGGATTTGGACGGGATGCGAATCATCAGCGCAATGGTCGGCGAATCAGAATTACCCGACATCATGCAGGACGGGATGGCGACCTTAGCAAAAGAAAAAACCCGCCTGAAAGACCTGCTAAAGAATTTGCGGAACAGGATCGCGCAGATTCAGATGGAATATCCATACACAATGAAAGCGTTTGTCCGTGATCCAAAGCAGGTCGAGGCGCGAAAAGCGAAACTGGACGCTGCCATTGGGCAATGGCGCGATGTGATTGCCTCCTATAAGGCCAGGATCGATGAAATGCTAGGGTGATGGCATGAATGAGTTGTCAAAAAGCGAAGGAAGCGGGGTAGTAAGCCTGCTTCATGGTAGAGGCGGGCTTCCTGACCTCCCCAAGCCTTTTGAGCGAGACATTTTCTTGTTTGACACACGGGTAGCGGGAACCAGTCACATCCAAGGCATTGAAGAATTGGAACCGCACTTGAATGCGGATGATAAACTGGAGTTCTTCCGTGAACCGGATAACCGTTACGACGACAAGGCCATAGCCATCAAGAACACGGATGGTGTGAAAATCGGCTATGTGCCTCAGGCGGATAATGTGATCTTTGCCCGCCTGATGGACGCGGGCAAGCTGCTGTTCGGGAAGATTGTAAATAAGGATATGAGGGGCAGCTGGCTGAGGATAGACATCAAAGTGTTTCTGCATGAGTAATAAACAAAGCGACAAAAGATGTCTATGAAAGAAATTATCTCGTGTCGAAGTTCTTCATGTGTCAAGGACACAAACCACAAGAGTTTTCTGGCAAGTGGTGTGATGGAAAGG
>CAZHPW010000136.1:0-3130 GCA_964534515.1 uncultured Christensenella sp.
CCCGACGGCAGCCTGGAGGACCGCCGCGCCCGGGTGTTTGATTTTGAGCAACCGCAGAACAATCACTTCCTGGCTGTGCAGGAAATGAAGATTTACGGCCAGAATTACCGCAGGCGGACGGACATCGTGGGCTTTGTCAATGGCATCCCTCTGCTGTTTATTGAGCTGAAGAAGCAGAACGTGGATGTGGCTGATGCTTACAACCTGAACTATCGGGACTACCTGGACACCATTCCCCAACTCTTCCACTTCAATGCCTTTTTGATGCTGTCCAATGGGCTTGATGCCAAAGTGGGCACCCTTGGCTCCAAATATGATTTCTTCCATGAATGGAAACGGCTGAAGGAAGATGACATCGGTCAGGTGGACCTGGAGATTATGCTGCTGGGCATCTGCGACAAGGCCAACTTCATGGACTTGTTTGAGAACTTCATCCTCTTTGACCATTCAGGCGGCAACACCGTCAAAATACTGGCGCGCAACCACCAGTACCTGGGGGTCAACGAGGCGGTGGCCTCTTACAAAGCACGCAAGCTGAAGGATGGCAAGCTGGGCGTGTTCTGGCACACCCAGGGCAGCGGGAAAAGCTACTCCATGGTGTTCCTGGCGCAAAAGATCCGGCGGAAGTTCACCGGGTCGCCTACCTTTGTCGTGCTCACTGACCGGGAGGAACTGAACAAGCAAATCAGCGGCACCTTTGAGGCCTGCGGCTGCCTGGGCAACTTGGAAGCCAGCCGGTTTATGCCCGGCAACGGGGAGAAGTTGGTGCAGATGTTAAGGGGCAACCCCAGCTATATTTTTACCCTGATTCACAAGTTCAACCAGCCAAGCCTGCCGCCCGTTTTGCCCGCCCATGACATCATCATCCTGTCGGATGAGGCCCACCGCACCCAGAATGGCATCTTTGCCGACAACATGGTGCGCCTGTTGCCCACGGCATCCCGCCTGGGCTTTACCGGCACGCCGTTATTTAAGTACGACAACATCACAGAGCGCACATTTGGCAACTATGTATCCATCTACGACTTCCAGCGGGCGGTGGATGACGGGGCAACGGTACCCCTGTACTACGAGAACCGCAGCGACATGCTGCACATCGAAAACCCGCAGATTAATGATGCCTTGCTGGATGCCATAGAACAGGCAGACCTGGACCCCGATCAGCAAGCCAAGCTGGAAGCAGAAATCGCAAGGGAATTGCACATCATCACCGCCCAGCCTCGCCTGGAGAAAATCGCCCGGGATTTTGTGAACCACTATACAGAGCTGTGGACAACTGGAAAGTCCATGTTTGTGTGCGTCAACAAGGTAACCTGTCTACGGATGTACAACTTGGCAAAAGCCTACTGGCAGGAGAAACTGTTGGAAGTACGACAGCAGCTTAGCACCGCTTCCCAGCAGGAGGCGCAGGAGCTGAACCGCAAGATCGCCTGGATGGAAGAAACAGAGATGGCGGTCATCATCAGCCAGGAACAGAACGAAATCCAAACCTTTCGCGCCTGGGGGGCGGATATCCTTCCCCACCGGGCAAAGATGGAAGCCCGGGAGATGGATAAAGAGTTCCAGGATGCTGACAACCCCTTCCGCATCGTGTTTGTCTGTGCCATGTGGATGACCGGCTTTGATGTCCAATCCCTGGCAAGCATCTACCTGGACAAGCCATTGAAAGCCCACACCCTGATGCAGACTATCGCCCGTGCCAATAGGGTGTATGAAGGCAAGAGCAATGGGCTGATAGTGGACTACATCGGCGTGGTGAAGGCACTTCGCCAGGCACTGGCAGACTATACCGGTGGAGTGGGTGTCACAGGTGGCAATGACCCGACGCCTGACAAGGAAGAGCTGATTAAAAGGATTTTCGGCATTATCCACGAAATCGAAGCCTTTATGGCGCAGAACGGTTTCCAAATGCAGCAGCTTGTGGCCGCTTCGGATTTTGAGAAGTTGGCCCTGGTGCAACAAGGCGCGAACGCCATGTGTGCCACGGACGAGATCAGAAAACGCTTTGAAATCCAGGCAAGGGAGCTGTTCAAGCTGTTCAAGTTCATCAGTCGCCAGGAGTTGGAAGAACAGCACCATCGCAGCAAGAACGCCATCAGCGCTGTATATGACCAGATGCAGAAAAAGCGCATCCATGCTGACAATACGGCTTTGATGATGCAGATAAATCAAATTGTCAGCGAGTACCTGGTAGTAGAAGCAACCGACCCCAACGCAGAAAAGAAGCGTTTTGATATCAGCAAGATAGATTTTGACCGCTTGCGTAAAGAGTTTGAACGCGCGAAGAACAAGAACCTTTTAATGAAGGATTTGCAGGAGCTGGTGGAGCAGCGCCTGGCAAATATGTTGAAGAACAATCCTTTGCGCATCAACTATTACGAGAGGTATCAGAAAATCGTTGATGAATACAACCAGGACAACCAGAAGGATGAGATTGCTATCATCTTTGAAAACCTAATGAAACTGGTCAATGACCTGGACCAGGAAGAGCGGCGCTACGTCCGTGAAGGCTTCTCCAGCGATGAGGAGCTGGCCATCTATGATCTTATCACCAAGGACACCCTCACCCAGGAGGAGACCAAAAAGGTAAAATCGCTCGCCAAAACCATACTGGCAAAAGTGAAATCACGCATCCAGCAATTGCATCAGTGGACAGACAAGGAAGAAACCCGCGCCATCATCGATACCATGATCCGCGACATCCTCTACATGGAACTGCCTGCAAGCTACAGTGACGAGGCGATTGTTGAGTACCGTGAGCAGATCTATGATTATGTGCTGAAGGCGTATCCGGCGGCATGAGGGAAGTGTAACCATTGACCTGCCCCCTCAATCCTTGTACCAGTGTCAGAGTCAGTTGAGGTATAGCTGCTTGCTAAGTGAGGCCTAAAAGTAAACTGAGAGGAATCAGCGTGGACAAAAACCAAAGCCATTCAGTGGAAATCATCTATTACCCGGATCATGAGAAACTGAAGGCCGAGGTTGATAAACTCCGGACTGAGTTGTCCATGCTTGTACTTGAGCGGGACGAGCTTCTTCTTGTTGAATGCAAGAATATCGAGATGATGTAGTACATGGTACTGTCAAATCAAGTTCGCAACTTTGGACTCCGTTTACCATGTCACGCTGC
>CAZHPW010000137.1:0-3114 GCA_964534515.1 uncultured Christensenella sp.
CGAATGAGGAATTTGACGGCTCCCAGATTTTAGGCGCGAACGCCGAAGGCCCCTACATCAACCCCAAGCGCAAAGGCGCGCAGGCCGAGGAAGCCATCATCCCCCCCGACGCCGATAAGATGCTCAAGCACAAGGACGTTGTCCGCATCCTGACCATGGCGCCGGAAATGCCGGGCGCGCTGGAAGCCATCAAGAAGATTACCGACGAGTCTGACATCGTCGTGTCCATCGGCCACACCGACGCCACCTTTGAGCAGGCCAATGAAGCCATCAAGGCCGGTGCGTCCTACGTGACCCATCTGTTCAACGCCATGACCCCCTTGAACCACCGCAACCCCGGCGTGGTCGGCGCGGCGCTGCAGGCCAATGTGACCACCGAACTGATTGCCGATACCTTCCACGTGCACCCGGGCCTGTTTGGCTTCCTGCGCGACATCAAGAAGGAAAAGCTGGTTTTGATTACCGACTGCACCCGCGCGGGCGGCCTGGGCGACGGCGAATACACCCTGGGCGGCCAGCCCATCTTCGTCAAGGGCATTGAGTGCAGGCTGAGCGACGGAACCATCGCCGGCAGTGTGCTGAAGTTAAACGAGGCGGTCAAAAACCTGCGTGACCACGCCAACCTGTCAAACGCCGAAGCGGTCTACCATGCCACGCACAACCCCGCCCTCGCCATCGGCGCGCTCAACGAAAAGGGCACGCTTGAAACCGGCAAGGACGCGGACATCGTGCTGTTTGACCAGGATATGCAAGCCCAAAAGGTGTTCGTCAAGGGCACTTTAAAATACACAAGAGGTGAGTGAAATGAAGAAGGTGCAGACCCCCCTGGACCCCAAATTCCATCCGCTGTCCCTGGAGTACCGCGATTATGTGAAGGCCGTTAAGGAATCCGGCAAGCCGGCGCCCTTTGCGGTGCGCATTGTCCGCTCCGGCGGCCTGTACTCCTCCTATCAGATGGATTTGCTGGCTGAAGGGACAGACGACCAGAGAACCCTGAAGCTGGTTGACCGCCTGGTCAAGAGCCTCTTGTGGGTGCGCGGCGGATACAAGATTGTGACCGCGGGCTCCCACCTGGTGCATGAGCACCTTAAGAACGCGTACAAGGAAGGCGGCTCACGCCATTTTGACGCCGACTTCATGTCCACCGTGTATGAACGGCCCTTTGAAGTGGATGAAGCCTTTGACGTTGAAGAGATTTCCCACTCCAACGAGAACGCCAGCTCCATCGGCAAGCACCTGGACGGCTGCCGCATCGGCTTTGACGCGGGCGGCTCTGACCGCAAGGTGTCCGCGGTAATGGACGGGCAGACCCTGTACTCTGAGGAAGTGGTCTGGCACCCCAAGGTGACGAGCGACCCCCAGTACCATTACGACGGCATTGTGGACGCGTTCAAGACCGCGGCCTCCCACCTCCCCCGGGTGGACGCCATCGGCGTTTCCAGCGCCGGCGTGTACATCGACAACAAGGCCATGGTGGCCTCCCTGTTCATCGCCGTGCCCAAAGAGCAGTTTGACAGCAAGGTCAAGAACATCTACATCAAGGCCGCCAAGGAAATCGGCGACATCCCCCTGGTGGTGGCCAATGACGGCGACGTAACTGCCTTGGCCGGCGCCATGGGCCTAAATGTGGGCCAGGTGCTGGGCATCGCGATGGGCACCAGCGAAGCCGGCGGCTATGTGGATGAGCAGATGCGCATCATGGGCTGGCTGAACGAACTGGCCTTTGTGCCGGTGGACTTGAGCCCCGAAGCGATGCAGGACGAATGGTCCGGTGACATCGGCTGCGGCGTGAAATATTTCTCCCAGGACGCCGTTATCAAGCTGGCGCCTGCCGCGGGCATTGACGTAAGCAGCGTGAACACCCCGGCTGAGAAGCTGAAGATTGTGCAGAAAGAACTGGAAAAGAAGAACCCCGAAGCCATCAAGATTTTTGAGACCATCGGCGTGTACTTTGGCTACGCGATTGCGTGGTACAGCCTGTTCTATCAAATCAGCCAGGTGCTCATCATGGGCCGCGTCACCAGCGGCCTGGGCGGGGATTTGATTATTGAAAAAGCCAGGGAAACCCTGGCCGCCGAGTTCCCCGAATTGGCCAGCCAGATGAAGCTGGACCTGCCGGATGAGAAAGCCCGGCGCGTTGGCCAGTCCGTCGCGGCCGCCAGCCTGCCGGAAGTTGGCAAGTAAGTAAGAGTTGATTGAACGAATCCCCGCTGAGTGCTGCTCAGCGGGGATTTGTGTAAGGAGTGTGTTTTAATATGGTTTGGGATACAAAGAAGGTCTTCATGCACGTTCAACCGGTCCAATCGCTGATAGCAGCGCTGCCAGCGGGCTTGAAGGCCTTCGTAAGTATGCTAGCACACTCAAGAATGGGATGATATCTGAGGAGAATTAGGTAGTAATTCTAATAAAAAGGACCGCTTCTATGTTCAAAACAGGGCCGGGTAATACCCGGAGCACCAGCGATAGAAGTTGTCCTCGTTAACAGAGTATAGTTTATAATTAGCTATGTCAAACAAAAGACATCCTCCGTCTTTTGCAGCTAAATAAAAGTATAACTCGTAATACTGCGATCAAAGGGATGTCTCTATACATATTGTACTCTCACCAAGTACAAACATTCAACATGTACTGTTTTGAGTGTATCGGATTACCATCTTTTTTTTGCAATGATAAAATAGGAAATTCAATTGGAAATAACCCCGTTCCCCCCGTGAAAAGCCTGCTTTTCACGGAAAGGAGGAGCAAGGGAGCGGTACGAAAAACCGGGCGGTTCCGCAGAACCTGCCCGGTTTTGAGTGGAGCGGACTTTGCTCCGACGTGGTCGAGGTGCAGGGATTTGAACCCTGGGCCTTTTGGTCCCGAACCAAACGCGCTACCAAGCTGCGCTACACCTCGCTGGAGCCAATAAAGGGACTCGAACCCTTGGCCTGCGGTTTACGAAACCGCTGCTCTACCAACTGAGCTATATTGGCAAGCCGGTAAACCAGCGAAGGCCATTGTAGCACGAAGAAAGGCCATCGTCAAACATTTTTGAGCAGTTTTCGGGTCATATGTGGCAAATTGTTTTCAAATGGCCGGAGCATGCACAAAAGTGTTTCACAAGAAATATTGCGT
>CAZHPW010000138.1:0-3028 GCA_964534515.1 uncultured Christensenella sp.
GGGCCGTCGGAGTTGGTGATGGACTCAAAGCCTTCGGGGAAGAACTTGGCCAGTTCAGCGTAATCCTTCAGGGAGTTGAGGAAGGCTTCGTCGTTCATTTTCTTTTCGCCGGATTCGTACAGCGCGCGCTGGTCAGCACCGCCGACGTAGTTGGGCAGCATGCCCAGGTACACGCACTCCAGGATGTCCCAGTTGGAGGCGATGCCGTTGGCGAAGGGCTCAATGCCTTTGTCCTTGAAGGCCTGGCTCACGGCCAGCAGCTCTTCAAAAGTCTTGGGCACTTCAAGGCCGTTGTCCGCAAACAGGGTCTTGTTGTAATAGACGACATGGCTGACAGCGGCGAAGGGCACGGCAAAGGCCTTGCCATCGGGGGTCTGCCAGGCGTTGAGGGCGGAAGCGGAGAAGTTCTCTTTCACGCCGGGGATGTCGGTGCAGTCCATGGCGAAGCCGGCGTCAAACAGTTCCTGGCCCACTGCGTAAGAGCGGGAGTAGAACAGGTCAGGGCCGGTGCCGTTGTCCAATTGCAGGCGCAGGGTGGCGTTGTACTGGTCAGAAACGGTGGGCTGGAAGGTGATTTCAACGCCCGTGAGTTCCTTGTACTTGTTGAGCAGGGCCTGGACTTTTTCGGCGTCATCAGAGCGCCAGGAGCCCATGGTCAGTTTGACGCCTTCGGCCTGTCCCAACATGGGGAGCATGGTGGCCAGCAGCAGCACAGCGACGAGGAGAGCGGTCAGTTTCTTCATCCGGAAAATACCTCCATTTGATATTCAGTTTGCCAAAACAAAGATAACACAATCTCGACATTCACGCAAGCCATTGTGTGACAATTTGGAGCTTATTCCACCAATTCGCCCAAGATGTATACTTTCTTGGCGATAGCGGCCACATCAAAGCAATCCTTGTCCATCAATACAATATCGGCGTCCTTGCCCACTTCCAGGGAGCCCACTTTGTCCGATATGCCGCTATGAATGGCTGGGTTGATGGTGATGGCCTGCAGCGCCTGGAAGGGGTCCATGCCGGACTTGACCGCCAGCGCCGCGCAAAGCGGCAGGTACTCCTGGGGGATGACAGGCGCGTCCGTGATGATGGACACCAGGCAGCCGGCCTTGGCCAGAATGCCGGGCGTTTCAAAGGTGCGGTTGGTTAATTCAAATTTGCTCGCGGAGGAAAGGGAAGGCCCGATGGCCAGGGGCACCTGCTCCTTGGCCAGCTCTTCCTTGATGAGGTGGCCTTCCGTTACGTGCTCAAGGGTAATGTCCAGATCAAATTCCCTTGCGATGCGCAGCGCCGTAAAGATGTCCTCCGTCGCGTGTGCGTGCGCTTTAAGGGGCATTTCCTTGCGCAATACGGGCAGCAGCGCTTCCATCTTCATGTCAAAGGCCGGCGCTTTGGCAGGGTCCTTTTCCGCGGCCATTTTTTTGGCCTGGTACTCGCGCGCTTTGAACAGCGCTTCGCGCAGTTTGGCCGCGGTCGTCATCCGGCTGGAGTCGCCCTTGTCACGGTAGCAGCGCTTGGGGTTCTCGCCAAAGGCACATTTCATGCTGGTTTCCAGTTTGACCACCATGTCATCCGCCCTGCGGCCGACAGTCTTGATGGCTACAAAGGTGCCGCCCAGCACATTGGCGCTGCCGGGGCCGGTGTTCACCGTGGTCACGCCGGCCAGGGCCGCGTGCTTCAAGTGTGGCTGCATGGGCTTGAAGCCGTCAATGCCGCGCAGGTGAGGGCTGATGATGTCGTTCATCTCGTTGTAGTCCGTGCCCTCATAGCCAATGCCGTAGCCATCCAGCCCCAGGTGGCTGTGCGCGTCAATAAAGCCGGGGTAGACGTGAAGGTCCTTCGCGTCCACAACTTCAGCACCCTTGGCGCTGAGGCTTTTCCCGATTTTGCTGATTTTGCCGTCCTTCACCAGGATGTCGGCGATGTAGGGCTCTTCCTTGATGGCGTCGTGGATGAGCCCGCCCTTGATTAACAGCATTTGTTCCGCTCCTTTACTCAAAAGAGACTTCTTTGTGCGCTTCGGAGGAATCGTAAATGCCCTGCATGATTTTGGCGGTCAGGATGACCGTGTCAATGTGGCTGGGCAGTTTCTTGCCGGTCTTCACGCAGTCGACAAACTCGTCAATTTCCCTCTGGAACATGTCCTTCTTTTTAAATTGCGGCTTGATGGTCTTGAGCATGCCGTCTTCCGCCGTGTACAGCGTGTAATCCCCGCCGTACTCCAGGCGGATGCCGGCCTTGTCGCCCATGAAGTCAATGAAGGATTCCCGCTCGCCGATGTTCTGCGCCCAGGCGCCGTTCACGGTGATGACGGGGCCGTTGGTGCGGATTAAGGCCGTGACGGAGTCATCCACGTCATAGGTACCCCCGGGGATATGGGGGCCGGCCCACATGTCCACATAGGTGTAGTTGTCAATGTCCTTGCCCAGTTTGCTGAAGGCTTCGCCGGACACGGTCTTGGGGGTGGGGTCGCCGCAGCAGAACATCACGATGTCCAGGTAGTGCACGCCCCAGTCGATCAGCGCGCCGCCGCCCGCGATGGCTTTGGTGGTAAAGGCGCCGCCCAGGCCGGGGATGGAGCGGTGGGCGCGGAAGGAGACATACACCTGGTAGATTTCGCCCAGGTCGCCCCGGTCGATGTGGTCTTTGATGTGGCGCACGGCGTCGTTAAAGCGGTTGACCACGCCGATGTTGAGGGTCATACCGGTTTCATGCTGCGCCTTTTGCATTTCCAGCGCCTCAGAATAGGTCCTGGCCGCGGGCTTTTCGCAGAGTACGTGCTTGCCGGCCCTCATGCAGTCAATGGAAATCTGCGCGTGGACGTTGTTGGGCGTGCAGACGCTGACCGCCTTGACAGACTCATCCTTCAAGATGTCATGGTAGTCCGTGACCGCCTTGCCGGAGCCGTATCTTTTGACCGCCGCTTCCGCGCGCTCGGGAATAATGTCGCAAAAATAGGCGACGTCGACTTCTTTGTTGTTCATGTAGCTTGGAATGTGGGCCGCGTTGGCGATGGTACCGCAGCCGA
>CAZHPW010000139.1:0-3004 GCA_964534515.1 uncultured Christensenella sp.
TGGACATGGCGGTGGAGCGCGACATCATCCAGAAATCCGGCGCCTGGTTCTCCTATAAGGACATGCGCATTGCCCAGGGACGCGACAACTGCCGCAAGTACCTGGTAGACAATCCTGAGATTACCAAAGAAATCGAAGCCGCCATCAGGGCAAGCCTGGTTCCCGGAAATACACATTCCGAAGGTGAAGACGAAGCAGCGACTGACGAAGAGTAAACTTTCACAAAAAACGGGGCCTCATCCATGGATGAAGCCCCGTTTTTTGTTTTGATTAAGTTAGGCGAACCTTGGTCCAGGCCTCCCCGCGGATGCGTTTTGACAGCAGTGCGTTGCGGACCAGGGCGTCAATGAGAAAGGCGAACCAGGGACCGGTGGAAGCCAGCATCAAGGCAGGGAAATGCGGCTCCAGGCCGAAGGAAAACAACCAGGTCAAGACCGGCCGCAGGATGGCGACACCGATTAAAGCAATCATGGCGACATAGCGCACATCCCCCGCGCCGCGCAGGCAGCCGGCGTAAACCACCCGGCCGTTTTGCGGCAACAGCGCCGGGATAACCACCAGGAAGCCCGCAGAGGCCGCCAGGATGACCGCCTCGTCGGAGGTAAAGAGCTGTGCCAGACTGCGCCTGAAGATGAACATAAACAGCATCAACGCGAGGGAAACGATGATGGAGATGTGCCGGGTCACCGTGACCGAGCGCCGCGCGCCCATCTCATCCCCCGCGCCCAGGCTTTGGCCGACCAGGGTGACCCCCGCGGCTGAGACGCCATCACACAGGGTAAAGGAGAGGGCGGATACCTGGGTCACAATGTGGTAGGCGGCAAAGGCGATAGTGCCCAGGCTGGCGATGATGCGGCTGGTGAACATAAAACCGATGCGCAGGAAGGCGGATTCGGCAATGGAAGCGCCGCCAATTTTAAGCAGGCCCTGCGTCGTATCTCTGTCAAAGCGCGGCCTTTTAATACGGTACTGGAAAGGCGAGTCCTTGTGCATGGCAAAATATAGGGCCAGGACGCCGGCCGCCGTGGTACCAATCAGGGTCGCGATAGCGGCGCCATCAACCCCCAGGCGCGGGAAACCGAATTTGCCGCCAATCAAGAGATAGTTCAAAATCAGGTTAAGGACATTGCTCAGCAGATGGGTTTGAAGGGTAATCCTGGTCCTGCCAAGGCCGCGGAAAGCCGCGCAGATGCACAGCTGCAGACTATTTGGGATAAAGCCCAGGGCAACGATTTTAAAGTAGCTGACCGACATGGTCAGGCTGTCCTCATTGGCGCCGGACAGGCGCATCAGGGGCTCCGCCAGGAAAAAGCCGATCAAGGTGATGAGAATCCCCAGGATGAGGCTTAAATACATGGATTGCTCCAGGCAAGCCTTGATGCCCTGCTCATCCCCTGAGCCGCGCCGCCTGGCAATGAGCGCGGTTGTGCCGATGGACAGCGACTGGACCAGAATCAAAAGAATCATACGCGGCTGCATGGTCAGCCCCACCGCGGCGATGGCTGCCGGGCTGATGGTGCCCACCATCATGGTATCCGCGGAACTGATGACGGAGATCAAAAGCCCTTCCAAGGCCGCTGGCCAAGCAATGCGGATGGCCCGTTTGTATAAGGGGCGCATCTGCTCCCATGTGAGGCCAAACCAGCCCTTTGTCACCATGCGTTGAAGTTTGTTCAAGATTCTGTCCTTTTAAAGAAGCGGGCTTCAGGTTGCCCTGAAGCCTTACAGTCATTGTATATGCTTAGTGAATGGTCCTGATTTTATTGAAGGGAAGCAGCACCAGGCTGGCTTTACCGACCAGCATATCCCGGCTGATAGGCCCAACATCTGAGGAGCGGCCGTCATGGCTGGAGGCGCGGTTGTCCCCCATGACCATGTACTCATTCTCCCCCAGCACACGGCGCGCGTAATCCTGCCTGGCCGGGTAGGTGATATAGTCCTCCGGCACCAGGGCATCGTTGACATACAATTGCCCGCCCATCATGGCGACGCTGTCCCCGGGCAGGGCAACCAGGCGCTTGACGAACAACTCATGGGACACCAACTCCAAATCCAGCGGCGCGCCGATATGGATGGCCGTGGTCTTGTTGCGGTTGGGGAAGCGGACAATGACCACGTCCCCGCGCTTTAGGCTGTTGGTCCAGACAGCAGGCTTGGTCACCAGCACGATTTCACCATCCTGGAGGGTCTCAAGCATGCTTCTGCCATCCACCCGAATGGGCTCAAACAGGAAGGCCCGGATGACCATGGCAATGACAACCGCCAAAAGCAGGGTGCCTACCCAACTGAGAATTTCCTGTCCCACGGTTTTCTTCTTCTTTTCCTTTTTCTTTTTCTTATCCTGCTGCGGTTCTTCGGCCAGTACCTTTTCTTCTATAACCTTATCCTCGCCAAAGACCTTTTCATCCCTCTGGGTAGGTTCTTCCTCAATAATGTGATCCTGTTCCGGTAGGGTAGGTTCCAAAACCGGCTCAACAGGCTGGTCCAGATTGCGTTCATGGTTCAAATCGGTCATTGTATGCTCCTTTAATTACAGCGAATCGCTGTCGGATTCATCTTCAAGGTGCAGGAGGCCGGCTTTCTTCAAACTGGTCTCCGCTGTCTCCGACCCCTGGGTGACTAGGCGTTTACGCCGCCTCAAAAACTCCACCCGGTCCAGCATAACTACCCTGCCGCAGCCATCGCACTTCATTTTGATGTCAGCGCCAATGCGCGTCACCGTCCATAGGGCTGAGCCGCAGGGATGTTTCTTGCGCATTTCCACAACATCAAAAAGTCTGATTTCATCCGGCAATTTGTTTCACCTCGCGCCACATTATATGCTTTTTGGAGCCTCAGGGCAAGCAAAGCCCTTGTTTTGTCACGGTTCGTTCATCTTCTTGAATGGACTTTAATTGTTCATCAGCTTGCAAATAAAAAGAAGATACTCCTCAATCAGAGGAGTATCTTTGTTGGAGACCGGCGGCGACCTACTCTCCCGGGCCGTTTCCAGCCAAGTACCATC
>CAZHPW010000140.1:0-2958 GCA_964534515.1 uncultured Christensenella sp.
AGCATTTCCGCAACAAGGTTTTCCTGTCCATCATCCCGCGCAGCGTGCGCCTGGGTGAAGCGCCCAGCCACGGCCTTCCCATCTTCAATTACGACCCGCGCAGCGCGGGGGCGGTGGCCTACGCGGGGCTGGCCAATGAGATTGTAAAGAACAACAAGGTCTGACAAAGGAGCATCAAGCATGAAGAAACCCGCCCTGGGCCGCGGTTTGGACGCCCTCTTCCCCCAGGTGAGCCATGAAGGCGAGGTCCTGATGACGGACATCGGCCTTTTGGACCCCAACCCCGACCAGCCCAGAAAGGCATTTGACGAGACAGCGCTTGACGAACTGGCCCAGTCCATCAAGAGCCTGGGGCTGCTGCAGCCCATTTTGGCCTACGCTGAAAACGGCCGCTACCGCATCATCGCGGGCGAACGCCGCTTCCGCGCGGCGATGAAGGCGGGCTTAAAGCAGGTGCCCGTTCTGTTGCGCACCCTGCCCCAGCATGAAATCATCCTGGCCGCCTTGATGGAAAACCTGCAGCGGGAAGACCTCAACGCCATGGAAGCCGCCCAGGCGGTGCGCCAGTTGATGGATGAGGGCAACTTGACCCAGGAGGAGGCCGCCAGGCAACTGGGCAAGTCCCGCCCGGCGCTGGCCAACCTGCTGCGCCTGCTGCAATTAACGCCCGAAGTGCAAAACATGGTGCAGGATAACCTCTTAAGCGAAGGCCATGCCAGGGTGCTGGCCGGCATCCCGCAAAAAGCGCGCCAAATCGCGCTGGCCCAAAAGGCGGCGGCGCTAAAGCTCAGCGTGCGCGAACTGGAAGCCCTGGCCAAGCAGGAACCCGGCAAAGGCAAGGCCAAGCCCCAGACCCAGCCACCCGAACTGGCGGATTTCCAGGAAAAGCTGCTGGAGGCGGTGGGCGTGAAGGCCAAAATCACCGGCAGTTTGCAAAAGGGGCGCATCGTATTGCCCTACAAGTCCTATGAGGAGCTGGAAGGCATATACGAGGCCATTTCCAGGTTGCTGGATTAAAACAAAGAGATTGTTGACGGGGATTCGGGAACGAATCCCCGTTTTGTATCCGGAGATAATGCCGGGAAACACCTTTCATCAAGCAGGCGCGCGCATTTTGACGCTGAGATGGCTTTCCTGTATAATTTAGTCCAATCATATGAAAAAGGAGGGAAGAGGCAGGTGACAAAGATTCGTGCGCTGGTGGTTGCCGATGAAGAGAGCAAGTTTATCTGGGATTATTTTGACCGGTCCAAGTTCCGCGACATTGACGTCATCATCGCGTGCGGGGATTTGAAAGCCACCTACCTGACCTTCCTGACCACCATGATTTGCGCGCCGCTGCTGTATGTGCATGGCAATCATGACGCCAAGATGCTCTGGACGCCGCCGGAGGGCTGTGACAACCTGGAAGAGAAGATGCAGGTCATCAAGGGCGTGAGGTTCATCGGCTTTGGCGGGGCCAATTCCAGAAGCCCCAAACCCCTGCACTACTCAGAGAAGGACGTCAACCGGCAAATCGTCAAGCGCATGCAGGAAATCGCTTTCCACGGCGGCTTTGATGTGCTGGTGACCCACGCGCCGGCCCACGGCCTGGGCGACGGGGACGACATCTTTCACAAGGGCTTCTCGGCCTACCGGACGCTGCTGGACCTGTACAAACCGGCCTACCATTTCCACGGGCATCAGCACCTGAACTACGGCAGCAACAAGCGCATTTTGACCTACGGGGACACCACCATCTACAACGGCTTTGGCTACAGCATCCTTGAACTGGAGTTTGACATCCCCAAGAAGCACAAACGCATCAGCTACATCAAGGCACGCTATGATTGGAGCAGAACATATGGAAGGTACCAAAACACAGGCAAGGATTGAATACAGCCGCGCGCTAAAGGCCGGGCAGCGGGATTACAGCGCGCACATCGCAAGGGGCCAGCGCGGCAACCTGCCGGCCCTTGATGACCTGATTAACCAGACGCACATCGTGGCGTATATGAAACAGCCGCAAAGGGAGATATCCCTCTCCCGGGTGGTGGGCACCTATACCTCCGCCAGGGCGAACTCTTTCGCGACCAACTTTATGCCCCTGCACAACGAGGGCAGCGAGTTTGCCAGCAAGTGGATCAACCTGTGCGCGACGCATACCAATGAGGGCCTGCGCGACCCCATCAGCGTCTATGAATACATGTGGCATTACTATGTGATTGAGGGCAACAAGCGGGTCAGCATCCTCAAGCACTTTGACTCGCCCAGTATCCGTGCCGACATCACGCGCATGGTGCCCCAATTGGATGAGAAGGACCCGGACACCGCGGTTTATTACGCCTACCTGAGATATGACAAAAACGGCCTGTTCAAGAACATCCGCCTGTCCAGCCAAGAAAACTATGAGCGCTTAAGCAAGCTGGAAACGCGGTTTAAGGAAACCCTGGAGCAGGAAGACAGCATCAACTTCAACTCCATGTACATGCAGTTTGAAACGGCCTACAACCATGTCAAACCACCCATGATACTGGGTGACAGCTTCCTGGAGTACCTGAAGGTCTACGGCCTGCCCATGGAAGTCAGCATGTCCCAGATGGAAGAGCAGCTGACCGCGCTGATCCCCCAGTTGGAGCTGTTGTTAAACCCGCCGGAAGAACCCAACCTGATGCTGACGCCCAAGGAAAAGCCGCCGGCACCGGGTTTGATTTCAAGGCTCTTTTCCCAAAAGCGCAACGCTAAGGTGGTCTTTGCCTACCCGGCGGGGCGGACGGAGGACAACTGGATTGGCGCGCACGAATGGGGCCGCCAGCAGATGCAGATGAAACTGGGCGACCAGGTGGAGTCCTCCTATATTGACGGGCTGTCCGTCAGCAATGTCTATGAGAAACTGACCGAGCAGGCCAAGGACGCCAACCTTTTGCTCATCACCTCCTCGGAATTGACCCTGCCGGCCTTGCGCTTCTCCCTGGAGCA
>CAZHPW010000141.1:0-2862 GCA_964534515.1 uncultured Christensenella sp.
ATCACGCGATTTATCCAGTGTTTTCAATGGGTTTAGGGATTTTCAGCAGGCCCTACATAGAAATGTTAGAATATGAATGAGAAACTTAAAGTGAACACCTTGATAAACAACACGGAATAATGATGACAGGATCAGAATCGATTGTATTCTCCACGCCTTTAATGGGAGCAGATGATGTGTGGGATGAATTGTAATGGAGGAAATGACCATGACAGATAAGAAACTTACTCCCAATGATTTGCTGTACGCGCATTTTGACCGCGAGGATGCCCTGGCTCAATTGCTGGAGAATTTGGACGGTATGCGGTATGGGCGAACCACGCCCGTAATCTGCGGCCAAAAATACCGGATGCTGTCCAGTGGGTTTGGAAGAGGGTTATTACAGGTTTATACTCGTGGCACCGGGTTTGAGACCATTTCTGAACTGGGTGACCTGGCTGATTTCCTTCGCGGTATGTATGTGGAATTACCGCAATGGTTGACCTATTTTGGCAAACGCAAGAATTAGATGGAACAACGCGCCCATCACTGGATTAATTAGGGTTTTATTTACAAACCAAATCCCCTGAGGGATTTAGCGTCAGGATCCATCAAAGCGACAAGGAGACTGTTTTCTCAAGCCAGGTCTCTTTCAGTCAGTTCATGCGGGCTCTCACAGAATTATTTGATATTAGTATGATTATAAAGTATCTGCTATTCACCATTGGATGCTTCCGCTGATATGGTCACCCTCATTCACAGATTAGCCGGTAGTTTTAAATGAAAAACTAAAACCCGCTGCTTTGTGGCAGCGGGCAGTCGGTCCTTATTCAGTTGTTCTGGGGCCTTCGATTTCCTTCTGTTTTCTTCCTTGGTGAAATAACCGTGGTTCCAGATGGTTCGTCGCTTCGCCCGGGAACTATCAAATCCCCCATTGGGGAGTAACTGTTTTGGTTGAACTTGTTTGTTTGCCTTGGTCTTACTGTCTTTTTGCTTCTTGGTTTAACAAGTTTACCTTGGTTCAGTTCATCTGTTATTGCTTGATGTTATCTAAACGGGCGAAGCAGACAACGAAGGGCAGTGCATTTTCTAAGTTAATCAGTCAATCGCCTCCCTTTCGAGCCTTCTTTGTCAGTCTTCCTACCTTGGCTCGACTAAACAATAACATAGGAATTCGAACTTGTCAAATCGGGTTGATAATCGGCCTAAAAGTCGCCAATCGTTGAATTTATCTCACTTAATTGTTACAAAAGGTCATATACCGCCCGAAAATGACCAGAAAAAACAAAATGTATACTGTATACATTGCGAAAAGATTACGAAATCCCAGTTCAAGGCTTTTTTGTGAACCTCGGCCGCGGCTGGGCCTGTTCTTCACCTGCTTTCTTCTGCAGCGTGGCCATAAATAAGGTATAATCTTCTTAGACTCTATTTTTGAATCAACATTTGGAGGTAAACATGAATCTTCAGGAAAACCTGGTCAAATATGCGCGATTGATACTCAAGGTCGGCCTGGACGTCAAACCGGGGGACAACCTCATCATCAGGGTCAATGAGGATGGCCTGCCGCTTTGCCGTGAGGTGGTCAGGCAGGCGCACCAAATGGGCGTTCACCATGTTCACCCGGCCTTTTATGATGATGACATGAACCTGGCCCGCTTTGAAAACGCGCCGGAGGAAGCCTTTGACAGCATCCCCGCGTTCTTCGCCGACTTCAACGAAGCCGCTTATAAGAGTAATTTTCACCTGCTCTCCTTGGGCGCGCCCAACCCGGAGCTTTTAAAGGCCGTTTCGCCCGACCGCATCAAGCGCTGGCAGATGACAACCGCCAAAGCCTCTGAGCACCTGATGAAATACACCATGGAAAACCGGGTCAAGTGGTGTGTGGTTGTGTTGCCTTCCAAAGCCTGGGCCAAGAGCGTCTTCCCCGAACTGTCATCTGACGCGGCGGTGACCAAGCTCTGGGAGAACATATTCAAGGCCACCCGTGTAGACCAGGCTGACCCTGTCGCCGCCTGGGCGGAGCACGAGAAGAGCCTTCGCGCGCACGAGAAATTCCTCAATGACCAGCGGTTTGTCAAACTGCTCTACAAGGCGCCTGGCACCGACCTGGAAGTCTTCCTGCCCGAGGGACACCTCTGGATGGGCGGCTCCTCCAAACTGGAGCGCGGCGACGTCTTCATGCCCAACATCCCGACTGAAGAAATCTTCACCATGCCCCATGCCTACAAGGTCAATGGCACCCTAAAGGCCACCAAGCCCCTGTCCACCCGCGGCCGGATGATTGAGGGGATGAGCTTTGTGTTCAAGGATGGCAAGGTGGTGGATTTTGACGCCACTGAGGGCAGGGACATCCTGCAGGACTTGCTGGATACCGACGAGGGTTCCCGCTACCTGGGCGAGGTTGCCCTGGTGCCCGACAATTCGCCCATCAGCCAGACCGGCCTGCTGTTTAAAAACACGCTCTTTGATGAGAACGCGGCCTGCCATTTTGCCCTGGGCCAGGCTTACGGCGAAAACCATGTCAGGGGCAATGAGATGACCAAGGATGAGAAAAAGGAAGCCGGCATGAACCAGTCCATCATCCATGTGGACTTCATGGTGGGCGGCCCTGAGCTGTCCGTCACCGGCGTGAAGGCGGACGGCAGCCTGGTCCCCGTGCTGAAAGACGGCAACTGGGCCATTTAACCAGGAAAGTTGGCGAACATGAATCGTTTTAAACTGGTCGCGCCCTTTACCGCGCGCGGGGACCAGCCCCAGGCTATCGCCGCCTTGTCCCAGGGCTTGAAGGATGGGCTGACCGGGCAGACGCTGCTGGGCGTCACCGGCTCGGGCGAGACCTTTACCATGGCCAGCGGCATTGAGCAGGTGCAAAAGCCCACC
>CAZHPW010000142.1:0-2823 GCA_964534515.1 uncultured Christensenella sp.
GAAGATGAAAGAGATTAAAAACCAAAAGAAACCGTTTATCTATTATTACATCGGCGTGATGCTGCTCATCATGCTCTTCAACATGTTCTTGGCGCCCAAGCTCTTTGGCCCCCAGGTGACCGAGGTGCCCTACAACGTCTTCCTCAACATGCTGGACAAGGGCGAAATCAGCGAAATCAGCAAGGACACCACCCAAATCACCTTCGCTGACAAGGCGGAGCCTAAAAAGATTTACAAGACCGGCCTGATGGATGACCCGGGCCTGGTGGACAAAATGCGTGAGGCGGGGGTGGAGTTCTACGCGCCCATTGTGGAGCCGGCCTCACCGCTGATGAGCTTCCTGCTCTCCTGGCTCTTACCCATTGGCTTTTTCATCCTCATTGGCCGCTTCATGGGCAATCGCCTGTCCAAGATGGGCGGTATGAACACCATGCAGCTGGGCAAGAGCAACGCCAAGATTTACATTGAGTCCAAAACCGGCGTGTCCTTTAAGGATGTGGCCGGCCAGGAGGAAGCCAAGGAAGCGCTCTGGGAGGTGGTGGATTTCCTCCACAACCCGGCCAAGTACACCGAAGTGGGTGCTGTCATGCCCAAGGGTGTTTTGCTCGTGGGCCCTCCGGGAACCGGTAAAACCCTGCTGGCCAAGGCTGTGGCAGGCGAAGCCAAGGTGCCCTTCTTCTCCATCTCCGGCAGTGAGTTTGTGGAGATGTTTGTTGGTATGGGCGCCGCCAAGGTGCGCGACCTGTTCAAACAGGCGACTGAAAAAGCGCCCTGCATTGTCTTCATTGACGAAATTGACACCATCGGCAAAAAGCGTGAGTCCGGTGCCGGTTTTGGCGGCAACGATGAGCGCGAGCAGACTTTGAACCAGCTCTTAAGCGAAATGGACGGCTTTGACGGCAGCAAGGGCGTCATGATTCTGGCCGCCACCAACCGCCCGGAGATTTTGGACCCTGCTTTGACCCGGCCCGGCCGCTTTGACCGCCGCATCCCTGTGGAACTGCCGGACCTGCCCGGCCGAGTCGCCATTTTGCGTGTTCACGCCAAAAAGGTGAAACTGGCCCCTGATGTGGATTTGACCCGTGTTGCTCGCGCGGCTGCCGGTACCTCCGGCGCTGACTTGGCCAACCTCATCAATGAGGCCGCCCTGCGCGCGGTGCGCAACAACCGCAAGACCGTCACCCAGGATGACCTGGAGGCCAGCATTGACGTGGTGGTCGCCGGTTATGAGAAAAAAGACCGCGTGATGTCCGACAAGGAGAAGACCATCGTCGCCTATCACGAGGTCGGCCACGCCATGGTGGCCGCACTGCAGATGGGCTCGGCCCCGGTTCATAAAATTACCATCATTCCGCGCACCTCAGGCGCCCTGGGCTTCACCATGCAGGTGGAGCAGGAAGAGCGCTTTTTAATGAGCAAGGAAGACATTGAAAACAAGATTGCCACCTTGACCGGCGGCCGCGCCGCGGAGGAACTGGTCTTTAATTCCATTACCACCGGCGCTTCCAATGATATTGAGCAGGCCACCCAGTTGGCCCGCGCCATGGTCACCCGCTTTGGTATGGCGGAGGAATTTGGCATGGTCGCCTTTGACCAGCAGCAGGGCCAGTACCTGGGCGGCGGATACTCCTCTACCTGCTCCAGCGTCACCCAGAGTAAGATTGACGACCTGACGGTCAAAATCGTCAAGGAGCAGTACGGCAAGGCCACCAAGGCGCTGTCTGACAACCTATCCAAGCTCCATGAAATTGCCCGCTTGTTGTATGAGTCTGAGACCCTGACCGGGGAACAGTTCATGGAAATCTTGAACCGCCCCCCGCTGCTGGCGGAAGGCCTGGCGGAAAATGCCGAGGAAACAGGGGAGAAGGAAGCCTGATTTTATAAAACAGTATCAAATAAAAAGGCTGTCAAGCGGTTGACAGCCTTTTGTATATCCGGAAATGATGATTTAGCTGGCCTTGCGGCGTGTCCGTTTAATCGCGCGGCCCAGGCGGCTGCGGAAGCGGGATTTAACCTTTTTGGGCGGCGGCAGGCTGATGACATGGCCTTCGTCAAAATACACCTGCTCCGGCGGAGTTTCCAGTTCATGAGGGTTGTTGATGAGGTGCTGGAACAGGGTTAAAAATTTGCTGTATATCATGCCCGCGCACACGCGCTCATCCGCGGTCACCCCAACGGGCAGGATGCGCTTGCGCACCGCGGCGCCGGTAGAATCCAATTCCACCTTTCGCTCAACATTGCCGATGACCACAAACAGCGAGGTGGTGCCGAAATTGTAGATGTGGTGGTAAACAGGGGGCAGGCCGATGGAGGCGTTGTTGCCAAAGAACAGCCCGGTGTGGAAGGGGCTGGCGTTGATGAGGGCCTTGGGCATGATGCCGTAGCGGTCCAGGATGCGTGCCAGCATCACGATGGTGTTGGCAATCAGGGGCGCTTTGAGCAGATTGGCCACCTTGAGGGTGCTGTTGTCGGCGTCCGCCTTCCTGGTTTCGTCAATCGCGGTCTTGATGCGCGCCGCGACGTCAAAGATGGTGTCGTGCGGGTCAAAGCTGCACTTGGCCACGTTCTCTTTAACCGAATTGTCGGACGTATTCTGCAGTACCGCGAAGGAGCACATGATGTCCTTGCGCGCGTAAAAGCGCTTGTTCATGATAAAACGGTTGACCTCGGGCAGCTGGGAGACCGCGCGCACATAGGCCGCCACAAACAGCTCCATGAAGGTCACCCGATAGCCGTCCCGGCCCTTTTCCGCCATGTAGCGGGCCAGTTTTTCATACTCAATCTTGTAGGTCATCATCACCTGCGCGTCGCAGCGCATGGGCA
>CAZHPW010000143.1:0-2546 GCA_964534515.1 uncultured Christensenella sp.
CCAGCGCCTGCCAGTCCATCTGATAATCCGGCGGCGCCAGCGGAATGTAAACCGCCCTGGCGCCCGCGATGATGGTGTCCGCGGCGTAGTTTTCATAGAAAGGGGAAAAGATGCCAACCGCGTCCCCCGGGTTGATGACGGCCAGCATCGCGCAGATCATGGCCTCGGTGGCGCCGCAGGTGACCAGCACCTCCTCCTCCGGGTCGATTGCGCGGCCAATCAGCCCGCCCTGTCGCTGGGCCAGGGCGTCACGGAAGGCCTTGGCGCCGTAGGTGATCTCATACTGATGCGGCCCCTGGCGGGCGACTGCCGAAAGGGCGTCCATCAAGGCAGCCGGCGGGTCAAAATCCGGAAAGCCCTGGGAGAGGTTGATGGCGCCATGCTGGTCCGCGATGCGGGTCATCCCGCGGATGACCGACTCCTTGAAGCGCGTGGAGCGCTGGCTGATCTGGGGCATGCGTCGTTTCCTTCCCGGATGCAAAGATATGCATCCTGAATGGCAGAATAGCACCATATTTGGGTTTTGTACAGGGTTTCTGTATTTATATTCATCTTGCGTTCGGTAATAGAGGGACTGAAAGAAGATGAGGGAGAACTTTTCTACTCGTGCTTCATTCAGCGTCATACGGGCTGATGGATGATGTGGGAGACCTTATATCTACATGCTTCATTCAATGCTATTCGGACTGACGAGGATGATGAAAGGTTTTTTGTATATGCTTCATTCAGTATCACACGGACTGACGAGGATGATAGAAGGTTTTATATATATGCTTCATTCAGTATCACACGGACTGACGAGGATGATAGAAGGTTTTTATATATGCTTCATTCAGTATCGCACGGACTGACGATGATGAAGAAGAGTTTTTATAATCATGCTTCATTCAGCGTCATACAGGCTGACGGATATGGGAAAATGAAGACAGCATGGCTCGGGCAATCCCTTCACCCCGGCATACCTGCTGCTTGGAGCAATCCGACACCAGGCGGATGTGTAGGGGCGGGCATGACCGCCCGCGGTAAGCAAGCGGCATGGCTGACGTTAGTTGGACGTTTCGCAAGTTTTCGTTCCTGTCAAACGATACTGCTTTTACAACGCGGATAACGCCTCACAAATCACTTCGATGCAAGGTTCACCCGCGGGCGGTCATGCCCGCCCCTACGTATACCTAGATTGAACAAGGGGTGATGCTGCCTTCAATCCGAAACCTGAAATCCGAAATCTGCAATCTTAAATCAGAAATCTGAAGTCCGAAATCTGCAATCTTAAGTCAGGAATCTGCATCTTAAATTAGAAATCTGAAGTCCGAAATCTTAAATCTGACAGGTTACTTATCACTTGATCAGCCATATCACTTACCAGATTGGTTTGTGCTGATGACTATGCTTGTAACTTTCACCGCTCCTGGCTGACGCGCGAAGATGTCAGCGCAACAATAAAACCATTACCTGATGCTTGGCGAAATTGCTTTATCTATAAATGTTTTTATACTGTTCTTATGCGCTCGTATCTCTCAATAATTCTCGCCATCTTTTTATTATTGCTTGCTATTACTCGCGTTTCCGGAATCTAGTATTGTATTATTATTCGTACTTTATGTATTGACATTCATCATCTTCCGGATTACAATCGCCCCATCCCAATCATTGAAGGAGGAACCACCATGAAAAAACTGACCGCGCTGCTGCTTGCCATCCTGGTCCTGTCCCTGTGCCTGTCCGGACTGGCGGCCGGCCGATTGGAGGCCATCAAAGCCGCGGGCAAGCTGGTGGTGGGCACCTCGCCGGACTACGCGCCCTATGAGTTCCTGGATACCGAGGGCAAGCCGGTGGGCGCCGACATCACCTTCGCCCAGTACATCGCCGACAAACTGGGCGTGACGCTGGTGGTTGAGTCCTACAATTTTGACGCGCTGCTGGTCGCCATCGCCGCCGGCAAGGTGGACCTGGCCCTGGCCGGGATGGACCCCAAGCCCGACCGCCTGGATGTGATGACCTTCTCGGACATCTACTACAATGAGACCAACCAGATCATCCTCATCCACAAGGACAATGCCGACAGCATCAAGACCCTGGAGGATTTCACCGGCAAGGGCGTGGCCGCCCAGAACGGCACCCTGCAGCAGACCCTGGTGGAGGAGCAGCTGCCCGGCGCCAAATTGGAGCTGGTCACCCTGATCCCCGACGGCATCATGATGCTGATGACCAAGAAGGTGGCTGGCATGGCGCTGGCCAGCCCCGTGGCCTCACAGTATGCCGCCAACTATCCGGACCTGGTCTTTTGCGAGAGCAAGTTTGACTACTCCTCCATGGGCATCGCCGCGGCCATCCCGATCAACGAGCCGGAACTGACCGCCGCAATCAATGAAGTGGTCAAGGAAGTGGTGGAGAAAGACCTCTTCTACCAGTGGATGGACGAGGCCGTCATCCTCAACAATTCGCTCAACCAGTAACAGGCCCAGCCTGCAAAAAGCATCCAGGGGAAGCGCCGGTCAGGCGCTTCCCTTAGCTTGCCGAAAGAGTGTCTGCGGACACTTTTTCGG
>CAZHPW010000144.1:0-2541 GCA_964534515.1 uncultured Christensenella sp.
CAGAAATTCCCGCTCCTCTTTCCTCAAAGAAGTGTCCGCAGACACTTCTTTGACACACAACGCGCCTTCGGGCGCTTTTTTCTTGCTTTTTTACAAAGCGCACAAGCCTTTACCTACACTTTACAATTCCCCCCGGGCAGACTTTACACAGGCGTTGTATCTTCAATCTGTGCTAACAAGAAAGCACCACCTACAAGGAGGAACAAAATGAAAATCCGTAAACTGTTTGCCCTGGTTCTGGCTCTGACCGCGCTCACCGCCGTCGCTTTTGCCGAATTTGACACGTCTAAAACCATCGCAGTCGTCTCCCGTGAGGAAGGCAGCGGCACCCGCGGCGCCTTCATCGAGCTGACCGGCATGGTCACCAAGGATGAGAACGGCAACGATGTGGACAACACCTACGCCGAAGCCGACTTCGTCAACGGCACGTCCCTGGTCATCACCACTGTTTCCCAGAACGACGCCGCCATTGGCTATGCCTCCCTCTCTTCCGTTTTGCAGAATGACACCGTCAAGATGATCAAGGTCAACGGCGTTGACGCCTCCACTGAGAACATCCTCAACACCACCTACCCCATCGCCCGCCCCTTCAACGTGGTCACCAAGGGTGAACTCACCGACGAACTGGCCAAGGACTTCATGGCCTTTGTCATGAGCAAAGAGGGCCAGGCGGTTGTCGCCGAAGACGGCCTGGTGCCCGTAAGCACCGAAGAAACTCCTTCCTACACCGCTTCTGGCCTGAAGGGCGTGCTGGTTGTGGGCGGCTCCACCTCTGTTGCCCCCGTCATGGAACTGCTGGGCGAAGCTTACGTGGCCCTCAACCCCGAGGTTGAAGTGGATGTGCAGTCCACCGGTTCCTCAGCCGGCGTCACCGGCGCGCTGGACGGCACCTACATGATCGGCATGGCTTCCCGCGCCTTAAAGGACAGCGAAGTGGAATCCGGCGCCGTGGGCACCGCGATTGGTATTGACGGCATCGCCGTTATCGTAAACCCGGCCAACACCGTGGAAGACCTCACCGTTGAGCAGGTGAAGAGTGTCTTCACAGGCGAAGTCACCACCTGGGCTGACGTCAGCAAGTAACATCATGCGCAATCGGAAAAACATTTCCGAGGGACTCATGCGGGGGCTGTTTCTGGCCTCCGCATGTGTCTGCATTTTGGCTGTCATCACCATCTCCGCCTTTCTGTTTATCAATGGCCTGCCCTTCTTTCGGGCATACTCGGTCATTGACTTTGTAACAGGCAAGGAATGGGCGCCGCTGCGGGGTGTGTTTGGCATCCTGCCGATGATTGTGGGCAGCTTTTATGTAACCTTCGGCGCGCTTCTGCTCGGCGCGCCTATCGGAATCCTCACCGCCATCCTCATGTCCCGCTTCGCGCCCAAATGGGTCGTTAAAATGATGAAGCCCGCGGTCGCGCTGCTGGCCGGTATTCCTTCGGTCGTCTATGGCTTTTTTGGTGTCATGCTGCTGGTGCCCTTTGTGCGCGACCAGTTTGGCGGCACCGGCAAAAGCGTGCTGGTTGCCAGCATCCTTTTGGCCATTATGATTCTGCCCACCATCATCCAAACCTCCCTGGCCGCGTTAAACGCCGTGCCGCAGACCTATTACGAAGGCAGCCTGGCGCTTGGCGCGACGCATGAGTCCAGCGTGTTCCGCTCCATCGTTCCGGCCGCCCGTCCGGGCATTGTGTCGGGGCTGGTATTGGGCATTGGCCGCGCCATTGGTGAAACCATGGCCATCATCATGGTTGCTGGTAACAACCCGCGCATGCCGGGTGACATCCTAAAAGGGGTCAGAACGCTGACCGTCAATGTCTTGATGGAAATGGGCTATGCCGCCGATTTGCACAGGGAAAGCCTCATCGCCACCGGCGTTGTGCTCTTCATCATCGTCATGGCCATCAACTTCATCTTTTCCTTCGTCAACAGAAGGAGGGTCCTGCAATGACTACCGTACAACACAAAGGCCGCCTGGTTGACATCAGCGTGCCCACCCGAAAAAGCGGGCATTGGGGCTCCCGCATCTTGAAGTTCTTTTGCTGGCTGTCCGGCGCCATCACCATGGGCGCGCTGCTGCTGATTGTCGCCTACATCTTAATCCGTGGTGTGCCCTATCTGACGCCTTCCCTCTTCGCGGTCAAGTATTCCTCCAAGAACGTTTCTATGTTCCATGCCATCATCAACACCCTGTCCATGACCGGGCTGTCACTGTTGTTTTCTGTCCCACTGGGCGTCTTTGGCGGCATCTACTTAGCGGAATATGCCAAGCCCGGAAGCAAACTGGTCAAGGTCATCCGGGTGACGGCGGAGACGCTGTCCGGCATCCCCTCCATCATCTATGCCCTCTTTGGCATGATGGCCTTTGTGGTCACGCTCAAAATGGGCATCTCCCTGCTCTCAGGAGCTTTGACTTTGGCCATCATGATTTTGCCGCTCATCCTGCGCCAGACGGAGGAATCCCTCCTGGCGGTGCCCATGAGTTACCGCGAGGGCAGTTATGGCCTGGGCGCCGGCAAACTGCGCACCACCATCCGCATT
>CAZHPW010000145.1:0-2530 GCA_964534515.1 uncultured Christensenella sp.
TGCCGATGTTGACGTGCGGCTTGTTGCGCTCAAACTTCTGTTTTGCCATGGTTTCCTCCTTAAAGGTTACACTTCATTAATAATAGTTAGGATTTGCCGAGAGCCTTCTCGGCGATGTTCTTGGGCACTTCCTCGTAATGGTCAAAGGACATGGTGTACATGCCGCGGCCCTGGGTTTTGCTGCGCAGGTCGGTCGCGTAACCGAACATCTCGCTCAGGGGGACGTAGGCATGGATGACCTGGTCGCCCTGGCGGGCTTCATAGGTCTCAATGCGGCCGCGCCTTGAGCTCAAATCGCCGATGACATCGCCCATGTACTGGTCGGGCACGATGACCTCAACCTTCATCATCGGCTCAATCAGGCAGGAGTCCGCTTTGCGCATCGCATCCTTAAACGCCAGGGAGCCGGCGATTTTAAAGGCCATTTCAGAGGAGTCCACATCGTGGTAGGAACCGTCCAGCACAGCGGCCTTGAAATCGACCACTTCGTATCCGCCAAGGATACCGGACTGGGACGCTTCGCGGATGCCGGCGTCGATGGGAGAAATGAATTCCCTCGGGATGACGCCGCCCACGATTTTGCTCTCAAAGGAGTAGCCTTCACCGGGCTGGGTGGGGGTGATTTCGATGACGCAGTGACCGTACTGGCCATGACCGCCGGACTGTTTGACATGGCGGCCCTCGCCGGTGGCGGCTTTGCGGATGGTTTCCTTGTAGGCGACCTGCGGCTTGCCGATGGTGGCCTCCACACGGAACTCCCGCATCATGCGGTCCACGATGATTTCAAGGTGGAGCTCGCCCATGCCGGCGATGATGGTCTGACCGGTTTCCCCGTCAGTGTAGGTCTTGAAGGTCGGGTCTTCCTCGGCCAGGCGCATGAGCGCGAAGGCCAATTTTTCCTGACCGGCTTTGGTTTTGGGCTCAATGGCAACGCGGATAACCGGCTCCGGGAATTCCAGCGCTTCAAGAATGATGGGCGACTTCTCGTCACACAGGGTGTCACCGGTGGTGGTGTCCTTCAGGCCGACGGCCGCGCAGATGTCACCGGCGAATACGCTTTCAACATCCTCACGGTGGTTGGAGTGCATCCTCAGGATACGGCTGAAGCGCTCACGCTTGCCCTTGGTGGAGTTGTAAATGTAGGTGTTGGCGGCGACCTTTCCGGAGTAAACGCGGAAGAAGGCCAGCTTGCCGACAAAGGGATCCGCGGCGATTTTAAACGCCAGGGCGGAGAAGGGCTCATCATCGCTGGGGTGACGCTCAATTTCCTTCTCGGTCTTGGGGTCGGTACCCTTCACGGAGGGAATGTCCACCGGTGAGGGCATGAATTCACAGACCGCGTCCAGCAGCAGCTGCACACCTTTGTTCCTGTAAGAGGTACCGCACAAAACGGGCGTCATCTCACAGGCGATGGTCGCCTTACGGATGGCCTTGTTCAGGTCCTGGGCCGTAATCTCTTCGCCATTGTAGAACTTTTCCATCAACGCTTCATCGGTGCCAACGACGGAGTCAATGAGCTTCTCGCGGTACTCTTCGGCCAGGGCCATGAGCTCGTCGGGAATCTCTTCCTCGCGTACGTCCTTGCCCTCGTCATCGTAGTAGACTTCTGCCTTCATGATGATGAGGTCGACGATGCCCTTGAAGGTGCCTTCAGCACCGATGGGCAGCTGGACGGGAACGGCATTGGCGTTAAGGCGCTCATTGAGCATGCCCACCACGCGGTAGAAATCCGCGCCGTTGACGTCCATTTTGTTGACATAGGCCAGACGCGGAACATGGTATTTGTTCGCCTGGCGCCATACGGTTTCACTCTGGGGCTCAACACCGCCCTTGGCGCAGAAAACCGCGACAGCACCGTCCAGAACACGCAGGGAACGCTCCACCTCAACGGTGAAGTCCACGTGGCCGGGGGTGTCGATGATGTTGATGGTATGGCCCTTCCATACCGCGGTTGTCGCGGCGGATGTAATGGTGATGCCGCGCTCTTTTTCCTGGTCCATCCAGTCCATCGTCGCGCCGCCCTCATGGGTCTCGCCCATGCGGTGCACACGGCCGGTGTAGTACAGGATGCGTTCGGTTGTCGTTGTCTTGCCCGCGTCAATGTGGGCCATGATGCCGATGTTCCGAACCTTGTCCAGGGGATGGTCTCTTAGCATGAACTAAACTCTCCTAACTGAGTCAGAAACTGCTTACCAGCGGTAGTGGGCAAAAGCCTTGTTGGCTTCAGCCATGCGGTGCATTTCTTCCTTGCGCTTGACCGCGTTGCCGGTGTTGTTGGCCGCGTCCATGACCTCGCCGGCCAGGCGCTCGGCCATGGTTTTCTCGCCGCGCTTGCGGCTGAAATCCACCAGCCAGCGCAGCGCCAGGGTCTGGCGGCGCTCCGGGCGGATCTCGATGGGCACCTGGTAGGTGGCGCCGCCGACGCGGCGGGCCTTGACTTCCAGCTGCGGCAGGATGTTGTTCAGCGCGTCCTGGAAGACATCGCCGGGCTCCCTGCCGGTCTTTTCCTTGACCATGTTAAACGCCGAAT
>CAZHPW010000146.1:0-2516 GCA_964534515.1 uncultured Christensenella sp.
TCCTATAACATTCCCGCAACCCTTGGGAATATATAGTCTAAAGTGATTCAGCCATTGGGCAGCCTCGCTTCTGGAAAAGGGGCAAAACCCGCCTTTTCCCGCGCGCGAAGTCCGCCTTGCGCTGAGGATGTTGCCATAACACTAGCAACCTTATCATATTAAACCCTTTTATACCGATTTGTCAATGATTATTAAAGTAAAGATTATGCTTGCCATGGGATTTGGGCAGCTCATTGGTTTGCGGTTCAACCAAATGCGACATTTATGTTATAGTAAAGGAAAAATGGAGGGATGTAAATGGAAGAAGCGAGAAAAACCCTGGACGAACTGGACGCGCAGATAGCGGAACTGATTTATAAGCGCATGGCGGTTGTGGACCGCATCGCGCGCATCAAGCATGACCAGGAAGCACCGGTTTACCGCCCGGAACGGGAAAAGCAAGTCACCGACCGGCTGCTGTCCCTGGTGGGCGATAAATATGAAGAAGAATTGCTGGCCTTGTACGCCAAGGTGTTTGAAGTGAGCCGCAATCGCCAGGAGAAGCTCATCGCCCAAATGAAAGGCAAAGTTTGACCGGGATAGCCTGAAGGTTTATAATCCGGGAAGATTTTGGGACGGAGGACTTCATGGAACGCGACAGCACAGGCGCGAACAAACTACGCCTTTATGTTCTGCTCACGGCCATCGTACTGATTGTCGTGCTCATTTTGTATGCCCTGGGCGTCTTTGGCGGCGGCCCCAGGCGGTTGAGTGCGACCAAATTGCGCTGCGTCGCCACCCAGCAGGTGACCCCCTTTGGGGACAAGGTGCTCTATTATGACGGAACCACCCTGTACTGCTTAAACGCCAACGGGACCGAGCAATGGAAATACGCCTTAGGGCCTGGCGCGCGCTTTACCGCCAGCGACACCACCGTGGCCGCCTGGAACGGCGCGCACCTGCATATTCTGGACCGCTCAGGACGGGCGACCTACAACGACAGGCTGGCTGACCCCATCCAGTTTGCCAAGCCCGGCAAGCAATATGTCGCCGCCGTCATCGGCGAGGGCTTCAGCCCCACGCTGCTGGTCAAGGATGTAAACGGCATGGCGGTGGACTCAGAATCCGTCGCCTACGCGGACAAGATGATTCTGGATATGGACTTCTTTGAAAACGGCAACTACCTGTGGACGACCTCCCTGGATGTGTATGGCATCTCCCCCATCACGGTGATGAACATTTACAGGGTAGGCGCGATGAACACGGGTGAGGTGGATCTGGGCGAGGAAATCACCTACAAGGTGCTCTACTCCGGGGACAAGCTGCACGTGATCAACACCAAGGAACTCAACCTCTATGATTACAGGGGAACGCTGGACCCCTATGCCCGCCAGCTGGTCTACGGCTGGAAGCTGATTGACAGCGTGACGGGCAGCGGCCGCGCGACCATGCTGTTCGCGCCGGAATTGCAAACGGCCAACCTGCAGCAGATCACGGAGGTGCGCGTATTAAGCGGCAACAACAAGGACAGCCGCTACACCCTGCCCAACAGCTGTGTGGGTGCGGGCCTCAACGGCAACGTCATTTTCGCGGTGTCAGCAGACACCTTATATCAGGCCGAACTCACTGCGCAGCGCTTTTCCGCGCAGAAATTGCCCATTAACAGCCCCATCAGCGGCTACATCGGCAAGCTGTCAAATGGCGCCTGCCTGGTCACCTCGGGGCTTGACGTCTACCTCATCAACATTCCTTAAGACGGGAGGAAACGGATTGAACATCGTTGACGGTCTTCTCTTGTTTGTGCTGGTAATCAGCGTGGTCTATGGCTTTTACCATGGCTTTATCCAGTCTGTCGCCAGCCTCCTGGGCACCGGCGTTGCCATTTTGGGCGGCATGTTCTTTGGCCCCAGGCTGAGCGCCTACCTGTCCGGCAACGAGCAGATTCGCACCATCCTGGCCAATTATTCGGACGCGGTCTTCCGCGTGGGCGATTATGAGCTGGCTTCAAGCCCGGTCATCCAGGTCTCCGGCAGCCAATTGCAGACTGTATTGGACAGCGTGTCCTTCCCCGAGCCCCTCAAGTCCCTGTTGAAGGACAACATCATCACCCAGGCCTTCTCCGGCAAGGGGCTGGCCTCGGTCAATGATTATGTGTCCAGCACACTGATTCAATCGGTCATCAGCGTATTAAGCTTTTTAGCCTGCTGCGCGATTGTCTACATCATCTGGACCGTGTTGGTGTCCATCATCAGCCATGTGTTTGAGTTTCCCATCCTGCGCCAGTTGGACTGGCTGGCCGGCGGGCTCTTTGGTCTGGCGCGCGGGGCGGTGTTTTGCTACCTGCTGGTGCTGCTCTTGCCGCTGGTGCAGGTCATTATCCCGGATGAACGGGTGCTGCGGCTCATCAATGAGAGCAGCGTGGCCGCCCTGTTCCGGAACGACGGTTTCCTGATGCGCATCATACGGGGATAAAAGCGCAACATGTAATACTAACCAAAAACGATAACGCTATGAAAGCATTGAGAAATCTGATATAA
>CAZHPW010000147.1:0-2487 GCA_964534515.1 uncultured Christensenella sp.
CAAGCAGTCCGCATAAATCCTGCCTATTTCCACAAATGCTTGATGATTGATGAAGTAGGGTATATAATTTTAACATTAATGGATGAGGGAGACCACGCTCCCTGTCACCGCCCCAAGAGAGGAAGCGACCTGGCTGAAATCGCATCCGGGCAAGGAACAGGACAGTACCACCGCCTGACATGAACGCGGGACGCGCGATACAGCGTCAAAGAGAGGCCGGTTATCCGGCAATCTGGGTGGAACCGCGGACACATCGTCCGTCCCAAGTGTGGGATGGATGATTTTTTTATGGAAACAAGGAGGAAATTATGCAGATTACCCTAAACGGACAAACAAAAGAATTCCAGGAAGGGATGAACGCCATTGACATCATCAAGTCCATGGAGCCGGACGCCTTAAAAAGCGCCCTGGCCGTTCGCCTGGACGGTGACTTTTATGAGCTGATGGCTCCCCTGCCCCACGGCGGCGAACTGGTCAGCCTGGGCTTTGAGGATGACGAGGCCCGCCACATGCTGCGCCATACAGCCAGCCATGTCTTGGCCAGCGCGGTCAAAAACCTCTACCCCAAGACCAAACTGGCCATCGGGCCGTCCATAGAGAATGGCTTCTACTATGACTTTGACGTGGAAGAGCCCTTCCAGCCGGATGACCTGGTTAAAATTGAGAAGGAAATGAACCGCATCATCAAGAGAAATGAGCGGGAAGAGCGCTTTACCCTGCCGCGTAAGGAAGCCATCGCGCTGATGGAATCCCGCAATGAGCCGTACAAGGTTGAGCTCATCAATGACCTGCCCGATGAGACGGAGCTGTCTTTCTACAAACAAGGTGAGTTTGTCGACCTGTGCGCCGGTCCCCACCTGCCCTCCACCGGCAAGGTGAAGGCCTTCAAATTGACCAGCCTGGCCGGCGCGTACTGGCGCGGCAGCGAAAAGAACAAGATGCTCCAGCGCATCTATGGCACCGCCTTTTTTGACAAGGCGGAAATGGAAGCCTATCTGGAGCGGATTGAGGAAGCCAAAAAGCGCGACCACCGCAAACTGGGCCGCGAGTTGGATCTGTTTGACCTGATGGATGAAGGCCCCGGTTTCCCCTTCTTCTTCGCCAAGGGCATGGTGCTGCGCAACATTCTGGAAGACTACTGGCGCCAGATTCACCGCAAAGCCGGGTATGAGGAAATCAAGACCCCGCTCATTTTGAGCCGCAACCTGTGGGAGCAGAGCGGACACTGGGAAAACTACCGTGAAAACATGTACACTCTCAAGATTGATGACCAGGACTACGCCATCAAGCCCATGAACTGCCCCGGCGGCATCCTGGCTTACAAGCGCCGTCTGTGGTCCTACCGCGACTTCCCCCTGCGCGTGGGCGAGCTGGGCCTGGTACACCGCCATGAAAAATCCGGCGCCCTGCATGGCTTGATGCGTGTGCGCTCCTTCACCCAGGACGACGCTCACCTGTACATGACGCCTGAGCAAATCAAACAGGAAATCATCGGCGTTTACAAGCTCAACGAGATGGTTTACAAGGTCTTTGGCTTCTCCTACAAGGTGGAATTGTCCACCAGGCCGGAGAACAGCATTGGCTCTGATGAAATGTGGGAGCTGTCCACCAACGCGCTGCGCGAAGCGCTGGAAGAGCTGCAGGTGCCCTACACCCTCAATGAAGGCGACGGCGCCTTCTACGGCCCCAAGATTGACTTTCATCTTCAGGACAGCCTGGGCCGCAGTTGGCAGTGTGGTACGCTGCAGCTGGACATGAACCTGCCGGAGCGCTTTGAGATGGAGTACACCGGCCCTGACGGCCTGAAGCACCGCCCGGTCATGATTCATCGCACGGTCTTAGGCTCCATGGAGCGCTTCATCGGTATCATCACCGAGCACTTCGCCGGCGCCTTCCCCCTGTGGCTGGCACCCGTCCAGGCACGCATCCTGACCATCACAGACCGCGTGGATGAAGCAGCCTTGGCGCTCAAGAACGAGCTGGAAGACGCGGGCATCCGTGTTGAGTTGGATACCAGGAACGAGAAAATCGGCTTCAAGGTGCGCGAGGCGCAGATGATGAAGATTCCCTACATGCTAGTGCTTGGCGACCGCGAAGCCCAGGAGGGCACCGTCTCCGTCCGCAACCGCAAGGGTCAGGCGTTCAACGACGTCACCCATGCCCAGTTGATTGAGACACTCAAAGCCGAAGTAGCCGCCAAGGCCCTGGAACAGAGCGAGAACTTCAACTAAGCCATCAACTTCATTTATGCAAGCGCCCCCACATGTGGAGGCGCTTTTCATTGCAATAAAGTTAACGAAAAAATCCTGATTCATTTTAAATCAGGATTTTTCTGGCACCCCCGACGGGATTCGAACCCGTGTTGCCGCCTTGAGAGGGCGGTGTCCTAGGCCACTAGACCACGGGGGCACGCTGGCTGGGGAACTAGGATTTGAACCTAGACTATACGAGTCAGAGTCGCAGGTGCTGCCGTTACACCATTCCCCA
>CAZHPW010000148.1:0-2475 GCA_964534515.1 uncultured Christensenella sp.
TGGGCTGGAAGGACAGGCTGACCATGGAGGTCGCCCGCTCCATCCGCGAGGACTACCTGCATCAAAACGCCTTTGACGAGGTGGATACCTATACATCACTGGATAAACAGTACCGCATGCTGCGCCTGATTCTGGACTATGCCGATAAGGGTCAGATGGCCCTGGACGCGGGCGCCAACCTGTCTGATGTTATCTCGCTGAAGGTCAGGGAACGCATCGGCCGCGCGAAGTACATTCCTGAGGACGCAATCATGACCTTTGATGACATCGAGGCGGAGTTGGCGCTTGAAACAAATGATTTGATTAACCGGGGAGGTCTGTAAGATGCTCAAAGAATACCGCACCATCAGCGAACTTGTCGGCCCATTGATGCTGGTCAACGAGGTTTCGGGCGTCACCTACAACGAACTGGTAGAAATCAAAGAGGCTTCCGGTAACATCCGCAGGGGAAAGGTGCTGGAGGTCAACGGCGATACGGCGCTTGTTCAGCTGTTTGAAAGCAGCAATGGCCTGCAAATGGACACCAGCACCGCCCGCTTCCTGGGCCGCAGCATTGAATTGTCCGTGTCCGAGGACATGCTGGGCCGTGTTTTTGACGGCATGGGCAACCCCAAGGATGGCGGCCCGGCCATCATTCCCGACAAGCGCATGGACATCAACGGCGTGCCGCTAAACCCCGCCGCGCGTGACTACCCCAGTGAGTTCATTCAGACCGGCATCTCGGTCATTGACGGCCTCAATACCCTGGTTCGCGGTCAGAAATTGCCGGTATTCTCCGGTTCCGGTCTGCCGCACGCCCAGTTGGCGACGCAGATTGCCCGCCAGGCCAAGGTTTTGGGTCAGGACAGTAAATTCGCGGTAGTTTTTGCCGCCATCGGCATCACCTTTGAAGAGGCTGACTACTTCATCAGCGACTTTAAGCGCACCGGCGCTATTGAGCACGCGGTCTTGTTTATGAACCTGGCCAATGACCCCGCGATTGAGCGCATCTCCACCCCGCGCATGGCGCTCACCGCGGCTGAATACCTGGCCTATGAAAAGGACATGCACGTCCTGGTCATCATGATCGACATCACCAATTACGCCGAGGCTCTGCGCGAAGTCTCCGCCGCCCGAAAGGAAGTGCCCGGACGCCGCGGATATCCCGGCTATCTGTACACTGACCTGGCCAGCATGTATGAGCGCGCCGGCAGAATCGTCGGCAAGAAGGGCTCTATCACGCAGATTCCGATTCTGACGATGCCCGAAGATGATAAAACCCATCCGATTCCGGACTTGACCGGCTACATCACCGAAGGCCAGATTATTTTGAGCCGTGACCTGCACCGCAGGGGCATACAGCCGCCCATTGACGCGCTGCCCTCCCTGTCCCGTCTAAAGGACAAGGGCATCGGCGAAGGCAAGACCAGGAAGGACCACGCCGCCACCATGAACCAGCTGTTCGCGGCTTATTCAAGGGGCAAAGACGCCAAGGAGTTGGCCGTCATCCTGGGTGAAGCTTCGCTCACTGAAATGGACAAGAAATACGCCATTTTCGCTGATGAGTTTGAGAAGAACTATGTTTCCCAGGGTTATCAGACCGACCGAACCATTGAGGAAACACTCAATCTGGGCTGGGAGCTGCTAAAGATTCTGCCCAGGGCTGAGCTAAAGCGCATCCGCGACGATATGCTGGATGAATTCATGCCCAAGACCCAGGAAGAAGAGGGAGATAACTGAGATGGCAGTCCTGCGCGTGAACCCGACACGCATGGAATTGACCCAGATGAAGCGCAGGCTGGTGACAGCCAAGCGCGGTCATAAGCTGCTCAAAGACAAGCGCGATGAGCTGGTCCGCCGCTTCATCCTGATTGTGAAGGACAACCACCGCCTAAGGAAAGAGGTTGAGGAGCAGCTGGGCACGGCGCTGAAGGACTTTGCTTTGGCCCGTGCCGTGATGGAACCGGGCGCTTTGCGCCAGGCTTTGCTGTACCCGGCGCGCCAGGCGGCCATCATGGTGGATAAGCGCAGCATCCTGTCCGTTCAGGTTCCCGTCTTTAAGATGGATGAGAACAGCCTGACTGAGGCGGTTTTGCCTTACGGTCTGGTGGATACCTCCGCCCAGTTGGACGGCGCGATTGAAACCATGTCCCATGTCCTGCCCCTGCTTATTCAATTGGCGGAGACCGAGAAAACCAGCAGTCTCCTGGCTGATGAAATCCAAAAGACCAGAAGAAGGGTCAACGCGCTGGAGTATGTCATGATTCCCCAGTTTGAAGAGACCATCCGCTACATCTCCATGAAACTGGAGGAGAACGAGCGCTCCGCGCTGACCAGGCTGATGAAGGTCAAGGATATGCTGGCTGAGAGGGAAGCATAAGCACGATCATTTCGCACTGACAGGCATTTGGTTGTAAAAAAGTTTTTGCATTGGCAAAATCTTGTTGAGATACGATACATAGGTAACACTTAGTGACAAGAAAGCAGAGAGACTTT
>CAZHPW010000149.1:0-2347 GCA_964534515.1 uncultured Christensenella sp.
ACCAGGCCAAGGCCGGGGCCGATGTTGGACATGCAGGAGGCGACGGCGGAAAAGCAGGTGACAAAGTCATGCCCATCGGTGGAGGCAACCAGGGTGCCCAGGAAGAGAAAGGCCATGTAGATGAAGAAAAACACCAAAACGGAGCGCAGCGTTTCATCCGAAACCGGCTTTTTGTCCATGTGCAGCAGGCGGACCTTGCGCGGGGCCGCCGCCTGGCCGATTTCACGCCCGGTGGCCTTGCCCAGGATGACCACACGGCTCACCTTGATGCCGCCGGCCGTTGAGCCGGCACAGGCGCCGATGAGCATCAATAATAGCAGCAAGATATGTGAGAACTGCGGCCAGAGCGCGAAATTGGTGGTCGCGTAGCCGGTGGTGGACATGATGGAGGACACCTGGAAGCTGGAGTAACGGAAAGCGGTGAGGAAATTGCCGTATTCCGGCAGAATCTCAAGCGCGATGAGCACCATGGTGCCAATGGCGATGGCCCAATAGGCGCGCACCTCGTCCGACTTGAAGGATTTGAGGCCCTCCCCGCGCAGGAGCTTAAAATAGACCACAAAGTTCATGCCAAACAGCAGCATGAAGAGGGTGATGATGCCCTCGGCCCAGGGGTTGTTGTAAAAGCCGACGGACAGGTTTTTATTGGAAAAGCCGCCCGTGCCCGCGGCGCCCAGGGTGTGAATGAGGGAGTCAAACAGCGGCATGCCGGTTAGGAGCAGCAGGCCCAGCATGATGAGGGTCATGACGGTATAAATGGCGTACATCAGCCGCGCGGTGTCGCGCATCTTGGGCACTACCTTGGAAAACGTGGGCCCCGGGCTCTCCGCGCGGGCCAGCACCTGGCCGCGGCCGGACAGTTTGGGCATAACCGCCAGGGTCAAAATGAGCACGCCCATGCCGCCCACCCAGTGGGTGAAGGAGCGCCAGAACAGCAGCCCCTGGGGCAGGTTTTCAACATTGGGCAGGATGGTCGCCCCGGTGGTGGTAAAGCCGGAGACGATTTCAAACATCGCGTTGATAAAGCCCGGGATGGAGCCGTGGAAGATGAAGGGCAGGGTGCCAAAGGCGGACAGCAGCACCCAGACCAAGGACACCACCACCAGGCCTTCCTTGGCACGGACATCCTTGCTGTCGCTCTTTAAGAGCATCAAGGGTACGCCGACTACAAGGATGAGCAGGATGGTGTACACAAAGGGCAGGGTATCGTTCTGCCCAAAATACAGGGAAACCGCCAGGGAAGGCAGGAGCATGCCCGCCTCCAGCACCAGCAGTTTGCCCAGGATGTTGAGGATTAAGCGGCCGTTCACTTGACGCCGCCCTTGATGATGTCAGAGAGCGTTTCCACCTCATTGCCCTTGACGATGACCACGGCGTGGTCGCCCGCGTGCAGGCTGTCCTCGCCAAAGGGCACCCGCACCTGGCCGTCGCGGACCAGCACGGCAATGAGGCTGTCCTCCTTGAGGCTCAGTTTCTTTAAGGGGATGTTGATGAAGGGGTCATCCTTGCGCACGATAAACTCCAGCGCTTCCACCTCGCCGTCCATCAGGCGGTAGAGGCGCTCCACCGCGGCGGCAGCGTCAGCGGCGCTTCTGGTGCGCACGGTGCGCAGGATGGTGTTGCCGGTGACGTGGCGAAGGCTGATAACGCTCTCCAAGCCAATCGCGCTCAACAAATCCAGGTAGTTGTCCCGGCTGTTCTTGACGATGACCTTGCGCACACCGGCGTGCTTGGCGTAGAGACCGGACATGATGTTTTCCTCGTCAAGGCCGGACAGGGTGATGAAGGCATCAAAATTGACCAGGCCTTCGGATACCAGCAATTCCTGATCGGTGCCGTCGCCCACGATGACATTGGCCTGGGGCAGCATCTCCGCCAGGTCGGCGGCGCGCTCCTCATCAATTTCCACAATGGTGACCTTCATGTGCATGGGCAGGAGCATGGACGCCAGATAGTAGGCGATGCGGCCGCCGCCCAGTATCATGACGGACTTGATGTGGGAGGTGTTCTTGCCGATTTGGCCGAAGAACTGGGTGATGGTGGGGATGTCGCCGGCGACATAGACGCGGTCGCCCTCCTGCAGAACCAAATCGCCCTTGGGGATGATGGCCTCCTCCCCGCGGTGCACCGCGCAAAACAGCACGCGCGGCAGCGCCGGGCGGATGCTGCCCAGGTCTTTGAGCGCGCGGCCAACCAGGATATCATCCTTGGCCAGGGTGAAGTCCATCAGCTCAACACGGCCGCGGGCGAAGGTCTCGATGCTGCCGGTAAAGGGGTAGCGCAGCATACGGCTGATTTCCTGGGCGGCGACGCGCTCAGGGTTGATGACATAGTCCACCAGCAATTC
>CAZHPW010000150.1:0-2299 GCA_964534515.1 uncultured Christensenella sp.
CAGTTGCAAGCGAGCTGATATCCTGTTTGTGCGGTTATTCAGGGGACACTAATTATAAAAAGGGGCTTACGACCGACTTCAACAAGCTGGCCACGCAAGCCCAGAAGACCTATCAGACGCACTTAAAATCAAAACCGGGCGCTTACCAGTCCGCATGGAAGCCGGAGATGGAAAGGTTGTACAACGAGTACGCAACCAGGCCGGATTTTAAGTATGACCTGAATGGTGACATGCTCTATCAGCAGATGAAAGAGCAGTACACCAGGAATGGACAGATGGCCATGCAAGACGCCATCGGCCAGGCCTCTGCCATGACTGGCGGTTATGGAAACTCCTACGCCCAGAGCGCAGGACAGCAGATGTACAACCAGCACATCCAGGCGCTTAATGACAACATCCCTGCGCTGTATGACAGGAAGTACCAGGAGTACGCCGACCAGGGGCAGCATCTTCTTAGCCAATACGGGCTTCCAGGACAACGCTAAGGCTTATACCGCCTGCGGGCAATTGTAACTCGTCCAGCTTCTTGCTCAAAAAGGCGATGGTCTGAAAACTGGCTTCGGTTTCAGCTGAGCAGCCGGCAAAAGCCGCGTAATAATTAAGGCTATAGTCATCCGCCAGGTAGCGGAAGGGAAAGCGGTCGGCAAAAAGCAAGGTCTTATTCTTGGCCATTAATACAGCGTCCTTGTACTGCTCATCCAGGTCCGAGAGTTGTTTGATGTATTTGTCTGCATTGGTTTGATAGAGGCTGGACATCTCCGGCCGCATTTGGGAGAGGGTATCACTTAGGGCCTTTACCAGGGTTTGCGCGTGGCGCAGAGACAGCCATACATGCTCGTCCAACTCGCCGTGCTCATGCTCATGTGCTTCCTCGCCGTTTTCATGCTCATGCTCGTGTTCGTGCTCATGCGCTTCCTCACCTTCCTCATGGTGATGATGCTCATCTTCCTGCATGCCCTCTACATGTTCCTCCGGCTTGGTTTCAACATGTTGCATCAGGGAGAAACTGACTAGATCAGGGTTATTTGCGGCCTTGATGGTTGCGTCCACCCAGGCGCCCGACTCACCGCCGACATAGATAAACAAATCGCTGTCCGCAATCCGGGCGATGTCAGCGGCGCTGGGCTGAAAATTGTGTAGGTCATGCCCCTGGTTGATGAGCAGGGTCAATTCAACGTTTTTCAGGTCTTCCCCGAGTATTTCGCGAACCCAGTCGTATTGGGGAAAGGTTGTGGCGGTGATGCGCAGGGGTTCCTTTTCGCTTTGCGCCAACATCGCGAAAGGCAATTGCAAAACCAAAGCAAATACAAAAATAAAGCTCAAGAATTTTTTCACGACAATCCTCATTCTCTTCGTTTCATTAGAATAGAGAGACCGGTCGCTTTAATTCGTGAGCTTGACCTTCATGGATACAGGCGTGATGGGATTGGATTTTGCTAGATAGGTATAATACCAGCAAACCAAAGTCTGTTTATGTAACAGGCAGAGCGCAACCAATAAACCAAGCGAGAAAAGACCGCTCAGCGTTTTCTGCCAGGATGTCGCCAGCATGCAAATATCGCAGGGGTGGGCATGGCTGTGCTCATGGTGGTGAAACAGCAACCCGGCAGGGGAGAAGAGAAGAAACATCAAAAACAAGCCCAGGACCACAAGGGCTAACTGTCTTGTTCTCTTCCGGGCAGGGAAATATCTCATGATTGCTCTTTCACGCATTTTTCACAGCGCCCTAGCAAAACCGTGCTGTTTAAATTCAAATCCAATTTTTGCTCTCCGTATAAAAGGTCTGCGATGGTATGGGAGAGGTTGTCATTTAAGTGCATCAAAGCGTTGCAGGTCTCGCACCGCAGGTGCAGGTGCGCCTGGCATTTGGTCTCGTCCCGGTATTGGTAGGCGCTCCTCCTCAGGTCGGCCAGAAAACTCCTTTGTAAAATCCGCTCGGCTTCCAAGCTTGAAACCGTCCTGTAAATGGTGCTTCTGGAAGGCGCGGCTTCGCCTGATTGGGCTTTCAGATGTTCTGTAATCTCATCAATCGTAAACATCTCATTGGGGTGGGAGCGGAAAAAGGAAATCAACTGATTCCTTTGCTGTGTCTGGTAACCTATCATCCAAATCCCCTCCATTTGAGAATCATTCCAATAAAATGAGAATAATTCTCATTATAGCCCGGTGAGGTATCTTGTCAAGCTCGATGCTGTTTGAACCGAACGCAAACAAAAAATCCTTTGATTGCTCAAAGGATTTTCTGGTGGTCAGACTGTCCGAAAAGTCACGGAAACACGGTAAAAGTGATATAATGAAA
>CAZHPW010000151.1:0-2138 GCA_964534515.1 uncultured Christensenella sp.
GGCGGTGACAAAGAAGGCGTCCAGCTGGCGGTTCTGGAAGGAGGTGGCGGACTCGTCAAAGCTGAGGTGCTGGGGCTTGATGTCCTCCAGCGTCAGCCCGGCTTCAGCCAGCAGCTGAACGGCGTTAAAGTACACGCCGGAGCCGACCGCGCCCACGGACACGTTCTTGCCCTTTAAGTCAGAGATTGTTTTGATATCGCTGTCCGCCGCGACGACCACCTGGACCAGCTCCGGATACAGGGAGCCGATAGCCACGAAGGAATCAATCACTTCGCCGGCGAAGAAGTCCTGGTCGCCCTGGTAGGCGTAGTACATGACGTCGTTCTGGACGGTGCCCAGCTCAGCCTCGTTGTTGTTCATCTTGAGGATGTTGTCCTTGGAGCCGCCGGAGGACTGAACAGAGACATCCAAATCCGGGATGTGCTTCATCCACAAAGCGGCAATCTCACCACCAAGGGGGTAGTAGGTGCCGCCGGTGCCGCCGGTTGTGATGCCCAGGTATTCCGTGGCCGCCATCGCGGTCAGGCCGGTCAGGAGCAGAGCCAGGGACAGGACAAGCAAGAAAACTTTTTTCATGGAAGGGGTCTCCTTTCAAAAATAGGTGACGAAAAAAACAGGTCGCCCAAAGTTTGTTTGCACTGGGTCCATTTTGCCGACAGGTCGTCTCTTTGTGTATCCACGCAAAGCATAACGATTTCAAGGCTGGCTGTCAATCGGAACCATGAAATTTCTTTGCATAAAACATCGGAAATTCAGATAAAACGCAGGTTTTATACAGTTTTCATGCGTAAACCGCTTAGAAATGCGGCGCCATAACCCTGGCCGCGTCCCAAGGCAGGGCGTCATTGGCAGCGCCCCGGGCAAACTCCGGCCTTCCACCGCCCTTGGCCCCGGTTGCCTTGATGAGGTCGGACATGTTGGTCTTCACATCATCTGAGCGCGCAAAGAGCAGGTTGTAGCGCCCGTCCTTTTGCACGCAGAGCAGAACCAGGACCCGGTTTTCCTTCACCAGGGCGCCGGCCAAGGCTTCCATGTTGGCCTGCTCGGTCTCCTCCAGCTCATAGACCACCATTTTCCTGCCGTCAGGCAGGACTTCGGCGTTTTCAATCAGGCCCGGCACCCTTGCCAGGGTATTTTTGCGCCGCAGGGCAAACAGGTCGCTCCTTGCCTGGTGGAGCTGCTTTTGAAGTTCACTCACGCGCTCGGGCACCTCCTCCTCCTTGGAGGACAACAGGGCAGCGGATTGGCTGACCGACTGATAAATCCTTCTATAATGCTCCACCGCGCGGTTGCCGCAGAGGAAGAACAGCCGCAGTTTGCCCCGGGCGGGCTGGGCTGATAAAATTTTTATGAGACCGACCTGGGAGGCGTGGGCCAAGTGGGTGCCGCCGCAGGCGACCATCTCATATCCGCCGACGTCACAGACGCGGATGTCCTCTGTCACCGTGGGTTCCTTGCGCAGGGGCAGGGTTTCAAACTCTTCTTTTTCCGGAAAGCGGCAGACGATGGCTCCGTCCTCCCTGACATGGCGGTTGGCCAGCTCCTCAATTTGAGCCAAGACCTCCTCATCCAGATGGGTTTCTCCGTCCTTGAGGGTGACGTCGATGCTGGCGTCGGTTTTGCCGATGTACAGGCCATGGGTAAAGCCCCCGGTCAATTCATACAGGCTGCCGGCTAAGATATGCTCCCCCGTGTGCTGCTGCATAAAATCATAGCGCCGGAGCCAGTCAATTTCCCCATGAACCATTTGCCCGACTTCAGGCAGAGCGGTATCCCCCGATTCAATCAGGTGCCAGACCAGGCCCTCTGAATCGGACTGCACCTCAACCACTCGCAAACTGTTGTTATCATCGGTCAACATGCCGGTGTCATAGGGCTGGCCGCCGCCTTCCGGGTAAAACACAGTCTGGTCCAGGCACAGCCAGGCGCCTTTATCATCGTTTTTAACCGCCGTTACCTTGGCGTCAAAGGTCTTTTTCCAGGAATCAGAATAATACAAACGCTTGGTCATCTTGAGCGCTCCTTGCTTTTTCTAAGTCCAGTATAGCATGTCTAATGGCCGCCTGACAGATTTTTTACAGGGGCAAGGCCGCGCAAAAGCCTTATACTAACCAAAAACGATAACGCTATGAAAGCAT
>CAZHPW010000152.1:0-2121 GCA_964534515.1 uncultured Christensenella sp.
ATCTATGTTCCTGCTGATTTTGATACAAAATGGAAGGGCTCTCTCCGGATTGAACAGGCCGGGAAGCGCTTGATTTATAAAGATTTTCAGTTAGGAGACGACTTCGGGAATTTGCTGGTGATGCTTTCCAGTAAGGGAACGTGCCGTTAGCCCGAGAAACTACTTACCCCCCCAATGGGAGCCTTGAGGGCAATAATTATATTGTATGGCAAAATTGAAAGGTTCTGATTACTCAACCCCCAGCGCCTTGAATACGGCGTCCTCGGCACTTTGGTAGAAGATGATATTGAAGTGGCCAACCAACTCCGGTGGTACAGTGCCAAGATCCACTGCTGATGAGATGGGAAGCAGTACCTTCTTTGCGCCCGAATCCAGGCATACCTGCAAGGAATTGGCCAGTTCATTCACTTTGATCATTGCACCGCTGATGGTGATTTCACCCAGCACAGCCAGGCTGCTGATGGTGGGTTTACCCATGGCGATTGAACACAAAGCAATCACTGTTGGCAACGCCAGGTTGCTGGTCATGCCAATGCCTTGCAGGTCTTGATAGCCAATCACATAGTCTTTTGCTGTGGTGCTGATCGTGCCGCTGATTCGGTTGCTGTTGGCCTTCAGGTAGTTGAACGCAGTGTTGGTTGATTCCTTGATCCTTGTGTCACTACCAAGACCAGTCCGCTCAAACTTGCCACTTCCTGGCAACATTTGGCTTTCCAGCCTAAACAGTCCAATCATGCCGGATCTACCATGAGAAACCGTATATACAGTGCCGGGATTGCATAGGCCTTCCGGGATTAGCTTCCCGCCCCCCTGTTCCGGCACGGAGACAAACTTCTCCTCAAAACTTTGGTTGTCAATGTAGCTGAAATTTACGTCATAAAACTCCATGCCACCCAGCTTCTTCAACTGTTCTTTTACCCTGCGCCGCATCTCCAGGGACAGCACCAGAATCTCTTCCAGCTCTTCCTTTGTGTAAACTCCATCCGGATATACAAGCTTTATAAAACCAGCCACCATGCGCCGGACTGCTATGGTATCACGCTGGTTTAAGTTTTTTCCAAGATGGAAGTATTGATCCAGGGCATCGCCGAAAGGTACCTTCCGCAGCTCACGGATATACTCCGCCAGGTAGTCTGTGATGAAACCGTAGTCATTGGTAAAGTGCTTGGGGCGGAACTTGGGCACTTCCCAGCCGGGAATATAACAATGCATCCGATCCAGAAAAGCGGTGTCTGTTCCCATTTCAGGGGGGAAAGGGTCAAAGAGGCTGGATGTCTTCAATAGAACATCAACGCTCTGATTAATATTCCCTACAAACACCATGCTTGCAGAGGCCGCCTTTTCTTCTTTGCCGCGCGCGAAGGAGCCGGAAGCCATATAGTCCTTCATGATCTGAACGCCATCTTTTTCCTTGAAGTTGATGCCAGCCACCTCATCAAAGGCAACACAGTCCCACAACCCCACCAAACCTACTGTCCTTCTGGCCATGTTGTAAAAGAGATTAGCCACGGTTGTCTGCCCGCCGGAAACCAGAATGCTGTTGGGTGATATTTCCTTATACAGATGGCTCTTGCCGGTGCTGCGGGGGCCCAGTTCGCAAAGGTTGAAGTTGTTCTCCACCAGGGGCAGCATGCGCGCCAGCAGCAGCCATTTTTCCCTGTTCGTCAGGGTATTCGGCTCCATGCCGATAGAGCGGAGCATTACATCCATCCACTCATCCTTGGTGAACGCTTTACGCCCTTCTTTCAGCTCGTTGATATCAACGTGCGGCATCTGGATTGGGGTAAGCTTCAAAATCTGCACAGGCGAGGATTCTGCTTTCTTTCTGCCTCGTTCTTTGATGCCCGGATCAATGAAGTCGTTGATGGGATCGCCGCTGTCATAGATGAGCTGAACAATGCACCAGATACCACCACACAGAAGACGATCGAACTTCTCCGGGTACTCATCTCCGATTGGGATGGCCTTAAGGCCAAGATTGGAGAACTCAGCCTCATAACTGTCCTTCTTGATATTCAATTGGACCGTAATCTTGTCGATGATGGTATAACTTCCCCTTGCCCGCAACAGGGACAACACCTTTTGGGCTTCATCCGGCCTGACGAAGTTATCTGCCAGGAT
>CAZHPW010000153.1:0-2109 GCA_964534515.1 uncultured Christensenella sp.
GCATATCTCTGTGGGCAAATGTGCTTGCATAAACTCGTGTCCACGCTATCTAGAGTACATGATGGCCAGAGTACATGATTAGGAAAAGAACTGCATAGGAACTGACTCGCCGTTGTTCCAAGTTTTCACAGATATTCCAACAGGCTGCCGTCTCTCAGAATGCAAGTGATTATCAACCTGGTTTCTGCTGCTGACCCGGTTTTCAACAATAAATGATGTAACAACCGCGGCAATCGCATGATTCCACACACACTGACGCAGCCGCGCTGTTTCTTCTAAAAGTGAGGGCAAACTGGAATGTGATTCATAATCTACTTCCTTTCTAACTAGGTTTCTTAATAGTGAATGATAGAATGACAGCAGCCATCACAGGTTTCAAACGCACTGACACAGCAGCGCTGTCTCCTCTGTCAGTGAGAGCAATTTGAATATGATTCATTATCTGCCTCCCAATGTCGACTAGGATTCTAATGAACTCTGCTGGAATGCCCCCAGCCAGCCCTGGCTTCCATCCACACCGGCACAGCCGCGCCGTCTCATTACACACAAGCAACTGTATCCAACCCTTCCAACACCCGCCAAATCTTTTATGCAGATGTAGTTTTTAATGAGCAAAGAAATATACGGTTTTATCCGGGCTTTCACCGTTTTGACCGATGAAAAACATTGCAAAAACATACATTTCTTGACATAGATATGCAAATTATGTGGCAATTAGCGAAATTTTCTGTCGAGGGTTCGACGAAGGAGGAGCCATGAAACATTTGCGGAAGACCCCCCCTGTCGTCCGGTTGCTCATCACCATCATGCTGCTTTCCCTGGTGCTGACGCCTGCCATGGCGCAGCCGGCCGGGGAAAAGGTACCGTCCATCACCATTTTGAGCTCGATGCCCGAGGCCAACATGGTGAACTACGAAATGGCGCAGGAAGCGGTTGAGGAGCTGCGCAAGCTGGGTGTGGACGCCACGGCCCAGCCCATGGATTTCGCGGTGCTGCTGGATGTCATCTATGGCGAGGCCATGGATTATGACGCCTACACCATCGGCTGGTCCGGCCGCATCGAGCGCCTGGATCCGGACATGTTCATCCACTCCATCAACCATACTGACAACGCCATTCCCGGCGGCAACAACACCAACCGCTACCGCAACCCGGAGTTTGATGCCCTGGCGGACGCGCAGCGGCAGGAGATGGACCTGGAAAAGCGCCGCGCCATCGTGTTTGAGGCCCAGGAAGTGCTGGCGGAGGATGTGCCCCACATCACGCTGTATTCCCGCGCCACCATCCAGGCCTACAACAAGGACAAATACTCCGATGTCCTCAACCTGCCCGGCGAGGGTGTCTTCAACGAGTGGACCCCCTTCCAGGTAAAGCCGCTGACCGAAGACAAGGTGCTCAAGGTGGCCAGCAACGTCAACATCGACGACATGAACCCCCTAAGCTCCAAGAGCGTCTATGGCTGGCGCAACCTCCGCCTCATCTATGACAAGCTGGTGCGCCTGTCCCCGGAAACCCAGCCCCTGCCCTGGGCGGCGGAGAGCTGGGACGTGGTGTCGGATAACGTCATTGACGTCACCCTGCGCCAGGGGATGACCTTTCATGACGGCGAGCCGGTGACGGTGGAGGATGTCAAGTTCTCCTACGAGCTGTTCATCAATGAGAAGACGGAGTACTTCGCCTCCTTCCTTCAGCCCATTGAGAGCATTGAAATCACGGGTGAGAACACCGTACGTTTCAACCTGAAGGCGCCCTACGCGCCCTTCATCACCAACACCTTGGCCCAGATTCCCATCCTGCCCCAGCATGTCTGGGAGGGCATTGAGAACCCCACCACCTACCCCAACCTGGAAGCCATTGGCTCCGGCCCCTTCAAGGTGGAGCATTTCCGCACCGGTGAGGAGCTGTATGTCTCCCGCTTTGACGGCTACTTCCAGCAGCCCTTCATCGACGGCTACATCTTCCAGATTTTCGCCGCCCCCGAGGGCGTGCTGACCGCGCTGGAGCTGGGCACGGTGGACATGGTCTCCTTCGACCTGGTGCCCGCCCACACCAACCAGATCAAGGAAAACGCCGGCGGCAAGTTTGACCACCTGGAGCTCACCGAAGCGC
>CAZHPW010000154.1:0-2069 GCA_964534515.1 uncultured Christensenella sp.
AGGAAACGGTCTTTACTAACTCACTGGTTGGTACAAAGACTGGGGGCAGACCAATTCATGCCCACCCGGGCATAGGGGGTGCGCAAGAACACGCTGTAGGGCACGTTCTTACGCTGCTCACGGCTGGGGTGTTTGCTGCCTTCCAATTGGGCCCAGACAATGCGAAAATCATCCAGGGAAATGTAGGTGTGCTGCGCGCTGCCGGCGGCATCCCCCAAAGCCCAGACATCAGGTGCGGTGGTGCGCAGCCATTCATCGGTCTTGATTGCCCCGTTTTTCTCAAGCGCTATCCCGGCGGCCTCGCAGTTTAAATCAGCTGTGCTGGGCACGCGCCCGGTGGCAATCAATACGGCTGATGCCTCAAGGCTTTCCTCTTGCCCGTCATGCTGAATGCTCAAAACGACCCCCTCCGGACCTGGCTCCACCTTGGTGGTCTGGGTGTTCACCATGAACTGGACGCCCTGCGCTTCCAGCAGTTTCTTGATTTCCGCGGCGACGTCCTCATCCTCCCGCGGGAGGAAGGCGCCGCTGTGCTGCAATACGGTCACCCGGCTGCCAAAAGCGGTATACATGGAGGCGAACTCCAGCCCGATGTAGCCAGCGCCGATAATGACCAGGTGCTCCGGCAATTGCTCAAGTGACATCAGCCCGGCGCTTGTATACACCCCCGGGGTTTCTTTGATTCCCGGAATATTCGGAACGCGCGGGGTAGCCCCGGTGTTGATGAAAATTTTGTTGCCGGTTATCTGAATGGTTTCTTCGGCAGTTTTTACTTCCACCTGCTTTTCGCCGATAAACCGGGCGGTACCATTATAAATGGTGACATTGTCAAACTTGGCCAGGTTGTCATAATTTTTCTGGCGCAAAATGCCGGTCAGCCGCGTTTTCTCCTCAATGGCCTTGCGGTAGGCTTCGTCCTGCTCCTTGTCATTTAGACCAAGAGCCAGGCGGGAGGCGCTGGTCACCAGGGATTTGGACGGAATGCAGCCCACATTGATGCAGGTGCCGCCATACATGCCCTTGTCCTTCTCAACCATCGCGACGGTATGCCCCTTCGCGGCCAGTTTGCCTGCCAGGGTTTTGCCGCCTTTGCCAAAGCCGATGATCATCGCGTCATAGTGTTTTGTGTTCATTTTTCGCCTTTCATGCTGCCAGTCAGCAAATTAACATCATTCCCCGAAGCGCTTGCTTTGGGGATGAGTCTCTGCCAATTCTTTTCATAGTTCACGTATAGATGATACCCGGAATGAGCAGAGCGGGCTTCGGCAATGGATACTGGTGTTGATTTGTTAATTTAAGTGCAATATTTGATGAAAGTGACAGGATAGAACACTCTAGGTAAGCCGTTGCTGTTTTTGTTGGTCTCCTTATTCCAGGTGTAGTAGGGGGAGCAGAAGTTTAATTTATATCTCAAGACCCTCTCAAGTTTTACATAACCGGTAAATTCTTTTCCCCGGTCAAAGGCAAGGTTTTGACTGTCTCTGCCGGAAAACTAACCAAAGCCCTCAATATGGCGGCCGTGACCGCTTTTGCTGACTTCTCAGAAGCAGAAACCGTCTTGTAGTAGCGAGAAACCTGTTCAGCTAAAGTTGCAAAGCAAGTATTGCTTTTTCTGGTGTGGCCTATTCTGTCCGACTAAGGTGATGCCGGGGGATACTGTTCAATTGCTCTTTGGCGACACAGTGCTTGGGGAATCAACTGCGCAGATTGATATGCCCTATGCTGTGACCAGTGAGGAGGACGGGCTGGTCAGCAGCATCACCGCGAAAGAAAACGCGCTGGTTTCAAGGAACGGTGTTTTGTTCAGGCTATCCAATCCCTCGCTTTCCAAGGATTTTTCTGCCGCGGCGCAGGCTCGGCAAAAGGCGGCAGACAAGGTTGCGCAAGCCAGGGCTTTGCTGCTTGATCCTGTGGTTTATGCAGGCGAAGATGGCATCATCGCCTCAATCACCGCGGTTGCGGGCACCGCTTATACCATGGACGCGGAAATGCTCAGCATGTATGTAGGTACTGACATCTGCGCTTCATAGCTGCCCAGCTGTTCTTCGTTGTCCGTTGAAACGCGCGCA
>CAZHPW010000155.1:0-2027 GCA_964534515.1 uncultured Christensenella sp.
GCGCCTGGGCGTAGGGCACGTTGGCGAACAGGCCCATCACCAGGGTGCCGATGACAGCGGCGATGATGGTGGCCAGGAAGACAGCGCCCCAGGGCATGCCGGACTGGCTCAGGATGCTGGGGTTGACCGCGATGATGTAGGCCATGGTGAAGAAGGTCGTGACGCCGGCTAAGACTTCGGTTGAAAACTTGGTACCATTTTCCTTGAGTTTAAAAAAGCGTTCCATAGTTCCTCTCCTGTTCCGGGCGTGCCCGGTAATTACCGCTGCAATATATCACAGTTCAAGCGACTTGTCACCAGTTTTTCCGAACATTTTTTAATCCTGGGAAGAAAACGTTCGATATTATCCATCCCGTTTCTCAAGCCCGGTTTTCAATGATATAATGTTCCCTGAACTTCGGAGGTGAAAAATTGGCCGAGCGGATGAATGAGAGGCAAAACGGCGTGCTGCAGGTTGCGGCCATGCCGGGCTTTGTCAACTTCAACCAATTATTTTCCTATTTGTATTGCATGCTGGCGTCCACCGCGGTTTTAAGCCGGCCTGTCCTGGGCGGCGCTTTGTACATCATCGGGCAGGTCATCGTGCTGTTTTCAAAGCTCATCCTGCCGGGGGATTTTAAGCGCCTGCCCCGGGTTATGCGCGTTACCGGCATTGTGCTGGGCGTCCTGTGCGGCTTGATGGCCTTTGCCATCCTCTTTATTTATCCTCTGGCGGTGGATTTGCCGCTCCTGTGGCTGGTGTTCGCCCTGGCCTTTTTGGTCATGGCGATGAATGAATTGGCCGCCCGCATTAACCGTAACGGCTATAAAAAAGGCTTAAGGCGGGAGCGCAGGTTGCTGCGCGTGGCGGAGATGATGCTGCTCTTATCCGGCATCGCGGCCCTCATCCTCTTTTTCAGCCAGAGCACCAACACCGCCTGGTACCTCCTGGGCGGCTTTTTGCTGTGCTGCGTCTTCCGTTTTTTGACGTTAAGAAAGGAAGACCCCAGGGAGCTGACCGGCAGCGTCGCCGGCTGGGCTTTGTTAAAGGAAGACCACCAGCTTGCCCAGGTCAACGCCTACAAGGTCTTCCGCACGGTCATGATGATTGTGGTCACTGCCCTTCAGGTCACCATGATTATCATGTTCACCTTCATTGGCACCACTGCGGGCAGCCTGTTTTCCAGCCTGTTGATTTCCCTGGTCTGCGCCATTTTCGCCCGCTGGGTGACCGGCCTTCTATTGCGGCATACCATCGTGTTTAAAAAGCTGGAGCCCGGCTCCACGCTTATCATCGGCCTGATGCTCTGGCTCTTAAGCCTGATTTCCTTCGCCTTTTATACCATCAACCTGGTCCTGGGCTTCAGCTACGCGGCGCTCGCGCTGTGCACGGTCGGGGTGACCATGGCAGGGGTTGCGCTGGAGACCCTGGAAAAGGACATGCGTGACGTGGTGCATTTCGCTCTGGGCGTGCCCCAGGATGACGCCTTGCTGCGTACCCACCTGGCGCTGTCTGAATACGCCGCCTTAATCGGCGGGATGATTGCCTTGGTCGGCCTTGCCCTTATCACCCTGCTGTCTGAAAACAAGGGCACCTACGACCAATTAACCCTGACCGTTCAGCCCCTCTTGCTCCTGCCGGCCCTGGCGCTGGTGGCCATCGCCATCCCGGTTGCCTTCCGCGTGCCGCTTGACCGCCGCGTGGTTGAAAAAACGCGCACCTTCCTGCGCCTAAAAGAAAACGGGGAGACCAACATCCCCCTTCAAAAGCAGTTGGAGAACCTGGTCATCAAGGTGCACAAAAGGCGCTACGGCATCAAGTTCATCATCATTCTTTTGCGCCCCTTCTTTTATTCTAAGGTCATCGGCGCTGAAAAGGTCATCCACGACCCGGACACCAGCCTCATCTTCACCTGCAACCATGGCGAGCTCTGGGGCCCCATTGTGACCAACCTGTTCATTCCCTTCTCCTTCAGGCCTTGGGTCATTGATGAAATCGCGGTGCCGGAAAGCTCCTCCACATACCTGTACAACAACACCATCAAGCG
>CAZHPW010000156.1:0-1964 GCA_964534515.1 uncultured Christensenella sp.
GAGCTTGCGAGGCTCCACTTGTCCAGATGCTACCTACAACAACTTTACACTAACTGGCTTGACCATTCAACACTGTGTGCATTTGCCGTTTGACAAGCCTGCCCGCTTGCGGTATGAACAAAGAGGAGAAAATATCAATAGAACTTGTGAGGTACTGCGATGTTCATCAGGTATTTGGGAACCGCGGCGGCGGAGGGCACGCCGGGTATTTTCTGCGGGTGCAGGGTTTGCCGGGAGAGCATGAAATCGGGCGGCAAGGACATCAGAACCCGCTCCCAGGCCATCATTGACGATGCCTTGCTGGTGGATTTCCCGCCTGACAGCTATTGGCACATGGTACAGCATGGCGTTGACCTGCCCAATATCGCTCATCTGCTCATCACCCATACCCATCAGGACCATTTTTATCCGGATGAGTTTTTCTACCGGCTCAAGGGCTTTTGTGTGACGGAAGGCCTCTTGACCATCTATGGCAATGACGCAGTTAAGCGCAGGATGGACGATTATTTGAATGGCATAGCGCACAGCTATGAGGACGCGAAAATGGCTTGTGTGCAGCTGGAGCCCTACGCCGCTGCCTCCATTGGCGCTTATTCGGTCACGCCCCTTCTGGCCGCGCATGACAAGGGGGAACGCTGCTATATCTATATCATAGAGGGCGGGGGAAAGCGCCTGCTGTACGGCAATGATACAGGTGTCTTCCCGGCTCATACCTGGGCGCACATCAAGGACAAGCCCTTTGACCTCATCAGCCTGGACTGCACCTGCGGCCAAACCAAGGAAGGCAGCAACCACATGGGCGTCCCTGACCTGCTCGAGATGAAACAGCGGTTAAAAGAAAACGGCAATATGATGGACAGCACCGTCCTGGTCGCCACCCATTTCTCCCACAACGGCGGCCTTTTGCACAGCGAACTGGAGGAGCGCTTGGCTCCGGCCGGCTACCTTGTCGCCCATGACGGCCTGCGGGTGGACTTTTAACCCGTTTCAACCCCAAAAACTTGGGAGGAACCCAAGATTCGCGCTTGCATTTTTTCTGAACCTTTGCTATACTTTTCGGGCATTACACACGCGGGTCGACTGTGCGCTTGTGCCTTCATCGGTCGCAGCACAGGATGAAGCCCGCGGAGGCAAAAACAAGGAGGAAACCCATGGCTATCATTTCTATGAAGTCCCTGCTGGAAGCAGGCGTCCACTTCGGACATCAGACCCGCCGCTGGAACCCCAAAATGGCCCCCTACATCTTCACCGAGCGCAACGGCATCTACATCATCGACCTGCAGAAAACTGTCCGCAAGATCGAAGAAGCGTATATGTTCGTGCGCAACCTGTCCATGGAAGGCAAGTCCATTCTGTTTGTGGGCACCAAGAAGCAGGCGCAGGAATCCATCGAGCAGGAAGCCAAGCGCTGCAACATGTTCTATGTCAACCGCCGCTGGCTGGGCGGTATGCTCACCAACTATCGCACCATCCGCTCCCGTGTGGACCGTTTGAACGAAATCGACAGGATGGAAGCCAACGGTCAGTTTGATGTGCTCCCCAAGAAAGAAGTCGTCAAGCTCATGCACGAGCGTGAGAAGCTCAACGCCAACCTGGGCGGCATCCGCACCATGAAAGGCCTGCCCGGCGCGCTGTTCGTGGTCGACCCCCACATGGAAGCCATCGCCATCGCCGAGGCCCGCACCCTCAAAATCCCGGTCATCGCCATTGTTGATACCAACTGCGATCCTGACCTGGTGGACTATGTCATCCCCGGCAACGACGACGCCATCCGCGCTGTCAAGTTGATTTCCGGCAAGATGGCTGACGCCGTCCTTGAAGGCAAGCAGGGCGCCCAGGCCGATGTTGAAACCGAAGAAACCGAAGAAGCTGCCCAGGAATAATCGCCTGAGCCTCGACAGATAAAGGAGAATTGACAATGGAAATTACTTCCGCAATGGTAAAAGAGCTGCGCGAGCGCACGC
>CAZHPW010000157.1:0-1950 GCA_964534515.1 uncultured Christensenella sp.
CTCCGTCCCCTCCGTCCCCTCCGTCCCCTCCGTCCCCTCCGTCCCCTCCGTCCCCTCCGTCCCCGTCCCCGTCCCACTCCACCTTGACAACACCAGCCCTCTGCTTTACCATCATGCCAGCGCCGCCGGGTGCCGCTCCGCTCATTTCGTTAGGCCGATAGAAGAAATGCGCGCGGGCTTATTTTTTTGGAGGAAAAGGGATGCAGAATCAATCCACCGGCCGTTTGTTTGTGAGGTATGCCCTGCCGCAGATGCTGGGGCTGTTGTTCAACTCGGCGTATTTCATTGTGGACGGGGTGTTTATCGGTAACCGGCTGGGCCGGGAGGCGATGGCCGCGGCGGCGGTTTCAGTGCCGCTGATTGAGATTTTCCTGGCGCTGTCCCTGGCGATTGCCTCAGGGGCAGGGATTTTGGTGTCCGGTCTGTTGGCGAACAAGCGGGCGGAGGAGGCCAGCCGGGTCGCGAGCCTGTCGGTGATGTTCGCGCTGGGGTTTAGCTTCATATTGGCCGTACTTGGCAACGTGTTTTTGGAACCGTTGGTTCGTTTCCTGGGCGCGGGACCGGAGATTCACGAGGAAGCGGCGACCTATTTGTGGTACATTCTGACCTCAGCGCCGTTTAGCTTTCTAAGCTTTCTGTTGGGCGGGCTGGCGCGCAATGACGGAAAGCCCAAGCTGGCGATGGCGGCGATGGGGCTAGGCGCGGTATCCAATATTGTGCTGGACTATGTGTTCATGTACCCCTTGAACATGGGCATCGCGGGGGCGGCGCTGGCCACGGCGCTGGGCCCGGTGTTCGCGATTGTGGTGTTGCTGCCGCACTTCTTTATGGGGAAGGGCAGTCTGAAACTGCGTCAGACAGGGGTCAGGCTGGGCACGCTCAAGCGCGTGGTGACGCTGGGCTTTCCGGCGTTCATTATGGAGTTTTCCATCGGGATTATTACACTTGTATATAATTTGGCGATTGTACGGTACGGATTTTCCGATTTGGGGCTGGCGGCCTACCTGGTCATCGGCTATCTGATGCTGCTGATACTGACCTTGTTTCTGGGCATGGCGGAAGGCCTGCAGCCGGTGTACAGCTATCTGCATGGCTTAAAGGACAAAGCGGCGTATAGAAAAATGCACGCTTTCGCGCTGCGGGTGTTTGTTGTAAGCGGGCTTGTGATTACGGCGCTGGTCATGCTGTTTGCCAGGCAGTTCTTTTTGCTGTTCAGCCCGGGAGATATGGAACTGGTGGACTTTGTCACGCAGAAAGCCCGGCCTTATTTCAGCTTGTTTGTCTTTGCCGGCATCAACATCCTGTTCATCGTCTACTGGCAGTCCATCCACAAAACGGGCAGGGCTTTGACCTTGTCATTGGGTCGCAGCCTGTTCTTCCCGCCCATTTTGATGCTGCTTTTGCCAAGGCTCTTTGGGCGAGACATCATCTGGTTCGTGCATTCCCTGAGCGAAGCGCTGACCGCGCTCATCCTGCTCCTCATCATCCTCAATACAAAGCGCAAAAAACATCTTCCAACACACTAAACAACCCCCATTCATGTCACCATGAACAGGGGTAGTAAATATTACCTAACAGATATTAAAGTTTTTTGCACCGCTTTTTTTCAAAAAAGCGGTCGTTCCTCGTCCCCTCGTCCCCTCCGTCCCTCGTCCTTAAACGCTCTCCGCCAACCTCTTGGCGTTCTGGATGCTGACAGCGGAGGCGTAGCGCGCCTCTTCCATGCCCTCAAACTCAATGGCGATGTCGCCCTTGTAGCCGGCTTCCTTGAGGGCTTTGATGGTTCCGGGCACGTCCAGGTCGCCCTGGCCCAGGATGGAACCGCGCAGGAAGGTGCCGCCCTTTGAAGTAAACCAGGCGCCCTGCTGGTAGTTGGGGGCGGTGTCGCCGGGGTTGGATTTGCGGACATAGAAGTCCTTCAGGTGCACCATCTTGGCGTCCTTTGCCAGC
>CAZHPW010000158.1:0-1860 GCA_964534515.1 uncultured Christensenella sp.
CGTTTTCAAGGTCCGCGCACCCGTTTGGGGTGCCCGAATAATATACCACCCCCGCTGCACCAAAGTCAAGCACTTTTTTCGGACATTTTCCACTTTCCCAAATTTTTCAGTTTCAAGGACAGCCGATGACCGAAATGTACATCCCCTGTCCGGTGCCTCACGAGTTCTTTCCTATAATAAAAAGAAATATAAACCTTGTTACCGGAAACTAGCGATGATATGATGCACTCATTCAAAGACAATAAGGAGCAAGATGATGAAACTGTCCGTTTGCCTTCCGGCCCTCTTTCCAGGGATACCTATAGTGAAAGCAATGGCGCAAGTCAGGCGCGCGGGACTTGATACGGTAGAGATTTGGGGATGGGAAGGCAAGGAGTTGGACGACATCAAGGCGGGATTGAGGGAGAACAAGCTGAACCTGGCCGCGATGTGCACAAAAGCCTTTGTTCTCAACGACCCCGGCAAACGCGCCGAGTTCATGGAAGGGCTCAAAGAAAGCATTGCCGCCGCCGAATACCTCCACTGCCCCATCCTCATCACCCAGGTGGGCCAGGAACTAAAGGACGTACCGCGCCAGAAGCAGCATGAAGCGATAGTCGAAGGATTGAGAGAAGCGGCCAGGGTGCTTGAAGGCCAGCCGGTCACGCTGTGCATAGAGCCGCTCAACAGCCTGGTGGACCACAAAGGGACCTACCTGACCCATGCAAAGGAAGGCTTTGACATTATCCGAAGTGTGGGCAGCGAAAAGATCAGGCTGCTGTATGACATCTATCACCAGCAGGTCACAGAAGTGAACATCCTCATGAGCCTGAGGGAGAACCTGGACCTGATTGCCCATGTCCATATCGCCGGCGTCCCGGGCAGGCACGAGCCGCACCTTGATTGTGAGCTGAATTACCCACACATATTTAAGAAATTAAAAGACTGGGGCTATGCCGTTCACATCGGGCTTGAATACCTGCCAACCCTTGACCCCGTGATTGGCATCAAGGCGGCAGTCAGGATGCTGAAGGACTTGAAAACGGATGCTTGACAGGTAAAAAGGGATGTGGTAAATTACCAGCGGCTTTGAAAGCCGGTGCCAAAGACAGCAGGCTGCGCTCAGCGCATTAATGGTGAAGACCGCCCGCCGAGGTGCGAGAGCATGTTTTTTAGATGCCCTTGTGCCAGTTGCACAGGGGCTTTTACTTTTAGCCGGAAGGAAGGTGAACAAGAAAACATGGAAAAGAAGATGAACAAGAATCTTGAGAACAAGGTGTTGAAAGTGTCCCAGATTGTGGAACGCCTCAACAACTCCAAGAGCATGGTCATGGTTGATTTCAAAGGCATCACCGTTGAAGAGATTACCGCCCTGCGCGTGAAATTCCGCGAAGCCGGTGTTGATTACGTGGTCCTGAAGAACTCCCTCATACAGCGCGCTCTGAAGGAGACCGGTATTGAAGGCCTTGATGACTTGCTGGTCGGCCCCTCCGCTTTTGCCTTTGGCATGAAGGACGAGGTTGCCCCCGCCAAAATCATCACCGAATTCATTGACCAGTCCAAGTCCGACAAACTGACCATCAAGGCCGGTATCGTCGAAAACAAGGTGGTTGACAAGAACGCTGTCATCGCCCTGTCCAAGCTGCCGCCGCGCGAGGTGCTGGTGGCCAAGATGATGGGCAGCCTGAACGCCCCGATTACCAACTTCGTCGGCGTCCTCAGCGCCACCCTGCGCTCCCTGGTTTATGCTGTGGATGCAGTCCGCAAGCAAAAAGAAGGCAACGAGTAATCCCACAAAATAAATTTTTTAAATTAAATGGAGGAATCTTTAAATGAACCGCGAAGAAATCATGTCCGCAATTGAGTCCATGACCGTCCTGG
>CAZHPW010000159.1:0-1846 GCA_964534515.1 uncultured Christensenella sp.
CCGCGTCCCCAATGACGCCGATTAATTTGTCCATTGCGAACAAATGGCGCTGGGCGGTGTAATGGCCGATCTGAATCATCCTCGCGTAGCCGCGGGGCGCGAAATAGACGCTGTACAGCGGTTCCGGGCTGGAAATCAGGCTCATTGTTCCTTCCTCATTCGGGGAAATCAACCATGATGTCAAGCAAGGGCGCGTGTTGTTGCGCGCCGTAGACATCGGTCTCGCCCAGGTCACCTGAGCAGATGGGCCGCTTGATGGTGACCTTGATGGCGTTGGCCGGGTCAAAGTGGACAATGCCGATGACCTTGTCCGGCGTTATCTGGTAAAGCTTGCAAATCAATTCCGGGTTGATCAGGTTTTGGTCGCAGACATGGCGGTAATTCTCCCGCGAGGTGAACATCAAATCCATGGTCAACTCGTATGGCCCGCTGTTTTTGCTTCTGATGATGTTTGTCAGCTCCGTGATGGACTTTTGCATCTTAAACCTCCTCCATCATAATCGGGAAGTACAGGCAGGGGTCACTAACCTCAAGCAGGTGGTAGACGCTGAACACGAAGACCTCGCCGGCATGGAAATCGCTCGGCGAATACGGGAAAGCCAGGTTGCCCGCCGTGGCGCGGCGGCCTTCATACCCGTAGTGCAGCATGGTGGAGCGGGCGCAAGCGCAGATGGTGTCCGCGTGCGCCTGGGTATCGGAGACCGCCTCAATCACGATACCGATTTCATGCCCTTCCGGGTACCGCCTCGGCTCCAGGCTGCCCATGACGCCGTCCCGGCCGTAGATGGTGAAGAGCAAATCATACTTGATGTTACGGGCTTTGAAGTTGTCCTTCACCCGCTCCCTGACGCCTTCCACAATCTCATCGATGCGCTCAATCAAAATCGGATCGCGTGCGCCCGCGATGGAAACCGTGCGGTAGCCGATGCGCTTTGCGCCTTCCAGCTTCACGGTATAGGGGTTGGCGTGGACATACCGGCTGCCCGACACCCGGGCGATGGAGGGGGTGACCTGCTCAAACCTGGTTTGCTTCAGGTCCAGGTGACCACCGGGGCCTGGGAGGATGTAGGGGTCGGTCTTTTCATACAGGGTATGGGCGGCCACGGACAATGTGGTGCACTTGCGGATGGGATTGAGCGGCTCCACATCAAAATGGTCCCGCCTGAGGTAGCCAAACATACAGTCAGACCCGGAGCCGGGTGTGGCGGCAATGGAGGCGCATTCCAGAATCTTGCCAAGATGCACCGCCAGGCCCTGGTCAAACCCGGCGCGGACAGCAGGCGCCGCGAAGACGGCCGGGTCATAGCAGCGTCCGGCCAGCACAACCTGCGCGCCTTCATCCAGCGCCTTGATAATCGGCTCAATGCCCATCTGGGCGACGATGCTGACGGTTTCATTCAGGTTTTCTTCGCTCAATTCTGGCGCCGGTGAGAGGGGCTTGATTTTCCCTTTGTGAAAGGCTTCCTTGATTTTTTCTTTGGGGATTTCGGCGTGAATGACCGCCATCTTGATATGAAGGTCGTTCTCCTTCGCAATGTCCAGGATGATTTGTCTGTTCCATTCCAGATGCTTGTCCCCGCCGCTGCCGCCGGCGGTGCCGATGACAACGGGGATGTTTTCACGCACGCCGGCCAACAGCATCAACTCCAGGTCCCGCTTGACGGCGTCCCTGTCGGTAAAGGAGACGCCGGCTCCCAGGTAGTAGGGACCCGGATCCGTGGAGCCCGCGTCCACCGCGATGAGGTGCGGCTTTCGCTTCATGCCCTCTTCAAAGGAGGCGACAGGAAACCCGTAGCCCAATATGGCGGTGGTGGATAAAATACGAAATTCGTCCATTTTTCCCTCC
>CAZHPW010000160.1:0-1776 GCA_964534515.1 uncultured Christensenella sp.
CGGACTCCATGATGCGCGCCATTGCCGAGACCAACCGCCGCCGCGGCATCCAGGAGGCCTACAACCAGGCGCATGGCATCACGCCGGAGAGCATCATGACCGCCGTGCGCGACCTCATCGCCATCGCGGAATTGTCCGAAGAGGACGCCCGCGACGCCGGCATGTCAGAGGAGGATAGGCGCGCCCTAGCCAGCCACATTGAGGATCAGATGCTGACCGCCGCGCAGAACCTGGACTTTGAAAAAGCGGCCAAACTGCGCGACCAGCTCTTCAACCTGCGCGGAGAAAAGCCCATTGAGAAAAAACAGCCCCAGTCCGCGCGCAAGCGCCGCCCCAGCACCCGGCACAAGTAAGCCCGGAAGTACTTAAAAGGAGGCCTGATATGGGCTTCATCGGTGAAGGCGCAGCCCTCCTCGCGGCTTTGTGCTGGACCATCAACAGCTTGATGGTGGAGTTCCATGGCAAAGGCTTTTCAGCCTGGGCGCTCAACTTTCTAACCAAATTCGGAGGCCTCATCACTGTCAGCTTGCTGACCCTGGCGGTCAACGGCCACCTATTCCCTTTGACCACGGGCGGGCAGTGGCTGCTGCTTTTGCTGTCCGGCTTTTTCGGCTTCTCCTTTGGGGATGGCTTTCTGTTTGCCGCCTTTCAAAGCCTGGGCGCCAAGAAAACCATGCTCATCTTCTCCGCCAACCCCATTTTTACCGCGCTCTTTGGCGCTGTGTTTCTGGGCGAGGCCCTGTCATTTCTCCATGTTCTGGGGATTTTTCTGGCTGTGGCCGGCATCATGTGGGTCATCCATGCGGATATGCAAAACGCCAAGGCCAATGCCGAAACCTTGGGGCAGTCCGGACGCAAAAACCTGCTGATGGGCTTGTTGTTTGCCGCCCTGGCCACCCTGGGCCAGGTTGCCGGGGTCATCTTCTCAAAGGCCGGCATGGCCAGTTTAGACGCCTATTCCGCTGCGCAGATTCGTTTGGTCGGCGGCACGGTGGGCATGGTGATATTACTGTCCTTCCTGCGCCAGTGGTCCAGCGTGCCCCCGGTATTGAAAGTTGGCCGCGGCCGGCTCACCATCACCACCAGCGTCATCTTGGGTACGCTCATCGGCATGGTCATGTCCATGGTCGCCATCAAATTAACCCAGGTGGCGGTTGCCTCCATCCTCATGAGCCTCATGCCCATCATGATTCTGCCGATTTCGGCCTTTGTGCTCAAAGAAAAGGTGACCATGCGCGAGGTCTTTGGCGCATTGATTACCCTGCTGGGTGTTGCCCTGCTGGTGATAGCGGTTTGACCCTTGAACATAAAAAACACAAGGCGCTTTTTGCCTTCCCGCGCTCCTTGCCGTACACTGAGCGCAGTTTTTCTGTGAGGTGAGCGCATGCACAAGCTGAAGATTCCCCAGGGTTATACCCCCACCCTGAACCTGTATGAGACCCAGGAGGGTATCGCCCTCATCAAGGGTACCTTCACCGATTTTTTAACCAAGGCGCTCAATTTGAAGCGCGTGTCCGCCCCCTTGTTTGTTGAGGCCAAAAGCGGCCTGAACGATGACTTAAACGGAGTGGAGCGCCCGGTCAGCTTTGATGTGCGCCAGTCCGGCGGCGAGGTGCAGGTGGTGCACTCCCTGGCCAAATGGAAGCGTCAGGCGCTCAAGCAATACCAGTTTCCGGTGGGGGAGGGCCTGTATACTGACATGAACGCCATCAGGCGGGATGAGGACCTGGACAACCTCCACTCCATCTATGTGGACCAGTGGGACTGGGAAAAGGT
>CAZHPW010000161.1:0-1724 GCA_964534515.1 uncultured Christensenella sp.
TCCATCACAAAACGGCAGTGGTTAAATGAGGCGTTAACGTTTTAGAGTAGTATAAAAAGGACGCGTTTGCGTCCTTTTTGTTTTGGCAAAACGAAGGCTTACTTCCAGCCGCCGTTGTACTTGTCAAAGAAGGGGTAATCCTTCATTTCCTCAAAGCGCGCCTTGAGCAGGGCTTCGTCCTTGTCGGAATAAGGATGGCTCAAAACCTCCTCGATGTGGTCCATCATGAAGGATTGGCACTCCCAGTTGCCGGGAGGGATGAGGGTGTCAGCGCCCAGGTTTAAGGTATAGCGCATGCCGGCCAAACGGGCGTCCTTGTCCTCCGCGTCAAAGGGCTTGCACCAGGACTTGGGCCAGGGGGAAGATTCCCTTTCCCCTTCCTGTTTCCAGGCGCGCTCTACGATGGATTTGATTGCGAGCAGGCCAAAGCCCTTTTCTTTCTTCAGTTTCATGAGCTCCGTTCCGATGCCCTGGCCCATGTGCAGCAGCCAGTTGGTCGGGAACATGACCGAGTCAAACTCAAAGCGCTTGAGTGCTTCCAGGGCCGCGAACTCGCTGTGCGCGGAGAAGCCAATTTTGCGGACCAAGCCTTCCTTTTGCATTTTGAGCACGAAGTCCAGTGTGCCACCGGGGCCAAAGGCCGTCTCAACGTCCTCCGGCGTGGTGAGGGAGTGCAGCTGATAGACATCGAAATAATCGGTATGCAGGTGCTTCAGCGACTGCCTGAACTCTTTTTCGGCGTCCGCGGCTTTGCGCTCCGTCGTCTTGCAGGCCAAAAAGATGTCCTTGCGGTAAGGCTTTAGGGACTGGCCCAGGATGACCTCGGCGTTGCCGTAGCTGGGCGCGATGTCAAAGTAGTTGATGCCCTTGTCAATGGCCTGGCTGACGTAGCGGTCAGAATCCGCTTGCTTTTCGTCCATGCTGACGATGCCGGCATAGATGATGGGAGAAATCCGGTAACCTGTCTTGCCCAGTTCAACTTTGTTCATAAGCCCTCCTAAAAAAATGGAGTTATTTTGCCAAGAGATCGAGGATTTTGTTGCTGCGGGCCATGAAGGCCTTGAGCTCTTCGCCTTCCAGGGGCCTTGAGGACAGCCTGGCCAGGTCAAAGACCTGGTGCAGCATGAGCGCCTGTTTTTCCTTGTCTTCCATGGCGGCGATGGCCTGCACGCTCTTGTTGGCGCGGTTTAAGACCAGGGTGTAGCGCTCGGGGAAGGCGTTCTTGTCGCCGTAGATGCGGCTTAAATCCTTGTAGCGGCGCAGCTGCTCATCCTCAGTCAGCATGGCCGGGGTATCCCGGTCAGACAGCGCTTCCAGCTGCACGGTCAAGTCGGGCATCTCAAGCGCTTCGCGCGCCAGTTTTTCCAGGGCCTCGCGGTCCAGGTCCTTGCCGTCCTCGGTTTCCTCAGACAGGCCCTTGATGTCCGCGTCCACGCGCATGAAGGTGACATCGGCGCCGCCCTGGAACTCCAGGAAAGACATGAAGTTGACATCAATCAGGGTGTCCAGAATGACCACATCAATGCCCTTTTTCTCAAAGGGGGCGATGCTGGCCGCCTGGCGGGCCTTGTCGGTGGTGTAGTAGACCTTTTTCTCGGTCTTGCCCTCGTTGCGGGCCTTGTACTCAGCGATGGTGAGGTAGGCGCCGTCCGTGGTTTTCAGCAGCAGGGAATCCTTGACCGCGTCATAGAACTTGCGGTCGGACACGCAGCCGTACTTGATGA
>CAZHPW010000162.1:0-1698 GCA_964534515.1 uncultured Christensenella sp.
ACATGTCGCTGCCGCAGATGACCATCAGAGGGCTTTGCCCTCCGATACCTCCCTGGATTTACTTTTTTGATAATCTGAGCCCGCGGATTAACCGCGGGCTTCTTATTTTGGAAATATATTCCGAGTGAATTATTACCTGCCGCCCCTGACGCCGCGCGCCATATGGACAAGCGTGAGAAGGGACAGCCCGGGATAGGCGGACAGCAGCATGGCCAAAAGGGCTGAAACTGCGTACAGCACATAGGCGGCCACGGGGAATGGCAGCGCAACGTTGTCCATGAACAGGCCGCTGATGACCGGCAACAGGATATTGAGCTTTAAGACCGCGATCAACAAAACATACAGCGGCAGGCAGACAGCCAGAACACCGCCGACCAGACGGGCGAGAACCAGGAAAGGCCGGGGTTTGACCGGCTGGGGCGGCGGCTGCCTGCGGGGTGAGGGAGCCTCTACCGACTCGACCTTGGGCTGCATCCGCCTTTCCGCTGCCTGAGGCGCGATACCGGGCTCCTCCGGCACGCTGCCGCCCGCGCCAAAGCGCCTGGTGTTCCTTGGCGCTGAGCATTGCACGCACTGGGTGTATCCGTCTTTGTTGGCTGTCTTGCAGCGGCCGCAAATCCACATGAGGCAAACCCTCCCCTTCTTCGTTAATCAAATAACGCCGCAAACAGCCCATTTCGTGCATCAGAGAAAAGGTGACGGCTTACTTGCCCGTCAACCGGGCCTGCTCCTTCTTCTCAACAGATTGAAAGCATCTTAGCATAAGCCAAACACAGCGCACAAACGAAAAACCGGCTTGAAGCCGGTTTTTTTGGTTAGAAGGACCGCTCAGTCGCCGAAGCTGACGTTGATGTCTCGCGCGGCGCGGACCACCTGGTCGTTCTCCGGAACGGGCTTGGGCACGCCCGCGATGTCGGACAATTTGTTTTCCCCGATGGTGTTGCCCTTTAAGGCGACAGATACGCCAAAATGGCCTTCCTTGATGAGTTCTGCCGCGCGCACGCCAAACTGGGTGGACAGCACGCGGTCATAGGCGCAGGGCCGCCGCGCTGCATGTGGCCGGGGATGACCGTGCGGCATTCCACATTGGTCATCTTCTCAAGCGCGGAAGCCAGGCGCTGGGACACATTGTGGAACTCATCTTCCTTCCACATGGCTTCGCGCTCCTTGCGCTTCATCTGGGCTTCTTCCACCGTCAAAGCGCCTTCTGCAATCACGATGATGGTGAAGTTCTTGTTGAGCTTGGCGCGCTCATCAATCACCTTGGCGACCTTTTCCACCTCATAGGGGATTTCGGGTAGCAGGATAACGTCCGCGCCGCCCGCGATGCCGGAGTAGAGGGACAGCCAGCCCGCCTTGTTGCCCATGATTTCAATGACCATGCAGCGGTTATGGCTGGCGGCGGTGGTGTGGATGCGGTCAATGACGTCTGTCGCGATGTCCACCGCGGTATGGAAGCCAAAGGTAAAATCGGTGCCGTAGATGTCGTTGTCAATAGTCTTGGGCAGGCCGATGACGTTAAGCCCTTCCTGAGAGAGGAGGTTGGCCGTCTTGTGCGTGCCGTTGCCGCCCAGGGTGACCAGGCAGTCTAAGCGCATCGCGCGGTAGTTCATCTTCATGGCGTGGACCTTGTCCACGTTGTCCTCCTCCACCAGGCGCATGTTGCGGAAAGGCGTCCTGGAGGTGCCCAGGATGGTG
>CAZHPW010000163.1:0-1668 GCA_964534515.1 uncultured Christensenella sp.
TTAAGCACCGACTCGGCGATGGAAATAACCACCGACAAAACCCCTGAGATGAGCGCCAGGCTGGCCACGGTTTTAATGATGACGCCAAAATCCATGTTCGCTCCCCCTTACTGGATGGTGAAAATGCCCGAAAAGCCGATGAAGGCCATGGCCATAATCCCCGTGATGATAAACGACAGGCCGGGACCCTTGAGGCCCGGGGGCAGTTTGGTGTTGGCCATCTTCTCCCTGATGGCGGCCAGCATGTTGATGGCCAGCCACCAGCCAAGGCCGCTGCCCAGGCTGAAGAGCAGGGACTGGATGAAGTTGTAGTTGCGGATGACCATGAACAGCGTAACACCCAGGATGGCGCAGTTGACCGTAATCAGCGGCAGGAAGATGCCCAGTTTGGCATGGAGGTCCGGCATGTAGCGGTCCATCGCCATTTCCAGAATCTGAACCAGGGCCGCGATGACCATGATGAAAATGATGTATTGCAGGTATTGCAGCTCCGGCGGGACGATGATGTAGGTGTAGACCACCCAGTTAATCGCCGTGGTGAGCACCAAAACCAAGGTAACCGCCATGCCAAGGCCGGTGGCTGTCTTGTACTCTGAGGACACGGACAGGTAGGAGCACATGCCCAGGAAGTTGGACAACACCATGTTGGAGGTGAAGATGGAGGCGATAAAAATGATGATGGGGCTGATGTTGGGTGCCATATTCTCTCCCCTCCTTTACTTGGTCTGCGAGGCGGCTTTTTTGGCCGCGCGCGCGGAGACGAACCAGATCATGCTGCCGATGATGAAGAAGGCGGCAGGGGGCATAATCATGATGGTCAGGTAGTTGTTAGGATTGGTGGTGATGACCTGCAGGCCAAAGACGGTGCCAAAGCCCAATAGCTCACGGATGAAGGAAATCATCAAAAGAATCATCGTGTAGCCAAGGCCGGAAAAGAAGCCATCCCAAAGCGCCGGCAGGGGCGGGTTGGACTGGGCGTAGGCTTCCGCGCGACCCATGATGATGCAGTTGGTGATGATGAGGCCGACATAGGGGCCCAACTGTTTGGAGATGTCAGGCATGAAGGCCTGCAGAAGCAGATCAACAAAAATCACGTAGGCGGCGATGACCAGCGTCTGCACCAGCATGCGCACGCGATGGGGAATGAGGTTGCGCATGGCGGACAAGGTGAAACTGGAAAGCCCGGTAACAAAGGCCACGCCTAAGCCCATGACCAGGGAGTTTTTCATGGTGTTGGTAACCGCCAGGGAAGAGCAGATGCCCAGCACCGCGCGCAGCACCTGGTTCTCGGTGAACATGCCGCGCTTGAAAATGGCGCCGAATTTTTCCTTGGCCATTTAATTGCCCTCCTTGACAAAGATTTCGCTAGACAGCATGTCATTCAAGGTCTTGATGACCGCTTTTGAGGTTTGGGTGGCGCCGGTGACCGCGTCCAGCTGTTTGCCGTCCACAGTGCCATAGCGCAAAGGCTGACCGGCGGTGAGCGGGATGCCGCGGAACTGCTGCTTGTACCAGTCCTCGTCAATGCGGCCGCCCAGGCCGGGGGTCTCGTTCTGGTAGGTGAAGACCAAGCCGGTGGTCTGGCTCAAATCCGCGCTTAAGCCCAGGTAACCCCGAAGGCTGCCCCAGAGGCCGGCGCCCTCAAAGGGAACCGCGTAGGAAACCACC
>CAZHPW010000164.1:0-1580 GCA_964534515.1 uncultured Christensenella sp.
ACGTCCTTCTCGTCCGTCGCCCAGGTCTTGGGAATCATCTCATCCAGGTAGGGCAGGTAGATGGCGTCGGCCTCGTCCTTCTCGCTGGGGACGACGGTGCCGTCCGGCTCCTGGAGGATGTAGGAGGTCTTGATGTACTTGGGCAGGGACTGCATGAAAGCGTTGCTCCAGCCGTACTTCTCAGCGTCCTCGGCGGAAATCTTGGAGGCCTCGATGCCGCGGAACACGCCATCCTCAACCTTCACAATGCGCTTGTCATAGGGGCCCCACTGAATCTGAACGGAGTTGTCCTGGTTAAACACGTTGTCAAACCAGCGCACGATGACCTCGGGGTTCTCAGCCTTGTCGGTGATGGCGGCCTGGGTGCGGAAGATGGTCACGCCGTAGCTGCCGCGCACAAAGACCGGGGTCTTGCCGTTGGGGCTGGTCAGAACGGGCAGCGGAACAAAGGGGGTGCGGCCGCGCTCGTCGGTATCCATGTAGTCGCCGGGGCCATAGGCAATGGACACGCCATAGAGGTCCTGTTTGCCCTTGGCTTTCCACATCGCCAAATCCTGGGTGAAGAGCTCGGGATCCAGCAGGCCTTCCTTGTGCAGGTCGGCGAAGAACTCAACAAATTCCTTGTACTCGGGCTTGTTGGCGGCAAAGGTGAGTTCGCCGTCCACCAGCGCGAAGTTACCGTTGGTGCCGGCGGAGGAGGCGTTCACGCCAAACCAGCCGGCCAGCATGCCCAGCGCCAGGTTGTTCGGGTCGCCGGAGAAGGGGATTTCGTCGTTGGGGTCGCCGTTGCCGTTGGCGTCCTTGTCGCGGAAGGCAATCAGCACCTGCTTGAATTCTTCGGTGGTGGTGGGCATTTCCATGCCGACATTGTCCAGCCACTTCTGGTTAATCCAGGGCAGGAAGCCCACCAGGGGCGTGCCGATGACGTAGGGGATGGTGTAGATGTGCCCGTCAGGCAGGGTAAAGGTCTGGCGGACGCCGGGGATTTCAAGGATTTCCATGATGTTGGGGGCATATTTCTCAAAGAGCTCTTCCAGGGGGATGTACAGCCCGTCGAGCATGCCGTCGGTCATGATGTCCTTGTCACCCAGCAGCCAGCCGCCGATGACATCGGGATAATCGCCGCTGGACAAAAGAATGCCCAGTTTTTCCGTGGCGGTTTCGTAGGGGAAGATCTGCCAGTCAACCTTGACGTTGGTCTGCTCTTCCAGGATGGGCAGCATGTACTTGTCTTCAACCTTGCCGGACTCGTCCACCAGGATGGAGAAGGTGTAGGTGTCCTTGTCCACGATGGGCAAGCCGGTCGTGTACATGATGCCTTCCTTGGTCTGCTCAGCCACCGCGTAGCCGGTCAGACCCAGCAGCAGCATCGCGGCCAGGGCCAGGGAGATGAGTTTCTTCATGGGGTGTCCTCCTTAAAATAATTGGGTGCTAACGATCAGCGCTTGCGCGCAAAATCAACCTTTTACCGCGCCAATCATGACGCCTTTGACAAAGTGCTTCTGCACGAAGGGGTAGAGAATCATCATCGGGATGCAGGAGATGATGATGAGGGAATACTTCATCATTTCCATCAGCGC
>CAZHPW010000165.1:0-1573 GCA_964534515.1 uncultured Christensenella sp.
GTTGGGCTTGGCCCACTTGACCGCGTTGGTGACCACCTTTTGCACGTTCTTGTCAAAATAAGTGGGGAAGGCTTCGTGCCCGGGGCGGAAATAGAAAATCTTGCCCCGGCCTCTTGTATAGGTCACGCCGGAGCGGAAGACCTCGCCTCCCTCAAACCAGGACATGAAGACCAACTCATCTGGCCTGGGGATGATAAAGGTCTCGCCGTACATCTCCTCGTGCTCCAAGACAAAGTGGTCCGGCAGGCCATCCACGATGGGGTGAGCGGGGTTCATCACCCAGAGGATTTCCTTTTCGCCGGCCTCACGCCAGCGGAGCAGTTCGCTGTCAGAGCCGGTCAGCTTGCGGAAAATCTTGCTCGCGTGCCCGGAGTGCAGCACCACCAGGCCCATGCCCTGCATGACCCGGCGGTAAACGCGCTCCACAATCTCGTCCTTCACCTCATGGTGCGCCATGTGGCCCCACCAGACCAGCACGTCGGTGTTGTCCAGCTTTTCCTGGGTCAGCCCGTGCTCCTCCTCCATCAAGGTGGCGGTTTTCACCTCCATGCCCGCTTCCTTCAGAAAGCCCGCGATGCAGCCGTGGATGCCCTCGGGGTAAATGTCACGGATTGCCTGAAAACGGGTCTCGTGCAGGTTCTCGTTCCATACGGTCACTCGGATTGCGCTCATTGTCTATCTCCTTTTAATTTTATTTGCCGTCATCTTCCCGGATTGTCACTTTAATGGTGTCCCCGGGCTGTTTGTTAATGGCCTTCCTGATGTCCTTGCGGATGCCGATGATGTGACATTCCGTCCCCATCCGCACCAAGGAGCCTGAATAGGGGTAATCGTCAAAGGTGGCCTTGACCTTGACCCGGCCTTTGCCAAACTCGCTTCTGACGTCATAGGGGAACTCGATGTAAGCCCCATCCAGGTCAGGCACCTTGTGAATCAAGGCGTCAAAGGCGTACGTCTTGTCGTTCATTCCTGCGGGTTCACCTTCGCCCAGCGAATCATCTCAACCAGCAACTCCTTTGGCAGCTCGCTCTTGTGCGGGATTTGAAAAGCGCCCACACTGGTCTTGTAGCCCTTTAATTGGTCCGCGAAATGCCGCAAGGCCGCAAAGCCGGGGTAGATGCCGATGTGCGCCTTGTAGGGCGCGAAGTGCAGCATGTTGGTTTTGCCCAGATAGAAGGTGGGCATCTTGTAGGAAATCTTTTCCTGCCATTCCGGCGCGGCCTCAAGCACCAGCGCGCGGATTTCACTCATCCGCGCACGGACATCTTCCGGGCAATTGTTGATGTATTCCTCAATGGGTGTCATATGGGCGTTTCAGGGCTCCTTGCTGCGTTTTTCTACTCTCTCTTATCATACCCGTTTTATCAAAAAAGAACAGGCTTTGATGCCTGTTCTTTTGAGGTTTGAGGTCGTTTTTACTCTTACAGAATCGCCAGCAGAACGAAGTTCAGGATAAACAGCGCGGTGGAGACCCACAGGATGGGGTGGATTTCCTTGGCTTTGCCGGTGAACACCTTGACGATGCAGTAGAAGAAGAAGCCAAAGGCGATGCCGTAGGAGATGGAGTAGCACA
>CAZHPW010000166.1:0-1565 GCA_964534515.1 uncultured Christensenella sp.
ACTCGCGACCTCAACCTTGGCAAGGTTGCGCTCTACCAACTGAGCTACTACCGCAGGAATGGTGCCTTGGGGCGGAATTGAACCACCGACACGCAGATTTTCAGTCTGCTGCTCTACCGACTGAGCTACCAAGGCATAATGGCGACCCGGAAGGGGCTCGAACCCTCGACCTCCAGCGTGACAGGCTGGCATTCTAACCAACTGAACTACCGGGCCACGGAAATGGTGGGAACAACAGGGCTCGAACCTGTGACCCTCTGCTTGTAAGGCAGATGCTCTCCCAGCTGAGCTATGCTCCCGTACGCTACGAACAAGGCGCTTGCCTATATTATCCGCTCGCCGGGCGATTGTCAAGCGGGATTTTCAAGAAAATTGCTATTTCTTTTCCCCTTTATCGTTTTTAAGGAAGGCGTCCATGCAGTCCCTAATGGTTTGGCGGGCTTCCGCCGCGCCGTGGAAGGCTTCGGCCTCGGTTTGCTTGTTCTCCAGCTCCTTGTAAACTGAGAAGAAATGCTTGATTTCAGCGAACATGTGGGGCGGGATGTCACTGAGGTCCTTCCAGGCGTTCAACTGGGGCTCGCCGAAAGGTATGGCGATGATTTTCTCATCCCGCTTTCCCTGGTCCAGCATAATAAGGACGCCAATGGGATACACATCAACGGAGCACAGCGGCACCAGCGCCTCGGTGCAAAGCACCAGCACATCCAGGTGATCCCCATCCTCTGACAGGGTGCGCGGGATAAAGCCATAGTTGGCCGGGTAATGGGTCGAGGTGTAGAGAATACGGTCCAGCTTTAGAAGGCCCGTGACCTTGTCAATCTCATACTTGCTCTTGCCGCCCTTGGGGATTTCAATGATGGCGCGGAAGCGGTCCGGCGTGATGTAGTGTTCGGGAATGTTATCATAAATCATGGCGCACCTCCGTATTCTTTATCCATCATATCATATTTGGGCGGCGGGTTGGTTCAGACGTTCGGCTTTTCCTTTAAGAGGTAGAGCACCAGGTCATCGTCATTCATGCAGGGGGCGTAGTTGGTTAGCGGCTTGTCCTGGTACCAAAGGCCGCTGCCGTCGGGGATGTAGCCGCGCTTAATATACATCCGCTGCGCTGTGCCATAACCGCTGTGCATGCCAACGCCCAGGCAGACCTCATCCCCAGTTTTGAAGGCGGCCTCCTCCACCGCGTCCATCAGGGCGCTGCCGATGCCCTGGCCGCGGTTCTTGATGAGCACGTTGAAGTCACTCACACAGGGGATGCCTTTATTGGAGTAAGGCCCCGCGGGTGCTGCGGGCAGCAGGCACACATAGCCCACGGGCAGGCCATCCATCTCCGCCACAAAGACCTGCCTTTCCCCCCGCTCCTGCTCCTCATAATAGCGGACGTACTGGCTCTCCGGCTTGGTCCAGCCCTGCTCAAAAAAGGCCTGCTCAAAACGCTTGGCGTCTTCCGGCAAAAGCTTTCTGATGATGAACTTGGGTGTTTTCATAAAGCACAACCTTTCAATAAAGAAAACCGCCGGAGTTGACTCGGCGGCTTTTGGTGGATAGGGGTGGATTCGAACCAC